>JBBRDP010000001.1:0-80248 GCA_038203795.1 Gemmatimonadales bacterium
ATGACGGCGCTCAGCGGACTCGCCCGGACCTTTACGCAACTGTTCGTGTTGCGCATTGGCGTCGGTGTGGGCGAGGCGACGCTCGGTCCATCGGCCGTGTCAATGATCGCCGATGCGTTCCCGCGCGAGCGTCGTGGCACCGCGATGAGCGTGTTCATGCTGGGCACGTTTCTCGGCTCCGGCATCGCCTACGCACTCGGCGCGTATGTTGTGGGGCTGACTGAAGCACAGGGTGGATGGACGTGGCCGATTGTTGGTGAAATCCGGCCGTGGCAAACGGTGTTTTTCATCGTGGGTTTGCCCGGGCTGTTGATTGGCGTGTTGGCCATGACCATGCGGGATCCGCCGCGTGTCAGCAACGCACCGGTGCTGCCGTTCGCTCAGGTCATCGACTACTTCCGATTGCATGCGCGCACGATGAGCCTCATGTCGCTCGGCTTCGCGTGCTCGGCCGCCGTGAACTACGGGATCGCGGCGTGGCTTGCGACGTTTTTTGTGCGGACGCACGGTTGGACCGCGACCGAAGCGGGCACGCTGCAAGGCGCACTCACGATGACGGTGGGTGTGGCCGGCACACTGCTCGGCGGGCGACTCACCGATCGCTGGGTACGCGCCGGACAAACGGACGCGCCGCTCCGCGTTGGCATTTACGCCGCGCTCGGCCTGTTGATCACCGCTGGCTTGTATCCACTCGTACCGTCGGCGATCATGGCGGCTGTACTCCTGGTTCCGGTCAACTTGTTCGCGGCGATGCCTTGGGGAGCGGCCAATGCCGCCGTTGCGGAAGCGTTGCCATCGAGGATGCGCGGACAGGGGTCGGCGGTATACTTTCTCGTCGTCAATTTGTTTGCCGGAGCATTCGGCCCCACGGCCGTCGCGTTGCTCACCGATCGTGTGTTTGGCGATCCGGCCGCGCTCCGGTGGTCACTCGCGGTGTGTGCAGTCGTTGGGATGTCACTCACTATCACGCTCCTCGGATTCGGTCGCGCGGCGTATCGAACAACGGTAGCAACCCGGGAGACCTGATGCGTCGGTTGCAGGCGCAACGTCGCGGGCGCCGAGGCGCTCAAATGCCTCGGTCGCCCTCAGCGTACTCCGGTCGTGACAGCCCGGTCACCACGTTCCCCGCGAGCAGACCTGCGGCCAACGAAATGCCGATGATCGCCACGCGAAATGCCGTCTCAACGCCAACGACGGTTTCATTGTCGAGCAACGACGTGACGGAGCGGAATCCGATGCTCCCCGGCACAAGGATGAGCAAGCCGGGCACCTGCGTGACCATGGCCGATGCGCGTCGCAATCGCTCCAGCAGGTTGCTCCCGGCACTGACCACGAGCGCGCCGAGAAACGCACCGAGCTCCTCACCCATAGCGCGTCCGGTAAACCGCGAGGTCACGAAGGCGGCGACACCGGCGAGCACGATCCACCCCACATCTTTGCGATCAGCACGCAGCAGCACCGCAAAACAAAGTGGTGCGAGCACGACCGCGATCACTTCTGTCCACCAGGCAACGCGCGGCGAGTCCACAATCCAGGCCGGGTCGCCGTTGAGCACGAGTGCGGCCAGCAGCGCGCCCGCTTTCGCGCCGAGCACCAGGCCAAAGCCGAGTCCGAGGAACGTGACAAGCGCGCCAGCGAGCCGTGCCGTACCCGACGCGAGATGACGCGTACTCAGTTCGGTCAGGCCAATGGTGAAGGCCAGACCGGGGAGCAAGACGATCAGTCCGGCCAGGGAGGTCTGATAGGCGTTGCCGCTCGTGGTCATGCCGGCGATAAAAAACGCCAACGTCGATACGACACCTGCTGTCATCGGCTCGAGTACGGGCGCGAGGCTCACATTGCGACTTGCCGCCAGGGCGCACAGGCCGGCCACCAGCCCGAGCAGGCCGGCGATGCACGCCTCGAACACCGTGACCCCGAAGAAGCACGAGACCGCGATTGACGCGATCACAAAGGCACATAGCGTTTGCCAGCGACTCCAACGCGGCGGCTCGGTCAGGAGCGCCACGATCCGCGTGGATCCCTCGGACGCAGTGATGCGTGCGTCGAGCACTTCCGACATGATGCCGTCGAGGCGCGACAAATGCCCGAGGTTCGGCTCGCCCGGTTCGACGCGCAGGAGGTGCGTGCGCTGCGCATCCTGCGTACCGAACGCGGCGAAGATGGACGTGGGTGTGGTGAAGAACTGCGCCTCGACGCCCAGACGCGCCGCGACTTTTCCCAGCACCGCTTCCAGCCGATGTGCCGGATAGCCGTGCGCGTGCAGCGCGCGCGCCAGATGCAGGATGAAATGCGACGAGAGATACTGCGCGGTATCGACGACAGGTGGCGTAAAGCTCATGATGGCATGCAGTCTAGCGTAGCATCGGAGCCTTGGCATGGCGCTTGGTGCGTCGCGTCTGGAAGTTCGATAGGGGGTTGGGGTATACTCATGAACGACGGTTTTCCGGGTTGCATCTCTTGAGCGCCGAGGGCGATGATGCGGGAAGGGGACGAAACGGTGGCGGTTCACTGCGGCTGCGCAGTCGTGGGCGAAGCCGCTGATGGTGCACGGCACGCGACGGCGGTGGATCCGGAGGTCAAGCGCCGAAACCTTGCGCGACTGCGCCGGATTGAGGGGCAGGTGCGCGGGCTGCAGAAAATGGTTGACGAAGAGCGATGGTGCGTCGACGTGCTCACGCAGGTGGCCTCGGTGCAGGAGGCGCTGCGCGGTGTGTCGCGAGAGCTCATGCGCAATCATCTCAAGCATTGCGCCGCCGCCGCCGCCCGTGGCGAGAGCGGCAACGCGGATGCGGTGTACGACGAGCTGGTGGAGCTCATGTTCAAGTACACGCGCTGACGCTGGGGGAACCTGTGTTCGCTGCAAGGCGGTGATGTCGCGCGCAGCAATTCGGTGAGGACTTCAGTGAATCGGTACCGCATAGTGTGCCCATGCTCGCCTCCGCTACGTCCGCCGCTGTGCTTGGTATTGAAGCCGTCGATATCACCGTCGAGGTGCATGTCGCCAACGGTCTGCCGCAATGGACGCTCGTGGGGCTCGCCGCCACGGCGGTGAAGGAGAGCCGCGACCGCGTCAGTGCGGCCATCGTGAACTCCGGCTTCGTCGTGCCGCCGCGCCGCATCACCGTGAGTTTGTCGCCGGGTGATTTACCCAAAGCCGGCACGGCGTTCGATCTGCCGATTGCGCTCGGTGTGCTCGCCGCAAGTGGTCAGCTCGACCCGGAGCGATTGCGCGGATTGCGGGCAGTGGGCGAACTCGGCCTTGATGGGTGTCTGCGTCCCGTGCGCGGCGTGCTCGCCGTGGCGCGACGCGCCGTATCGTGCGGAGATGTGCTGGTGATCCCGCCGCAAAACGCCGCCGAAGCGGCGTGTGTGCGAGGTGTGCGCGCGCTCACGCCGGCCACCCTGCACGAGCTGGTGCAGCAACTGCGGGATGCGGGAGAGGGGTTGCACGCGCAATCGAGTGCGGAACTGTCGGAACTCGTGGCCACGGCCGCGCGCGCCACGTACGAACGCCACGGCGCGGCACCTTACGAGGGCACGCGCGCGGACGAACCGGATATGGCGGATGTGGTCGGGCAGGAGTTGGCAATGCGCGCACTCGAAATTGCCGCAGCCGGCGGACACAACTTGCTGCTCGTCGGTCCACCGGGCGCTGGAAAAACCATGCTCGCTCGGCGTCTGCCCGGCATCCTCCCGCCGTTGCACGACGATGAAGCCCTCGAGGTGCTCGCGGTGCAATCCGTCGCGGGCCTGCTCGGCGCGGGCCCCGCGCGTCCACAGCGTCCGTTCCGCGCCCCACACCATTCCGTTTCTGCGGCCGGACTCGTGGGCGGTGGCAGTGTGCCGCGCCCCGGTGAAGTGAGTCTCGCGCACCTCGGCGTGCTTTTCCTCGACGAACTGTCGCTTTTTCCGCGCCATGTGCTCGAGACGCTGCGACAACCGCTCGAAGACGGCCATGTGACCCTCGCGCGCGCCGCGATGTCACTCCGGTTTCCCGCGCGCTTCATGCTGGTCGCGGCCACCAATCCGTGCCCGTGCGGATACGCCGGCGATCCGGAGCGGGAGTGTACCTGCGCTGGCACCGATCTCGAGCGGCACCGGGCGCGACTCTCCGGACCGTTAGCCGACCGCATTGATCTGCATGTGCACGTACGTCGCGTTCCGCCCGCCTCGCTCGACGCGCTCGCGCCGGGTACGCCTTCGTCGGTGCTGGCCGCGCGCATCGTGTTGGCACGCCAGCAGCAACGTCTTCGCTATGCGCGAACCAACCAGGAATCGCTCGCGGCACCGGCCAGCACCAACGCCTGCGTTACCTCGCGATTGCTGCTCGTTACAGCGCTGCTCGATCGCAACGCGCGCGCGCTGCTCGTCACGGCGGCGGAGCGGCTGCGGCTGAGCGCGCGTGGATACCATCGCGTACTCAGGGTAGCGCGCACCATTGCCGATCTCGATGGTTCGGAATCGGTGGCGGGCGATCATCTCGCCGAGGCGCTGCGGTATCGGCCCGCGTCACGTGAGGGGGCGAATGGCACTGGCGACTCTTCGCCGTCATGACCGCCCGGTCAGATCGCCTGGTGCAACCGGGAGAGCGTGAATCCGCGGCGCGGCTCCGTCGTCAACACGGCCTCAGGCTCCGCCGTCTCGGCTGGCGCCGTCTTGGCTGTGGCCTGCTCCGGCGCGTCCGGCCGCGCCCACTTCGTGATTGCGGGGGGCAGCGGCGCGTGCCCGGGCGCTGGCGGGGACGCGTCAGAGGCCGCGACATGTCGGGTCCACGGTCGCACCGGCTCCTCTGAGCGCGCGTGACGTCGTGACACCAGGGGAGCATCCACTGGCAAGCCGGCCATGCGCGCTTTGGCGGCCGCGATGTCCGCCTCCACCTGCGCCTCACGCACCAGTTCGCGCGTCTCCAATTGAATCACCGTCTGTTCGAGCCGAGCAATGATCGCCGAGAGTGCATCGAGCACGACGCGGAGCGACAGTCCCTCGGGGGCGGTGGCCACATCGTAGTCGGCCCATATGCGCGCGCCGCCATGATCGGCCACGATGCAGCACCGCAGCCGGGCGTCCGATCCCACCACCAGCAATCGATTCGCACTCGGCGGGCCCACCAATCGATCGTGTCGTACCACGAAATGCACGGCGTTGCCGCCGGGTCCGTTCGAGCTCGATCGCAACACCGGCACGTCGTGCGTGGTCGCCGACTGCAGGAGTCGCGACGCATGCCGCACAATTGTGCTCACGTAGAGCGCGGCCTTACGGTCCGTCACCTGTCCAAATCGGCGCACCGTGCGCGTGCGCTGTCCGAGTCCGATCGCCATGGCGACAAGGGCTCGGGCGTCGGCAATCGGATCAGGCGCGGGATCGACCGAAGCGGATGCGGGGTGGGCGGCCATAAGGCGAGTTGGGGGCGGGCAGGTGGGGACTCCGTTCCCCAACCGTCCAGTCACAGTGTCGGACGGTCGGCACATCGCTTGAGTGATTTCACGCACGCAGGCCAGCAGGGTGACGATCATGCCCGTGGCGTGCCAGCCCATCACACTTCCACGCTCGCGCGGGCGCTGGCTACCTTTCAGGAATGCCTACACACTGCATCTTTTTCTGTGCACCGCCGGTGCGGCGTCACAACCGATGAGCTGCCTCAGTCGACTGGTGAGCACCGCCGTCTTTTCGGTCGCGGCGGTCGGTGCCTGGTGGTGGTACAGCGGTGGTAACGTTCCGCTGCCACAGAGTATTACCGCGCGCATTCCGTTCGCACCGCGCAGTATCGACAGCATGAGCACGGCACCGGCGCGCGGGCTCGCCAACGCGCGCTGGCAGCCCATCGAAGACGCAGCGTCCGCATCCGCGCAGGCCCGCTTGGTGCGTCTGGGACAGCGTGGAGGGCCGCCTACCGTCACACTGGAAGCGGGTGAACTCGCGTCGTTCCTCGTGCAGCCGTTTGCCCTGCAGCTGCCGGCCTCAGCGAATGGGGCGGTCGTCGCCGTCGTTGACGATATGGTGTATGTGAAGTCCGAGATCCCGCTGGAAGACTTCGGGGGCGCCGCGATTCTGGGCCCGCTGGCCGGGGCACTCGATCGCAGGGACACCATTATCATTGGCGGGAACTTCGATCTGATCGCGCCCGGGCGAGCGCAGTTTCGCATCCGTGAGGTGGTCGTGGGTGCGTTCAGCGTGCCGCGCCCGTTGGTGCCGCGTCTTATCAGCGCGACGCGCCGTGGACTCGTGGGCGATGAAATCACCCAGGACGGGTATCCGGTGGAGATGCCGCCGTACGTCGGCGATGTGCGCATCTCGCGCGGGCAGATCACGGTGTATCGTGTTGAACCTCGGTAGTCGCTGCTCATGACGACACGTCGCATCCTCGTGGTTGATGACGAACCGGGCATTCGCCAGGCGCTCGGGCAATTGCTCGAATATGAGGGCTACGAAGTCCGCGCGGCCGGCAGTGGGTTGGACGGCATTGCCGAGTACGAGCGGTTTCAGCCGCATCTGGTGTTTCTCGATGTCAAGATGGCCGGCATTGACGGGCTTGAAGTGTTGACGCGATTGCGCGCGGCCGACCCCAACGCCGTCGTCGTGATGATCAGCGGACACGCGACGATCCAGACGGCGGTGGAAGCCACGCAGCGTGGCGCGTACGACATTCTCGAGAAGCCACTCGACACCGATCGTGTGCTGTTGCTGCTGCGCAACGCGCTCGTGCAGGCCGATCTGTCCGAGGAGAACAACCGACTCCGGCAAACGATTGAGTCGCGATACGAAATCGTGGGCAAGTCGTACGTGATTCGCGCGCTGTTGGAGCGCATCGACAAGGTCGCGGCCACGCCATCACGGGTCCTTATTACCGGCGAGAACGGGACGGGCAAGGAGCTGGTCGCCCGGGCGATGCATCGCGGTTCACCCTTGGCGCGCAAACCGTTCGTCGAGGTGAACTGCGCGGCGATTCCGTCGGAGTTGATCGAGAGCGAACTGTTCGGTCACATGAAGGGATCGTTCACCGGCGCGGTCGCCGATCGTGCGGGCAAGTTCGAGCAGGCCGATGGTGGAACACTTTTTCTTGACGAAATCGGTGACATGGCGCTGTCCGCGCAAGCCAAGGTGCTGCGCGTGCTGCAGGATGGCGTCGTGACGCGCATCGGTGGCAACAAGCCGGTGCAGGTGAACGTGCGCGTGATCGCGGCCACGAACAAGGATCTTGAGCGCGAGATCGCGGATGGTCGATTCCGCGAAGACCTGTACTACCGGTTGAACGTGGTGCCGATTGTGGTGCCGCCGTTGCGGGAGCGACGCGAAGATATTGAACCGCTGGTCGTGTACTTTTTGCAACAGTTTGCGCAACGCGATGGGCTGCCACGACGCGGCATCAGCAACGACGCGTTGGCTCGACTCTCGGAGCTGGAGTGGGCGGGCAACGTCCGTGAGCTTCGCAATACGGTGGAACGTCTCGTGATTCTGGCCGCTGGACCGCACATTGCCGTGAGCGATGTGGACCGACTCACCGGCAAACGTGTGGTGGAGCCGAGCGGGCTTGGCTCGCTCACGGAGTGCCGAACGTTTGAGGAGTTCAAGGATGCGGCGGAGCGCGCATTCCTGCTCGCGAAGTTGCGGGCCTTTGACTGGAACGTGTCGGAAACAGCGCGCGCGCTGGCGATGCCACGCTCCAACTTGTACAAGAAAATCGAGCGCTACACGCTCGCGCGCGAAGCGACGCCGGCGTGACGATGTCTCGTTCAACACGCCGCTGTGTATCCGCGCCTCTACTCCGCCAGCCATGACGCAGCGCGACTGGGAAAAGGAACTCGCCAAGATCGACAAGCAGCTCGCGTCGATACCCGACGAAGCGTTGTTGCCACCCGCGCCGCCCACGGGCACGGGCATGCCGCGCGGTGTAGCGGCCGTGGCACCGCGGTCGGCGGGCACGGTGGTGCCGTCTGCACCGGGCGCGTCGCGCAAGGCCACGATCTGGGCGTACACGAAACTCACCGTGGCCGTGGCGGCGGGCGTCGGCGTCTGGTTCTGGCCGTGGCCGGCGCGCTGCGGCATGCCGCTCGTGGGCCTGGTCGCCGCAGGCGGTGGTGTGGGCCTGCTCGGCATCTGGAGTGCCTTCGGTACGTGGCGTCATCGCTTGGGCCGCGCGCACATATTGTCGATGCTCGTGCTCGCATCCGGCATCGCACTCGTGGCGCGGGAAGTGCTGCCGCGGGTGGGCTACGCCGAGGCAACGTTCGACCGGCCGGCACGCTGGACGTGTCAGGCCGAGCCGCCCGCGCCGGCCGTCATCCCATCGCCCGGTGCCGCAGATCTGCGGTCCGGCGCCGGCGCCTGAGTGCGCTCTCCCATCAATCATACAACACGGCGAGTAGATGTCTGACTTCAAGAATTTCATAGGCGGCTCGTGGGTCGCGCCATCCACCGATGCGTACTTCGAGAATCGCAATCCGGCCGACGCACGTGACCTGATTGGCCGCTTTCCGGCATCGGGCGTGGCGGATGTCGAACGCGCCGTGGAGAGTGCGCGGCGCGGTTATGCGGAGTGGAAGCGCACGCCGGCGCCGGCCCGCGGTGATGTGCTGCGTCGGGTCGGCGACCTGATGGCGTCGCGCAAGGAAGCGTTGGCCGATCTCATGACGCGCGAGATGGGCAAGCCACTCGCGGAAACGCGCGGTGATGTGCAGGAAGGCATCGACACGGCGTACTACGCGGCGACCGAAGGACGACGTCTGTTCGGCCACACGGTACCCAGCGAACTGCGCAATAAATGGGCGATGAGTTTCCGCCGACCGATTGGTGTGGCCGGTTTGATCACGCCGTTCAACTTCCCGATGGCGATCCCCACGTGGAAGATGTTTCCGGCGTTGTTGTGCGGAAATTCCGTGGTGTTCAAGCCCGCCGAAGACGTGCCGCAGGCGGCGCACGCGCTGGTGGAGATTCTGCTGGAAGCGGGGCTGCCGCCGGAAGTGATTCAACTCGTGCACGGCATGGGCGAGGTCGTGGGCAAGGCGATTGTTGAACATCCGGACGTGCCGTTGATCTCGTTTACGGGCAGCACCGAAACGGGTCGGGCCGTGGGTGAAACATGCGGGCGCATGCACAAGCGGTTGTCGCTGGAAATGGGCGGCAAGAACGCGCAGATCGTGCTTGACGACGCCGACCTCGAGCTGGCGGTTGACGGCGTACTGTGGGGCGCATTCGGCACCACGGGGCAACGTTGTACGGCGACCAGTCGTCTGATTCTGCAGGATGGAATTCACGATCAATTGTTGACGCGTCTGGTGGAGCGGACACGGGCATTGCGTTTGGGTGACGGTCGTGTCACGGGCACCGATGTGGGTCCGCTCGTGCACGAGGCGTCGCGTGAGAAGGTGGAGCGATATGTCGCGATTGGTCGCGAGGAAGGGGCGACGTTGTTGTGCGGCGGTGTCCGTCCGTCCGACGCGGCCTTCGCGCACGGGTATTTTTTCGAGCCAACGATTTTCAGCGGCGTCCGCGCGGGCTCGCGGCTCGAGCAGGAAGAAATTTTCGGACCGGTACTCTCGGTGATTCGCGTGAAAGACGCAGAGGAAGCGTTCGCGGTGAACAACGGGGTGCGGTATGGCTTGTCGTCGTCGGTGTACACGTCGAATGTGACCGTCGCATTTCGTGCATTGCAGGATCTCGACAACGGCATCACGTACGTGAACGCGCCAACGATTGGCGCGGAAGCACACCTGCCGTTTGGTGGTGTAAAGGACACCGGCAACGGGCATCGCGAAGGCGGCTGGGAAGTGTTCGAGTTTTATTCGGAAACGAAAGTGGGCTACGTCGACTACTCCGGTGCATTGCAGCGGGCGCAGATCGACAACTACTGACGTGTCGTTCGTCAAGTGGCGGAACGTCGGGTTCCGCCGCTTGCGTCACCCTTCAGGTTGCGCTTGATTCCGTGCAGTAGTTCCCTCCCGAGCGGTGGTCGTTGGTCATGGATCGTTTCAGCACATCGCACAGCGCCAAGCAGACGTCAGACGTGTCAACGGATACGTCCGCCACTGGCGTGCATGCGGCGCACGCCGTCGAGGCCGACGTCGCCGAAGGGGCGCGGTTCGCACCGGCGCCCGGCGCACTGGCCGCCGATACCGAACTGCGGGCCGCCGCGCTGCGTGCGGCCAATCGCCGCACGTCGCGCCTGCACGTTGGCTGGCTGTTCGAATGGATGCGCGTGTTTCCCGCCGCCATCGCACTGTTTCTGTTATTGCGCGCGGTGCTCGTCGAGGCCTACAAAATTCCGTCAGGCAGCATGGAGAGTACGCTGCTCGTGGGCGACTTCCTGCTGGTGAACAAGCTCGTGTACGGGGCCACGATTCCGCTCACGAGCTTGCGGCTGCCGGCAGTCCGTGCGCCGCGGCGCGGCGATGTGGTGGTCTTTGAATGGCCCACCGATCAAACCAAAAACTTTGTCAAGCGCCTCGTCGCGCTTCCCGGCGACACCGTCTCCATGCAGCAGGGGGTCCTGCTGCTCAACGGCGTGGAACAAGACGAGCGGTATGTCGTGCACACCGATCCGGGCATGGATCCGGTCGCGGAAGACTTTCGATGGCAGCGCAGCTATCTGGTCCGAACCGCCAGTGCTGCGGCCACCGCTCCCGCCGCGTCGCGTGGATACCGCCCGTCGCGCAACAACTGGGGCCCGCTCGTAGTCCCCGACGGACACTTCTTTGTGTTGGGCGACAATCGCGACAACTCGCTCGACAGTCGCTACTGGGGCTTTGTGCCGGATTCGCTCATGCGAGGCACACCCCTGCTCGTGTACTACAGTTACGCTCCCGACTCCAGTACGTCGGCGCCTTGGCTCACCAATATTCGATGGAGGCGGCTTGGAGAGCGCATCCGCTGAGTTCCCGCACCACAACGGGGCCGACGCCATGGCGTCGCCCGCGTTGCTGCGTGCTCGGGGCTCGGCTATTCCAGCACACCGGTCGCCGAAGGCCGACGGTGCTCCGGCGCGTACACGAAGCGCCAATGGCACAACGAGTCGCAAGCGTGCGTTCGAAGACGGCTCACTCGATCAATACCTGCGCGACATCAGCAAGTATCCGCTGATCTCGCGTGAAGACGAAGCCGATCTCGCACGACGCATCCGCGCTGGCGATGGCGAAGCACTCGATAAACTGGTGCGCTCCAATCTGCGCTTCGTCGTCTCGGTTGCCAAAAAGTATCAGAATCAGGGGGTCTCACTTTCCGACCTCATCAACGAGGGCAACCTCGGCCTGATTCGCGCCGGCCACAAGTTCGACGAAACCAAGGGGATCAAGTTCATCTCCTACGCAGTGTGGTGGATCCGGCAGGCCGTGCTGCAGGCGCTCGCCGAGCAGTCGCGCATCGTGCGCGTTCCGCTCAACCGCGCCGGTACGTTGCATCGCATCGGCAAACGGGCCAGCGCGCTGCTGCAGGAACTCGGGCGAGAAGCCACCAACGCTGAAATTGCCGAAGGCATGGACATCAGCGAGGAGGAGGTCGCCAAGACCATGTCCATCTCGCAGGTGCACCTCAGCCTCGATGCGCCAATGACGCCCGGCGAGGACAACCGTCTGCTCGACTACCTCGCCGATACGGTCAGCCCCACGCCCGACGAGCAGACCATCGAAAAAGCGCTCACCCAGGCCATCGAAGACTCACTGGGATCGCTCAAGGAGCGCGAGGCGAAGATCCTGCGGCTATACTTCGGATTGGACGTGCACGAGCCGATGACCCTCGAGGAAATCGGCACGCTGCTCGGCATCACGCGCGAGCGCGTGCGGCAGATCAAGGAGAAGGCGCTCTCGCGCCTTCGCCACGTCAGCCGCGCGCGAGCGCTCGAGAGTTTCCTCGGCTGATCCTCCGTACTCCGCATGGCCTCTACATACTCATTCGATATCACCACCGGCGTCGACCTCCAGGAGGTCGATAACGCCATCAATCAGGCGCAAAAGGAAGTCGCGCAGCGCTACGACTTCAAAGGCTCGAAGGCGGCGGTCGAGTTCAACCGATCGGATGCGCTGCTCGAGCTGGTGGCCGACAGCGACTTCCAGATGCACCAGCTCTATGACGTGGTGCAAACCAAGCTGATCAAGCGTGGCATTCCCGTAAAGAATCTCGATGTCGGCGACATCAAGGTGGCCGGCGGTGATACCGTGAAGCGCGAGATCAAGCTCAAGACGGAGCTCGACGGCGAGACGTCCAAGAAGGTCACCGCCGCCATCAAGGGTGCAAAGCTCAAGAAGGTGCAGGTGTCCATCCAGGGCGAACAGGTGCGTGTCACGTCGCCCTCCAAAGATGACCTGCAGGAAGCGATGCAATTTCTGCGCGGCGAAGAGTTCGGCGTGGAGTTGTTGTTCGGCAACTTCCGCTGAGCGGCCGGATGCGCTTCTCCGTTCTTACGCTCGGCTGTGACAAGAACACCGTCGACTCCGAACGCTATCGCGCCGATCTCGTCGCGCACGGTGGCGAGTCGGTGGACGATGCGTCCAGCGCCGATGTGATCATCGTCAATACGTGCGGCTTCATTGACGCCGCAAAAAAAGAATCGCTCGACACGATTCTTGAAGCCGCGCGCCTCAAGGATGACGGTCAGGTGCAAGCCGTGTTCGCCGTGGGCTGCATGGTGGAGCGGCACAAGAGTGAACTGCAGGAAGCACTGCCAGAGGTCGATGTGTTTCTTGGCACAAGCGAATCCGATCAGCTCGTGCCCGAACTCGTAGCGCGTGGCCTGCTCGGCGGATCGCTCGTGGAGCATCCCGGTGTGCGGCTCTTTGCCGGCGATCAGCCCGCAGTGCGCTACCTCAAGGTGAGCGAAGGATGCGATCACGGGTGCGCGTTCTGTGCGATTCCACTCATGCGCGGCAAGCACCGGTCGTTTGCGCTCGATGACGTGGTGAAAGAAGCGCAGCTGCTCGAGATGCAAGGTGCACGCGAAGTGAATCTGGTTGCGCAGGATCTGGCGCATTATGGGCGCGACCGTCGTGACGGCACCGCGCTCCCCGAGTTGCTCGAGGCGTTGCTGCGCGAAACCACGGTGCCATGGTTGCGCCTGCTGTATCTGTACGGCGCCGGCATCACACCGCGCCTGCTGCAGGTCATTGCCGACAATCCGCGCATTGTGCGCTATCTCGACATGCCCATGCAGCATGGGCACGACGCGGTGCTGGCGCGCATGCGTCGTCCGGAGCGTGCGCAGATGCTGCGTGACAAGGTGGCGCTGTATCGACAGGCGGTGCCCGATCTCGCCATTCGCACCACCGTCATTGTTGGCTTTCCCGGCGAAACCGACGAAGAGTTTAACGCGCTGTTCGATCTGCTTGAAGAGTTGCGCTTCGATCGGGTGGGCGTGTTCACCTATTCGCCGCAGGAAGGCACGCGCGGTGCGCTGCTCGACGACAACGTGCCCGAGTCACTCAAGTTGGAGCGGCAGGAACGCCTCTACGAACTGCAGCGCGGCATTACCACCGAGATGTATGAACGCTTTCTTGGACGCGACGCGCGTGTTCTGGTGCAGCGCGTGGATGCGGACGGCTACGTGGAAGCGCGTGCACCATGGCAGGCCGATGATGTGGACGGGGTGGTGCACGTAGACGTGCCGCCCGACATCGCGGCCGGTCTGCCAATCGGCAGCTTTCTCGATGTCACCATTGACGACGTGATTGACGACTACGATTTCAGCGCCACGTTCCGGGGCGTTGCTGAACGCGCCGAACGCGCGAGCGAGCAGGTGCGACAGGGCCGCGTGTTGCCCATCACGTTTATGCCATCAAGCGTAGGGAGTTTCGGACGATGATTACTGTGGGCGGAGTACCCGTCGAGGCGTTCGACAATACACGATCGGCCGAGATCATGGCGCATTCACGCACACGATTCCCGGGCGGTGTGAACTCGCCGGTACGCGCGTTTGGCGGTGTGGGCGGCGAGCCGTTCGTCGTGGCGCGCGGCGCCGGGGCGCGCATCTGGGATGTCGATGGCAACGAGTATCTCGACTACGTGTTGTCGTGGGGCCCGCTGGTGCTGGGCCATGCGCCCAAAGCGGTAATGGAAGCGCTGAACATGGTGATGCACTACGGCACGAGCTTCGGGATTCCCACCGGCCTCGAAGTCGAACTCGCCGATCGCATCGCCGAGCGCATGCCGCATCTTGAGATGATGCGATTTGTTTCGAGTGGCACGGAAGCGGCGATGAGTATTGCGCGGCTGGCGCGTGCTGCCACCGGTCGTGATCACCTGCTCAAGTTTGAAGGGTGCTATCACGGTCACGCCGACAGCTTTCTGGTGAAGGCGGGGTCGGGCGTCGCCACGCTCGGCTTGCCCAACTCCCCGGGCGTGCCCGACGCGTTGGCCAAGCTTACCCTCACATGCGCGTACAATGATCTCGAAGCGGTGGAGCGCATCGCGCGAGAAGTCCCATTGGCCGCGATTTTGCTGGAACCCATTGTCGGGAATGCCGGATATATCGAGCCGGTGCCGGGCTTCATCGAGGGATTGCGGCGTATCGCTGACGAAACCGGCGCCTTGCTCGTCTTTGATGAAGTGATGACCGGATTCCGTATTGCCTTTGGCGGAGCGCAGGAGCGCTTCGGTGTGACCCCCGACCTGACCGCCCTCGGTAAGGTCATCGGGGGCGGCTTGCCTGTGGCTGCCTATGGCGGTTCGCGCGCGCTCATGGAACGCATTGCGCCAACCGGGCCCGTGTATCAGGCGGGCACGCTATCGGGCAATCCGCTGGCGATGGCCGGCGGGCTCGCGACACTGGGCGAACTCACGCGCGACGTGCACGACGGCATCACAATGCGCACTGCACGCCTGGTGGCTGGACTGCGGGAAATTGCCGCGCGCCGCGGTGTGCCGTTCAATGCCTCGCACAGTGGCTCGATGTGGGGCTTTTTTTTCCGGGACGAAGTGGTCACCAACTTCGACGAAGCCAAGACCTCGGACACGGCGCTCTTCAAGCGATTCTTTCACGCGGCACGCGAGCGTGGTGTGTACCTCGCGCCATCGGCGTTCGAGGCAGGCTTCATGTCGTCGGCGCACGGCGACGCGGAAATCGAAACCACGCTCGACCGGCTTGATTCAGCGATGGCGGCTGCCACCACGCACGCTGCGGCGCTGAGCGGGTGACATGAAGCGCGGCGCCCGAACGTGGGCTACTGTGACGGCCATCGGTGCTGTCTCGGCGTTCATCGTTTCGTGCGCACCGCGCCAGTTGCCCGAGCGCGTGGCCACGGTTTCCCCGTCGGTCGGAATCATCACCGATACGGCCGCCGCTACGCTCGAGATGGGCGACCGTATCGCCTGGATCGCCTTGGCGGTGCGGGCGCCCACGGCACCGGTGTCCGGTATTGGGGCGTTTGAAGTGCTCGAACAGGGCGGCAAGCGTTTGCTCGCGCGCGGCAGTGGCGGTGAGGCGTGGCGTATTGAGCGTCGTGGGCAGACAATGCGTCTGGCCGGTGGCCGAGGCGACGAAACACCGTGGCGTCAGGGTCCATTCGTCCTGCGTGTTCGCGATCGCGGTGCGGTGGTGCTGCACGATGGTAAGCGGTATCGCGGAGAGCTGTGGGTCTCGGCCACGAACGACGGGCTGCTCGTGGTGAACCGGTTGTCGGTCGAAGACTATCTCCGCGGTGTGGTGCCGCTTGAGCTTGGGACGCGCGCGACCGGCGACGCCGCCGCACTGCAGGCGCAGGCCATCGCGGCGCGCAGCTACGCGTACATGCGCGTGCCGTCATCCGAGCGCGTGCCGGCCGCAGGGTATCACATGACGGCCACCGTGCAGCATCAGGTATATGGCGGCGTCTCGGTGGAGCATCCGGTGGTGGACAACGCGATCGCGTCGACCAGCGGTTTGGTGCTGCGATACAACGGTGCGGTGGTGGACGGGCCATATTCTTCAAGCTGTGGGGGACAATCGGCGCAGCCGAGCGAGGTGTGGCGCGGCGGCTCTGATCAGGGATACCTGCAGAGTGTCAGCGACGTCGATCCGCGAACGGGGCGCGCGTTCTGCGACATCTCACCGCGGCACACGTGGGAAGTCACGTACGACGAGTCGCTGCTGCGGCAGGCGATCGTGCGTCATCTCGGGTCACGCGGTGCCAGTGGCACGACCGCGCCACAAGTCGAGTCGGTCGCCGTGGGGCGTCGTACCGCCAGCGGTCGCGTGGGTACACTGGTACTGCGCACGGATCGCGGCACGGTGACGATGGACGGCTACGATATCCGCAGCGCATTTCGCGATGCGCGTGGCGCGATTCTGTTTAGTACGTATTTTGAGGTGGACAAGCAGACGCGGGTTGGCGAGCGGGTGTCCGGTGTGGTGCTGCGAGGCGGCGGCAACGGACACGGGGTTGGGATGTGCCAGTGGGGAGCGATCGGTCGTGCGCGGGCAGGGCATGACGTGCGGGCGATCCTGCGTCACTATTACCCCGGAACCGTCGTCGGCTTCGCCGAGTGAGCAACGGGCGATCGCCGATCGCCGCGTGATCAGACCTCCGGAGGATGCAAGTAGGACGGCGTGCGCATTGCAGTCGTGGGAACGGGCGCGATCGCCCAGTTGACGCACATTCCGGTGCTGTCGAAGATGCGCGGTGCGCAGCTCGTCGCCCTGTGCGATAATGATGGACCCAAGGCGCGCGCGCTGGCCGATCGGTTCGGCATTCCCGACGTCTTCACCGATCTCGAGGAGCTGCTCGACTCCGACGTGCTCGACGCCGTCGTCATTGCGACGCCGAATCACCTGCACGAACCGCATGTCCTCAGTGCGTTGCGCAAGGGGCTGCACGTGTTGTCGGAGCGTCCGCTGGCGCTTTCGATGCGCGGTGTCGAGCGGTGTCTCGCGGCCGCGACCAAGAATGATCTGGTGCTGCAGGTCGCGCACAATCATCGCTTCCGCTCCGATGTGCAGGCGCTTTCGCAGTTCCTGCGCAACGGAGAACTGGGGTCGCTCACGTCGGTGCGCGCCGGTGCGTTGCTCGTGGAACGTCCGGGCGACGGATGGCGTGGTCGGAAGTCGGAGGCGGGCGGCGGCGTGTTTCTCGATCAGGGATTCCCGTTGCTTGATCTCGCGTTGTGGCTGGCCGAGTTTCCCAACCCGGTTCGCATCAGTGCATTGGCGCGAAAAGGGCGCGGGGCCAACGCCACGGAAGTGGCCATGCAGTTGTTCCTTGAGTGCGAAGGCGGCATCAGTGTGATCATCGATGTGTCCTGGGCGTTTGTTGGTGATGAAGACCGCTGGTGGTTCGAAGTGCACGGCACGAAGGGATCAGGACGGCTCGCGCCACTGCGCGTTGTCAAAGAAATCAACGGTCGTCACGTGAACGTGTCGCCGTCCGGTGCGGCGGCCCGCGAGAGTCCGTTCTTGCAAAGCTATCGTGCGGAACTGGCGCACTTCGTGGCCATGTTGCAGGGCGAAGTGCCCCGCAAGTTGCCGATGGAGCAGGTGATGGTGCACAAGGTGCTCGAAGCCGCGTACAAGGCGGCCGAAGACGGTCGCGAGGTACGATTCTGAGACCGTTTGTTCGGATGGCGTGCGTGGTCGCATGCGCGGCCTTCACTGCGTTGGTTCCCGTTCGCAGCGGCGCGCAACCGCCGCCCCCGGGTGTCGATGCGGCGCTCGACGCCACGCGCGCAACACGTGGTGCGTTGCTCGATATTTCGGTACTCACCTTCGCCAACGGCGAAGTGCTGTGGGAACGGTTCGGGCACAATGCGCTCGTGGTGGGTGATGCGGCTACCGGTCAGCGACTGGCGTACAACTGGGGGGTGTTCGACTTCGATCAGCCCAACTTCCTCACACGGTTCCTGACCGGCGATACACGGTACTGGCTGGCGGTCTATCCGGCTGATCTGATGTACGCCGAGTATGTCGCGGCCGATCGATCAGCACGATTGCAGAATCTCGATCTCACCAACGTGCAGAAGGCCGCGCTCGCCGAGTTCGTGGCGTGGCAAGCGCTCGAGGAGAATCGCTACTATCGCTACGATTACTATCTCGACAACTGCAGTACCCGCGTACGCGATGCTATCGATCGGGTGCTGGGAGGCGCGGTCGCCACCGCCTTGCGCAACGTGCCCGAGCGGCCCACTACATGGCGCGAGCAAACCGCCCTCGTCACTGATGGCGATTGGCCGGCGTTGGCCGGAATCTATGTGGCCCTCGGCCGCAACGCCGACAAGCCACTCACGCGCTGGCATGAAGGGTTCATGCCCGGACTGCTCGCCGATCATCTGGCGACTGTGCAAGTGCCCACGGGTGACGGCAATGTGCGACCGTTGGTGCGCCGCGACACGGTACTGTTTACGTCCGCGCGCGCCCCGTTGCCGGAGCGGGCCCCGTTCCGCGGGTTTGCCGCGCTGGTGCTCGGTGCGTTCCTCGGCGGCCTTGTGTTCGCGCTCGGATTGTGGCGTGCCAAGGGTAGTCGTGCCGCGCTGATCATCCTGCGAACGATTGCCACGGGCTGGTACCTCATTGGTGGCTTGCTCGGCACCGCGCTGCTGCTCGCCGGCACGGTCACCAAACACGCGCCCTACATGGGGAGCAACGGCTCGCTGTTTCAGGTGCATCCCCTGCTGCTCGTGCTGGCGTGCCTTGCGCCGTTCGCGGCCGGCCCCTCACGCGCGGCACGCATCTTCGCACCGCTCGCCCTGCTCGTCGCGGCGCTTTCGCTGCTTGGCTTTCTGCTGCAACTCACGTTGCTGGCGCAGGATTCCGGGCTCGTCGTGGCGGTGACGGTGCCCATGCACGTGTCGCTGGCGGGCGTGTTGGCACTGGGCATGCGCCCTCCGTCCACGATGCCACCGCAGCCGGCTGCGATGGCGGCGGCTGCATAATTGCGGCCCCTCATGACGCACCACGACGTCGTCAGTGTTGGTGTAGACGTGGGCGGCACGTTCACCGATCTGGTGGCCGTGCACGCGACCGGCACCGTGCGTGTGGCGAAAGTACTCACCACGCCTGGGGATCGCGCCCTCGGTGTGATGCAATCGGTGCATGACGCCGGACTGCACGCGCCCGACATCGTACGGTTTGTGCATGGCACCACGGTGGTCACCAACTTGCTGCTCGAGCGCGCAGGTACGCGTGTGGTGCTGCTCGCAACTGCGGGGTTCAGCGATCTGTTGTGGTTGCGCCGGCAGGAGCGCGCGTCGTTGTATGATCTCACGCGCGATCATCCCGCACCGCTGATCGCGCACACGGATGTGATCGCGGTCCATGAGCGAGTCGCGCCGAGGTGGTTCGATGGGGCACGCCGTCTCGACGCACCCGATGGTATCGAAGTGCTCGACGCACTCACCGATCGAGAGGTGAAACGCGTGGCGGATGCGGCTCGGGACAGCGGTGCCTCGGCGTTCGCGATTGCGCTCTTGCACGCGCACGTGTATCCGCAGCACGAACAGCGATTGCACGACGCCATTCTCGCGCTGTGCCCGGAGGCAACCGTGGCCATGTCGCACGATGTGCTTCCCGAGATTCGCGAGTACGAACGCACGGCCACCACCGTGGCGGAAGCCTACGCGCGGCCGGCGGTGCGTCGGTATCTGGGCGGGCTCACGACGTCGCTCACCGCCGAGGGGTTCCCCGCGCCGCGGGTGATGACATCGGCGGGTGGCACGCTCAGTGCACACGAGGCGGCCACACATGCGGCGTCGCTGGCACTCTCGGGTCCGGCGGGCGGTGTGACGGCGGCGGCTGCGCTGTGCCGGTTGCGCGGTGTCACTGACGCGCTCACGATTGATATCGGAGGCACGTCGGCGGATGTCGGACTCATCGTGGACGGAGAACCGCTGATCGAACGTGGTGGCGTACTCGACGGCGTACCGATTGCGCTGCCGCGCGTACTCGTGGAGACGGTGGCGGCCGGCGGCGGCAGTCTTGGCCGTGTCGACTCGGGTGGCGCGCTGCAGGCGGGGCCGGAGAGTGCAGGCGCTGATCCGGGGCCGGCGTGCTACGCGCGCGGAGGCACGCAACCCACCGTCACCGATGCGCATGTTGTGCTTGGTCACATCGCGGAAGGAACGTGGAGCGGTGCGGTTCGTATCGACGCCACCGCAGCGCGCGAGGCCGTCGCGACACTGGCGCACACACTCGATCGCAGCCTCGACGATACCGCCCGCGCGCTGATCGCCACGGCTGACGCCACGATGGCGCGGGCGCTCCGGCGTGTGAGTGTTGAGCGTGGTCGTGATCCGCGCGACATGGTGCTCGTGGCGTTCGGCGGTGGCGGTCCACTGCACGCATGCGGGCTCGCCGAACAACTCGGTATGACGCGCATATTTGTGCCACCGTGGGCTGGTGTGCTCAGTGCGCTCGGGCTGGCGCTGGCGCCGG
Source organism: Gemmatimonadales bacterium (assembly GCA_038203795.1). GTDB lineage: Bacteria > Gemmatimonadota > Gemmatimonadetes > Gemmatimonadales > Gemmatimonadaceae > JAABRT01. The sequence goes on from JBBRDP010000001.1 coordinate 20,321, forward strand.
AACGCCGCGATGGGTTGGCCAGCGTGATGCAGCGTTGTGATCATCTCACCAACGCCGCGCTGCAGCACACGCGCAGTGAGTTGGTGACTCGGCTCGCCTCCGGACGCCATGACTTGTCGGCTCGTGTGTGGGCTCGTATGCGCTATCTCGGACAAGGACACGAGATCGACGTGCTTCTGCACGAGACCGACAACGTGCACGAGCTGTCGCAGCGGTTTACGGCGCTGCACGACGCACGCTGTGGGTTCACACTTGATCGCGCCGCCGAAGTGGTGGGGATGCGTGCGTCACTCGAAGGCGCGTGGTGGCCGCTGCACGCGGAACGTCTGGCACGGGATGAACCGCACGTATTTGATGGCACAGACGACGGTGGCGTGCTCGTACAAACCCTGCTCGGCCCGTGCACCGTGCGACTGCCCGATGCGACCATGCGTGTCGGCGCCGGCTGGCGGGCGACATCGCTGCCGTCGGGCGGCTGGTGGCTCGAGCAGGAGCCAACTCCATGACGCGCCCCGTATCCCGCATCACCGGCTCCGCCGTGCCGCCGAGATTTCCCGATACCGGACCCGTGCACGCGTTGTGCATTGGCGAAGCGCCGGGACCGCGCGGTGCCGACAAGAGCGGTGTGCCGTTCTTTGGTGATCGCGCCGGTGGCCCGCTTTATCGCGCGTTGGTGCTGGCGAATGCGTGCGTTCTTCCAGCGCAGGTAGACCAACTACGGTGGGACGGCGCTGCGTTTGCGCAACACGGATTGGTACCCGAGTTGCGCGGTGTTGCACTCGGCAACGCGTTTGATTGTTGTCCCACCGACGATGGTCGAAAATTTCGCGCACCGTCGCGCGCCGAACTGGAGTCGCCGCAGAACCTTGAACGACTGGCGCGCGATGTTGATGTTGCGGCCGCGCGTGGTCTCACGCTGATCATCGCGCTCGGACGAGTGGCGGCGCGCACGCTGGCGCTGTTGCTGGCAACGCATCCGGAACGCTGGCCCGGTGTCACGCTGCACGTTGTGCCCCACCCGAGTGCGCAGGGCTTGCTCTCCGCCGCACCCGATCGCGGTCGCGGTGCACGCCTGGCCGATCTCGCGGCGCTGTGGGAACGCGACCTTGCACTCGTGATTTCGCGCGCCATGGTGTCCGCATGAGCGATACACCTTACGTGACGCTGTTCGACGCGCTTTCCACGACCGTGTTTGCGCAGTCGGTGGCGATGATCGCCGAGGAAATGGGTACTCGGCTGGAGCGCGCCGCCGTGTCGCCGAATATCCGTGAACGCCGCGACGCGTCGTGCGCCGTCTTCGACGCTGCGGGGCGCATGGTGGCGCAGGCGGCGCACATCCCGGTGCATCTTGGTGCCATGCCCGAAAGTGTGGCGGCGGTGCGCGCACGCCATCCGCAGCCGGGTGATGTCTTCCTGCTCAACGATCCGGCGCATGGCGGTTCGCATCTGCCCGACATCACGATGGTGGAAGTGATTGCGCATCCGTTACACGCTGAGCGCATCATCGGATATGTGGCGGTGCGTGCGCATCATTCCGATGTGGGCGGCATGAGCCCCGGCAGCATGCCCTTTGGGGCCACGGAGTTGGTGCAGGAAGGGTTGGTGATTCCGCCGGTTCGCCTGGAACGTGACGGTGTCGTGCAGCCGGATGTGCTCGACTTGGTGCTCGCGAATGTGCGAACGCCCGACGAACGATTGGGTGATTTGCGTGCGCAGCGTTCCGCCTGTCGGGCGGGTACAGCGGCGTGGCGTGCACTGTTCGTGCAACGCGGTGCGGCGTGGTGCGAAGCGGCGGTGAACGCGCTGCTTGACTACACGGAACGCCGCACGCGCGCGCGACTCGTTGAGCTCGAGGGTGTGTCTGGTCGTTGCGCCGACGTGCTCGAGGGCGATGGCGTGACCGATGATCTGATCCCCGTGGTTGCCTCCCTCCGTATCGAGGCGGGATCGCTGCATGTTGATCTCAGCGGATCGAGCGGTGCCGTGCGTGGAAATGTCAACGCGCCGTATGCCGTCGCCCGCGCCGCAGCGTTGTTCGCCTTGCGTGTGTTGCTCGACAGCGGCGACGTGCCGGTCAACGACGGCCTGGCGCGCGCGCTGTGCCTGCATGTGCCCGATGACTGCGTCGCAAATGCACGCCGTCCAAGCGCCGTGGCCGCCGGCAATGTCGAGCTCTCACAGCGCCTCACTGACGTGTTGCTGCAGGCGCTCGCAGAGGGAACCGCGAAGTGCGGGTTCGATGTCCCGGGGCTGCCCGCGCAGGGGCAGGGCACCATGAACAACATCACGCTCGGTGGACGCGGATGGACGTTCTACGAAACGCTCGGCGGTGGACAGGGCGCGAGTCGTCGGGGCGATGGCCCGTCGGCGGTGCACGTTGGGATGAGCAACACGCGCAACACGCCTGTGGAGAGTCTGGAGTGGGCGTATCCGCTGCGCGTGCTCGAATATGCCAGGCGGTGGGGCAGTGGCGGGCACGGTTCGCACACTGGAGGCGACGGCGTGGTCCGTGCCTACGCGCCCCTCGAACCCGTGGTCGTGACATTACTCACTGAGCGACGCCACGTCGCGCCTCGCGGTGTGTACGGCGGCGGCGACGGAGCCGTGGGTATGAACGAGCTCAATGGTGCGGCGCTGTCGTCCAAAGGACGGTGGACGATGGAGGCGGGAGCGATCATTTCTCTGCGAACGCCGGGTGGCGGAGGCTGCGATGTCTAGATTTCTTCTTCGTCGGAGTCGCGCCAGCCATCGGCGGGACGCAGGCTGGCCCGCCACGGTTCATCGGCGGATTCGCCGATCTCATCCGGGGGAAGGTGGCGCTGATCCCAGTCGTCGGCCGCGCGAGTGACGTCGTCGTCGAGTGTGCGTGGCTCAACGGCAGCGGCGCGCCACCGTGAGAGTGCACGCCAGGCAACGATGGTGAAGACGGCCAGACCGATCATCGGCAGCGGGTGGCGGATACCCGGCAGGGTGATCAGCAACGCCACCAGCAACAGCAGAGCGAACAGGGGAGCGCGAGTGCGAAAGAAACGGATCATGATGTGCCAAAAGGTACACGCTCGTTCGGGGGTCATTCAATCGGCTGCGGAATACTCGTGCTGACGACGGCGTTCTTTCTGGTTGTCGGCCTGGCCATGCTTGTATATGGCGCCGACCTGTTTGTGAAAGGCGCCGCCGGCATCGCGGACATCTTTGGCGTGCCCCCGCTCGTGATCGGTCTCACTGTCGTCGCGTATGGCACGTCGATGCCGGAGCTGGTGGTGAGCGCGTTGGCCGCGATGGACGGCAGCAGCGCGATCGCGCTTGGCAACGTGGTGGGTTCGAACATTGCCAACATCGGTCTCATTCTCGCGGTCACGGCGCTGATCGCCCCACCGCACGTGGACGGAGGACTGATTCGGCGCGAAGTGCCGGTGCTGCTTGCCACCGCGCTCCTCCTTCCGCTCGTGCTCCTCAACGGCGTGCTCTCGCGAATCGAAGCGGCCGCGCTCCTGGGTGGCGCCATCTTGTTTACGATTGTCACGGTGCGATATGCGGTGAAGGCGCCGCTCACCGACGAACTCATCAGTGGCACGATCGACGAAGTCGGACGCGGGGCGAGTTCTGCCGCGCCATGGAAGCTGGCCCTCGTTGGACTGGCCGGGCTCGGTATGCTGCTGCTTGGCGGCCACTGGTTCGTCGATGCCGCCGTCACGATCGCGGCGGCGGCTGGTGTGAGCGAGCGCGTGATCGGACTGACGGTCGTCGCGATTGGAACATCGTTGCCGGAGCTTGCCGCGTCGGTGGTGGCCGCCGTGCGCGGGCATTCGGCGATGGCCGTGGGCAACGTGGTCGGCTCGAATATCTTCAACATATTGTTTGTACTCGGCGTGACCGGCCTGTTGTCACCGATTGCGGGTAACACGCGTGAGCTGTTACCGGATTTTTCGATCATGGTTGGCTTCACCTTGGTCGCCGCGTTGCTGCTGCGCGGTTCCCGCATCATTTCGCGGGCGGAGGGTGTGTTGCTGCTCGTGCTCTATCTGGGCGCGCTGCTCTGGCTGAGCAAGAGTCTGCCACTCGTGACGGAACTATGACGCTGTGGTGAGGGTTCAATCTGATCGTCGTTTGATCTCATCACTCTCCGAGCGCACAGCCCATGCATATCGATATTGGAATTGCCGAGTCCGACCGCAAAACAATCGCCGACGGGCTCTCACATTTATTGGCTGACACCTACAGTCTCTATCTCAAGACACACAACTTTCACTGGAATGTTACGGGACCGATGTTCCAGACATTACACGTGATGTTTGAAACGCAGTATGACGAACTCGCCATCGCGGTTGATCTCATCGCTGAGCGCATTCGCGCGATCGGTCATCCGGCACCCGGCACATACAGCGACTATCAACGGCTGAGTGCGATCGCCGAGACGGTTGGTGTTCCGAAGGCCACCAACATGATCGCGGAGTTGGTGCAGGGTCAGGAAACCGTGGTGCGCACTGCGCGCTCGCTCTTCCCGGCGGTTGAAGCGGCACACGACGAGGCCACGGCCGATCTGCTCACGCAGCGCATTCAGCTGCACGAGAAAACAGCGTGGATGTTGCGCAGCCTGCTCGAGTCCTGACCACATCAACGGTTCGGTATCCGGTGCCGGCCACCCGGCATCGGGAGGAACTCGTCATTGAGCGCAGTCGGTTTCTGTGCACGATCGCCCGCGCCTCATCCGTGCAAGAAGCGCAAGCGTTTGTGAAGCGTACACAGTGCGAGTTCGGCGACGCGACGCACAACTGCTGGGCGTATGTGGTGGGTGCGCCGGCGTCAACATCGCAGATTGGACTGAGCGACGATGGCGAGCCGCATGGAACGGCCGGTCGCCCCATGCTCACCGTGCTGTTGCACTCGGGGCTGGGTGAGATTGCGGCGGTCGTGACCCGCTGGTACGGTGGCGTGAAGCTCGGCACCGGCGGGCTGGCCCGCGCGTACGGTGGCGCCGTGCAGCAGGCGCTGGCCACGCTCCCCACCCTCATGCGTGTGGATACGATCGCGCTGCAACTCGTCGTGGACTACGGAGTGGTCACGCCGGTCCGGCAGTTGCTCGCGTCGCTCGACGCCAAGGTCATCGCCGAGCAATACACCGACGCCGTGTGCTATGACATCGAGTTGGCGCGCGATCTGGAAGCTTCATTGCGAGCGCAGCTGGCCGATCTTACGCGCGGACAAGCCATCGTGCGCACTACACCGTGAGGCTCAGCCCTTCCCACGCGGCAATTACGCGCAGCGAGCTGCCCGAGATCGCCACCAGCTGACGGCACTCCTGTACGATCGCGTCGACGGCGTCGTCGGTGCGATCCGGATGGTGATGGAAGAGCACGAGCATGCCCGCCACACATTCCATCGCGAAGCGCGTCGCTTCCAGCGCCGACGAATGGCCCCAGCCGCGATGCGACACGAGCTCGGCATCGGAGTACGTCGCATCGTGCAGCAACACCGGCACGCCGTGCAACGCGAGCGTGAGACCTCGACGCCATGCAACCACGTCAGGATCGGTGCTGTCGTAGGCGAGTTCATTGTCCGGAGCGAACGCGATGCCCGGTCCCCTGTCATCGTCCACACGGAAGATGGACGCCCCGCCCGGATGCTGCGCGGGAAAACGGTGCACCGTGTAGTGCGAACCGATCGTGCACGGGGCACCGTTGTCGAAGCCGATCACCGACACGCGTTCCGTGAGGGTTGGCAACGGGGGAAACAACGGGGGGGACAACAGGGCGTGCAACAGCGCACGCGTGCTGTCGGTGTCGGCAACACCACTGGTGACGATGACTTGCCCCTCATCATGAAACAGCGGCGCGAAGTGCGGCAGCCCCATGACGTGATCGCTGTGATGATGCGTGAGAAAGACATGCGTTGGCACCGTGGCACTGTGCTCCACCCCACCACGCAGCAACTGCTGTCCAAGTGCACGCAAGCCGGTACCGGCGTCAAGCACGATCAGTTCATCCGCGCGTGTACGCACCTCGACACACGAGGTATTCCCACCGTACCGGACCGTCTTCGCACCGGGACTCGGTACCGTGCCGCGCGCGCCCCAGCAGCGTAGACGAAATCGAGCTCCACGTGTCCCCGCGACCGCCGACGGCGTGATCGAAGACATGCCGCTCCGATCAGAGCGCCGGACGCGCGCGCGCCTCGAGCGCCCCACGGTCCGCGATGGTCACCTGCCGGCGCGCCACCGTGATCCACCCCTTGTCCTGAAACTCCGACATCGCGCGGGACACCGTCTCGCGACTGGCCCCGATCATTTGCGCCATGACCTGATGCGTCATCGGCTTGATCAGTGTGGCCGGCTGTCCCGGCGTCGCATTTTCGATGAGGACGCGTGCGACACGACCCGGTACGTCGAGCAGCACGAGCGAACCAATCGTCCCGTCGGCCTGTCGCAGCCGGCGCGACAGCTCCATGAGCAGCGCCCACGCAACCTGTGGCTGCTGTTCCACCTGGCGGCGAAAATCCGCACGCCGCAAGACGAGCAGACTGGCGGTGCTGGTGGCAATCACATGCGCCGAGCGTGGCCGCCCGTCGATGAGCGAGAGCTCGCCAAAGTGGTCGCCCACCCCGAGCACACCCAGAATCACCTCGCGACCGTCTTCCGCCACAAGCACGACCTTTACCTCGCCGGTGCGCACGACGTAGAGTGCGTCGCCAGGGTCACCTTCGCTGACAATGACGGTGCCCTTGCCGTACTTGTGTTCGCGGGTGATGTCGGCGAACGAGCGCAGCGCCGCGCGCTCCAGCTCCCGGAACAGTGGCACGGTGCCGAGGAAATCGGCGATGCGATCGACGGAGACGCTCATGGAAGGCGCGGAGAACCGAAGTGGAATGTGAGCAGCTGCGGTATTGTACGACACGGGAGGTCTCCTGACGATGCCACACGGGCCTCGCCTGAGCAATATGGGCGGAGTATTTCGGGGGTATTTCTACGGCCAGCGCGTTCGGTATCCGTGTGGGCGAGCACCCGCGATGGAACACCACTCGCGCGCCCGCTACCTTACCGGTCGGGGACACACGGAAACCGACCTGACAACGTACCCGAACATTCTCCTTGGCCGCCGTGACCAGAGTCACAGCACCCACTCTTGCTCCCGATGTCGTGTCTGCAAATCTGACGGCCCTGCGCGATCGACTGAGTGACGCCCTCGCCCGCGCGACCGAGGTGGAGAGTCAACTCGCCGATCCCGCCATCACAAGCCAAGCCTCCCGCTTCGCCGAGCTCGGCCGTGAGCATCGCCGACTGTCCACCGTGGTGGAGCATGCCCGCCGTCTGGATCGGGTCGCGCACGAGCTCGAGGGGTCGCGGGAACTCGCCGACAGCGATGATGCGGATTTTGCAGCGGAAGCGCGCGCCGATGTCACGCGGCTGGAAGATGAACAGGTCGCGCTCGAGAAAGCGCTTTTGCCGTTGCTCATTCCGCGCGACCCGCTCGACGACCGTCCCGCCATCGTGGAAATCCGAGCCGGCACGGGCGGTGATGAAGCGGGACTGTTCGCCGGTGATCTGCATCGCATGTATTCCCGGTACATTGAACGCTGCGGTTGGCGCATCGAGCCGATGAGTTGGTCGGACGGGACCATGGGCGGCATTAAGGAAGCGGTGTTCAAAGTGATCGGTGACGGCGCCTTCGGCGTGCTGCGCTGGGAGTCGGGCGTGCATCGCGTGCAGCGCGTTCCCGCCACGGAGAATCAAGGGCGCATTCACACGTCGGCAGCAACCGTAGCGGTGCTGCCGGAAGCCGAAGAGCTTGACATGCGCATCGAAGACAAGGATCTGCGCATCGATGTCTTTCGCTCATCCGGACCCGGTGGCCAAAGCGTGAACACCACCGACTCCGCCGTGCGCATCACGCACCTGCCTACCGGCATCGTGGTCAGTCAGCAGGATCAGAAATCGCAGTTGCAGAACAAGCTCAAGGGGATGGAAGTATTGCGTTCGCGCTTGCTGGATCTGCGACTCTCGGTGCAGGAAGCGGAACGATCGCATCTGCGCAAATCACAGGTCAGCACGGGTGATCGGTCCGCCAAAATTCGCACCTACAACTATCCGCAGGGACGCATCACCGATCATCGAATCGGCCTGACGTTGTACGACATTGCGCGCGTGATGGACGGCGATCTTTCGCCCTTCGTGGAAGGGCTCGCCCTCGCCGACGCGGAAGAACGGCTGCGGGCGTGAACGCGAATTCGCACGGTGCGTCGGTGCGTTGGGCCACGAACCGCTGCGTGCACCGATGAACGTGTCGGCGTTGCTGACCGAGGTGGCCCGCTCGCTCCCACCCACCGAGGGCGAGTCCGCCAACACTATGGCGCGCACACTGATCGCGGCCGTGCTTGATCGATCGTGGAGTGCGCTCCGCCTCGCCGAGCGCGAGCACTCGACGCTGTCGAGCATCGACGTTGAGCGCGTGCGCGACGCCGCTCGGCGCCTGCGCACCGGGATGCCCCTGGCGTACGCGGCGGGGACGGCAGCGTTCCGGCACCTCGTGCTGCACGTTGATGATCGTGTTCTGATCCCGCGTCCGGAAACAGAAATCGTGGTTGATCACGCGCTGCGGCTCATGCAGGGAGTGTCGGGCGGTCTCGCCGTGGACGTTGGTACGGGTAGCGGCGCCATCGCGCTCGCCCTTGCACAGGAGGGTGCCTTCGAGCGCGTGATCGGAACGGATATTTCGGCTGACGCGCTCGCGGTCGCGCGCCTCAACGGCGAGCGTGTGGCCTCCGCGCTGCGCACGCCGGTGGAATGGCGGCTGGGCGCCGACCTGACGCCCGTGCACGGGCTGGCCGTACGCCTGATCGTCTCCAATCCCCCGTATATCGCCTTCAGCGAAGCGTCAGCGCTGCCATCGTCGGTGCGCGATTGGGAACCGCCAACGGCGCTCTTCGCCGCTGACAACGGCATGGCGCGCTACGCCGAGCTGCTGCGCGGCGCCCCGTCGCTCCTCGAACCAGGCGGGTGGATCGTGCTGGAGTGCGACTCCATGCGGGCCGGTGAAACAGCCGCGCTGGCCGAGCGCCTCGGTGCTTATGAAAGGGTCCGCGTGTACGATGACCTCACGGGGCGCGCGCGAGTGCTGGTGGCACAGCGCCGTACGCCGTGGCCGCCCGACGCGACGTGAGGGCGCAATTGGGCTATCTTTCAGATATGTGTGCCGTTTGCATGCGCCCGCCTCTGCTCGCGTGCCGTCACTCCACCTGCACTTGGGACCGTACGACATGCTCGAGGAAAAAGCGCGCGACGTGGGCCGTCTGATCGGCCAGAGCGATGAATACAAGGCCGTGAAGCGGTCGAGCGAGGCGCTCTCATCCGATGCCGAGGCGAGCCAGATGCTGCGTCGGATGGAGGAGATTCGTCAGGAAGCCCAGGCCATGATCGACCGCAGTCAACAGCCTGGTGAGACCATGGAACAGGAACTCGACGGATTGCTCGAGCTGGTGCAGGTCAACCCGTCGTACCAGCGCGCCGTGGTGGCGCAGGACAACTTTGACAAGCTGATGCTGCGCGTAAATCAGTGGATCGCAGATGGCATCAAGGTTGGTGCGACATCATCGATCATCACGCTCGGCTAATACCCGATGTCGGCGGACGGACTGCTGCTTGTCCTTGAGGGTGGGGAGGGCGTTGGCAAGACCACGCAGTGGCAGCGGCTCTCCACGCGCCTCGCAGCGTCGGGCGCGGAGGTGCTGGCGCTGCGCGAACCCGGTGGTACGCCGTCGGGCGACACGATCCGCACGCTGTTGCTCGACCCGGCCAGTCAGCTGTCTGCGGCCACCGAGGCGTTGCTCTTCGCAGCGTCGCGGGCCGAACTCGTGGCCCGGGCGGTTCGTCCCGCCCTTGACCGGGGTGTCATCGTGCTGCTCGACCGGTACCTGCTTTCCACTTATGTGTATCAAGGCGTAGCACGTGGCCTGCCGATGGACGGACTACGCGCGATCAATCGGTTTGCGACCGAAGGCCTGGTGCCCGATTGCACGCTGTTGCTCAAGTTGCCGCTGAGCGTGGCGCTGGCGCGCACACACGCGCGCGGGGTGCCGGATCGTCTGGAGCAGGAAGCGCGTTCATTTCACGAACGGGTGGCGCACGGCTTCGATGTCGCGGGCGATACGGCGTGGCAGTCGGAGCATCCGGAGTGTGGCCCGATCGTTCCGGTATCAGCCGAAGGCTCGCCGGACGAGGTGGCGGCACGGTGTTTCGCAGTGTTGTCCGTGAAGTGGCCCTCCCGGTTCGTCGATCTCGCATCGGCGTCCCGCTAGGCGTACTGTTTTCTCCCTTGGCCCTCTGACGCCGTATGCGCGCTCGCGCGATCGTTGCCTCACTTCTGTTCGGTTCCGCACTTGGCGCGGGTGGTTGGTGGGTGTCTCAGGACCGAGCGGAAGTCCCCGCGCTCGCACCTGTGACTGAACCGGTCGCCGGTGCGCGTTTGTTCGAGCAGGTGTACCGCTACATCGCCACACAGTACGTCGACTCGCTGCCGCTCGACTCGCTGTATCGCAAAGCCGTGGCCGGACTGGTCTTCGAGCTCAACGATCCATACTCCGCGTTTCTGCCGGAAAATCGCACGCGTCGCCTGACAGAGCAGATGGTAGGCGCCGGCTACAGCGGGGTTGGCATCAACGTGGACATTCGCGACGGCTGGGCCACGGTCATCGAGCCGTTTGCTGGAGCTCCGGCCGAGCGCGCCGGCATTCAGGCTGGTGATCGCATCATTGCCGTGGACGGAGAAAGCACGGTGCTTCGCAGCGAGCAGGAAGTCGCGAATATGCTGCGCGGCGAACCGGGGTCCATGGTGCAGTTCACCGTGGAGCGCTTCGGTGTGCATCGCTTCACCGTGAATGTGAAACGACAGACGGTCGTGCGGCCGGCCGTACCACGCGTCGTGATGATCAGTCCGGAGGTCGGCTACATTGACCTCAATGTGTTCAATGCGAACTCGTCGGCCGAGGTGCGGGTCGCGCTCGACTCGCTCAACCAGCTGGGAGCGCAGGGCGTGGTGCTCGATCTGCGCGGAAATCCCGGTGGACTGCTGGAGCAGGGGGTGGCCGTTGCGGAGCTGTTTCTCGACCCGTCGGCGCGCATCGTGGAGTTGCGAGGTCGTCCGGGGACGCCAGCCGACGCGATCATCGATCGCGAGCCACAATGGTGGCCGAAACTCGCGGTCGCCGTACTTGTCGACCGGAACAGTGCCAGTGCCTCGGAGATCGTCGCTGGCGCTTTGCAGGACAATGATCGCGCCATCATCGTGGGGCAAACCTCGTTCGGCAAGGGCAGCGCGCAGTCCGTGTTTCCGATGACCACGGGAGGAGCACTGCGCATCACTACGTCACGATGGTACACGCCGCTCGGCCGCAGCATCTCACCGGTGATGGATACCTCGCGGGAACCGACTGCTGAACCCACGGCTGAACCGACGGCGCAACCGGCGACTGGGCGTACGCGCGATGCACCGTCGCGTCCGCGCTTCACCACCGCGATGGGTCGCACGGTGCTGGGCGGCGGCGGCGTTGTGCCGGACGTCTTCGCCGGCGACGCGGTGCCGAATGTGCACGTGCAGGCGTTCGCACGGGCGTTGGGCGTGAGCGGCGTGCAATATCGCGATGCGCTGGCACGCGTTGCGCTGCTGTTCAAGGAACGCAAAGCGTTCGCTGACCCATTGCAGCCCGTGACGCGTGAGATGGTGAACGCGGTCTGGGATGAACTGGTGCGACGCAAAGTGGCGGTGCCGCGATCGGTGTTTGACGCGGCAGCGCCCTGGATTGCACGCTCACTGGGCTATGAAGCGGCGCGTGTCGCGTTTGGGCCCGACGCGGAGTTCCGTCGGCGCGCTCAGGACGATGCCGTGATCGCGCGCGCGCTGCGGTTGCTCGACGGCGTGCAGTCGCCGCGCGAGCCGTTCGCCCGAGCCGACGATCCGGGCATTCTCGTTCCGATGCGCGCGCCGACGCTCGAAAACTGAACGCTTACGGCTGCTTCACAATCTTTACGCCCTTGGGCACGGAGAAGGTAAAGGCGGCCGCGTCGACGGCGACATTCTTTTCCCATGTCACCAGCTTGATCGTGCGCGCAATGCCAGTGTCATCGGTGATCGCGACTTCGCGCACGCTGGCATCGGCATTGTCAATCCAGATCGTGGCGCGCGGGAACGGCACTGCGGCACCCGCTTTGGCCACGAGTGACACGCCACGAGCCGGGCGACCATTCACGGTGCGCGCGCCGGCATCGGACAGCGTGTAGCCCTCACGAGGCGCCTCCAACACGGTGGCTGCGAGGTCTACACCGCCCGTGCCACCGTCGCCGGCGGGCATCCGGATCACTTGACCGGGTGCCGTGCTGGGGATGTATACCCACAGCCACTGTCCGTCGGACACGATGCGATCGCCCGCCGGATCGGCGAACGTCACGGACACTTTACCCGGCTTGCGCTGCAACAGTGTGCCGCGTGACTGCATAGTGCGCGCGGTGAGCGGATTCTTGATTTCCTGCGTGAACTCCGCGCGCGCCGTGCGCACGGTGGCGTACTCCGTGCGTGCCCGGGCCAACACAGCCGCTGGATCGCTGGCCTGTGCCCGGAGTTCGCACGCCCAACCAGCAGTGGTTGCGAAGGCCAACGCAGCGAAGGCCTGCACACTGCGGCTCGAAAAATGTACACGTGGAGTCATGAGACGTTTACTCGCGCCGTCCCCGGCGTCGGTGCAATCGCACGGCCAATCGCATCCGCGATCGGGCGCAGTTGCTGGACCAGCTGCGCAAACTGTTCGGGATAGAGCGACTGGGCGCCATCGGACAACGCCTTGTCCGGCTGGGGATGTACTTCGATGAGGACGCCGTCGGCGCCTGCCGCGACTGCCGCGCGCGCCATGGGGGTCACCTTGTCACGCAAGCCCGTGCCATGACTTGGATCGGCCACGATCGGTAAGTGCGAAAGTTTCTGCACTACAGGAATGGCGGTGAGGTCAAACAGATTGCGCGTCGCCGAGTCGAACGTGCGGACGCCGCGTTCGCACAAAATCACGTTGGGATTGCCTTCAGCGAGAATGTACTCCGCGCTCAGCAACAGGTCGTTGATCGTGGCAGCCATCCCGCGCTTGAGCAGCACTGGCTTGCCGATTTTTCCGACGTGTCGGAGCAGCGAATAGTTCTGCATGTTGCGCGCGCCGATTTGAATGCAATCCGCGTACTCAGCCACCATGTCGGCACCGGTTTCGTCCATCGCTTCGGTAATAATGGCGAGCCCCGTCTCTCTTCGCGCGAGCGCCAGATACTCGAGCCCTTTTTTGCCGAGTCCCTGGAATGCGTAGGGTGACGAACGTGGCTTGAAGGCACCACCACGCAGCGCCGTCGCACCCGCGGCGCGCACCGCCCGTGCGGAGGTCACGATCTGTTCTTCGCTTTCGACGGAGCAGGGGCCGGCCACGATCACAATATCGGAGCCACCGAATCGGACGCCCGGCGCGATTTCGACAATCGTGTTTTCGTTCTTCCATTCACGGGCGGCCTGCCGGTAGGGCTTCTCGACGATGACGACGCTGGCCACACCGGACAACGCCTCGATGTGCGACCAATCGGCCTTGCTGTCGTCGCCCAACAGGCCGATGGCCATGCGGACGGTGCCGGGCATCGGCAGCGGCTTGAAACCCTGTCGCGTGATTTCGTTGCAGACACGATCGATATCGACCTGCGTTGCAGACGGTTGCATCACCACCAGCATGCGGACTCCTCAGAGATCAATGGACCAACCATCGGTGGCAAGCACCACCGAACCGGAGAACTGCTCCGCCACGAGCGCCGCGATGTCCACGGTTTCGACCGGCGGATAAAAATGTGTGAGGGCCAACAGCGCGGGGTGTGCCATTGCCGCCATCGCACCGACTTGCGTTGGTGTGCAATGCGAGGCGATCGCCAGCCCATCGGGCAACGAGCACTCCGCGAGCAACACATCACAGCCGGCGGCCCAGCGCGCGAGCGACAGGCTGAATCCCGTATCACCGGTGTACACCACGCGGCGCGACCCGTCCACCATGGAATATGACACGCTCTCCGGCGTGTGTGGCACCGGAAAGCACGACAGTGTCAGCGTAGCGCCGAGCCGGAGCTCGTCGTCCGGCGTGCACTCCACGATCTGCAAGGGATACCCCGGAGCATGCAGCCAGGTGCCGAACACGAGCGCCAACCGGTCCATCAGGTCGCGGATCCCGGGCGGCCCGATGATCTGCAGCGGCGCGATTCGTGCCGGCAGCTGCCCATACCGGAAGGCGTAGCACAGCATCGCGACATCGGCAATGTGGTCGGCATGGAAGTGCGTGATGGCGATGTGCGTGATGCGCGTCCAGGGCAGCTCGAGGGCGGCGAGACGATGCACTACGCCGCTGCCGCAATCGAGCAGCAGTACGACATCGTTTGATTCCACAAGGTGCCCCGCGCACACGCGCAGCGCGTGCGGTGCCACCGTGCCGGTTCCGACGGTGGTGAGTCGCATCAGCGTCCGCGGAACAGGATGCGCCGCACAATCGGACGGTGGCCGTTGGCCTGAAAGCGCGAGAGGTACACGCCGGGCGGTACCGGCCGTCCATTCGAGGCGGTGCCGTCCCACACAAACCGATTGTCGCAGTTGCTCCCGGTGCCCACGCCGCCGCGCCCATATCGACCGGCGGGAAAGCGCTCCTGTCCGTCGTCGGCCGGCACGATCGTGCGCACAGGCGTACCGCGCAGGTCGAGAATCTTGAGCGAGATGCTCGCGCCCGGCTCCTCAACATCAAACCAGAAGCACGTCGAGAACGACGACGCGTCGGGAAACGGATTCGGGAAGTTCTGGTACACCAGTGTGGATGTGGGGAGCGACGGATCCGTAATGACAAATGACCCGGGGCTGAACACACTGACGACCGCCGGATTGCCGACCAAACGCGCGTCCAGTCTCCAGCGATAGGACGTACTCGCCTGCAGCGGTGTGGGCAATCGATAGATCGTGTCAGCGATGTTCGATGCGGCAAAAACCGGCCGCCCGTTCGCGAGCACTTCCAGATCGTAACGCCAGGGCCCGGGTCCCGTGTCGACTCGCGGGGAACGCCAGCGGAACTCAGGCTGCCGCGTGTCGAGTCCCTGCGTCGCCGGAAAAAGCAGGGTGGCCCAAGGGGGCACCACGCGCGGACCCGTCACGGTGGAAATCGCCGCCCGTGCCCCGCGCTCCACGAGGGCGCGCCAATACACGGTCGCGCCACTGGGCAGGGCGCGCCTGATCTGCACGAGGCGCATCGTGTCGGTCGTGACGAGCGTCGTGTCCACGAGAAACGGCGGTTGCACACCGAAGTTTTCGCTCACCTGCAACGTGATGCGCAGCTCCGGCGTGGTGCCGGGTGCAACGAAAAACCCGAACGATCGGATGGTGAAACGCGGCGACACCGAACTGAGCACGATGTCTTCGTTGGTCTCGACCACCACGCGCGGCTGGGCGCCGACGGCCTGCGGCGATGGTAGCAGCAGGGTCGCCATCATCGCGACGAACGCTGCTCCGCACCAGCGGGATCGCGGAGGTACGCGACACCAGCGCACACCTCGTCGCACCACGACGGCGTGGCCGCCGCTAGGCGTCGCGGCAGGCCGCGCGATCACACACGAGTGTGCTGTCTTCATTCATCGGCGTCGGCATCCGCCACGTCGGCCGCGACCAGTTCGTTTGTGGGCGCGTCACCATTCGTGTCAGCACGCGCGTCGCCGTTGGCAGCGCTGTTGGCAGCGCCGTTGGCAGCGCCGTTGGCAGCGCTGTTGGCAGCGCTGTTGTCGGTCACTGCGGGCCCGCGCATGCGCACACTCACGATAGACGACACACCGGGCTCCTGCATCGTGACACCGTATACGGCGTCGGCCGCTTCGGTGGTGGTGCGTGGATTGTGCGTGATCACGATGAACTGCGTGCGCGCCTTGAACTGATTGAGCATGCGCACGAACCGCCCAATGTTCTGGTCGTCGAGTGGCGCGTCCACTTCGTCGAGCAGGCAGAACGGACTCGGCTTCGTGAGAAAGATGCCGAAGAGCAGCGACAGCGCCACCAGGGCGCGCTCGCCACTCGAGAGCAGATGAATACGCTGCGTGCGCTTGCCGCGCGGCGACGCATGAATCTCGATGTCGCAGTCGAGCGGCGCATCGGGATTCTCAAGACGCAAATCACACTCGCCACCGTCGAACAGCGTCAGAAAAATCTGTCGGAAGTTTTCGCGCACCTGACCAAACGTCACAAGGAACAACTCACGCGCCGTGCTGTCGATCTCGCGAATGGCCTGATGCAGCGACTGCTTGGCCGACACGAGATCGTTGCGCTGCCCGGTGAGAAACTCGAGGCGACGTTGTTCTTCTTCGTGCTCTTCGATCGCCAGCGGATTCACCGCGCCCAGCGCGTCGAGCGCATCGCGGAGTTCGGTGGCTTCGCCACGCAGCGTGTCGGTTTCGACGTCGAGTTCTTCGGCGTCGGCCAACAGTTCGTCGAGCGGACGACGCCACTCGGTTTCCAGTCGCTGGCGAATGGCTTCACGGCGACCGGAGAGATCGGTGTGCCGCAGCTCCGCGAAATGCAACGCCTCCCCAACACTCGTGTGCGCGCGATGCGCTTCGTCGAGTGTGCGTTCGGCGGTATCCAGCGCCTCCGAGGTACCGCGCACCGCCTGCTCCGACTGCGCGAGCCGCGTGTCGGCATCGCTCAGCGCTCCACGGTGTGTTTCAAGTTCGATCTGCCATGTGCCCAACTGTTCGGCGAGCGCCTGATCGGCGCTTTCCAGCGAATTAAGCTCCACGGCCAGCGCCGCGAGCCGTGCGGCCGCCGTCGCGTTTTCCTCGTTGAGCCGCCGGGCCCGGTCCTGCGCGACAGACAAACGCGCCTGCGCCTGTGCCTGCGTCACCTGCCACACCGCCCGCGCTTCACGCGCTTCTTCGAGCCCCGATTCAGTTTGTGTGAGCACGCCACGCGCCTCGGCGATCGCGCTGTCCGCTTCACCGGCGCGTGCTTCGAGCGCGGCCAGCTGTTCGCCCAGCGTGTTCGCACGCGCATGGAGTTCGGTGACGCGTGCCGAGAGCCGTTCCGCCAGCACGTTCGACTGCTGGACCTCACCCGTGAGGCGCTCAACCCGGCGCTCGACTTCGCGCACCGTTTCGTCGGCGCGTCGTACGTCCTGCTGCGCGCGTGCGCTGGCTTCCGTCGCCAGATGCTGTGCGCGATCCGCTTCCACCAATGCCTCGCGTGCCGCTTCCGACGCCGCCTGCGCTCCCTCGCGCTCGTCGGCGGCGGCTTCGAGTCGTTCGCGCAACTTCGTCAGCTCGGCGCGACGCTGCAGCGGTCCGGGACCGGCGGTCGTACCCGGCAACAACATCGCGCCACGTTCGTCGATGAACGCTTCGCCGTTGTCGAGCGTTTGCACCCGCCCGAGTAGTCGATGCACCCACGCTTCGGCGGGCCCACTCGTTTGCACCACCGACGCCAGATCGTGGCCCGTGCTCCCGTCGCGCAGCGCGTGCACCGCATCGAGTGGCAGCAGCAGCAGTGGACCGGGATTCGCCGCCGCGTGCCAGCGGCGCACCGCGTTGGCCGCCGCCGCATCGCGTACTACCACGGCGTGCAACGTCACGCCGAGATAGCGTTCCACCAATCGCGCCGCGTCGCCGTCGGCGGTGAGGAAATCGGTGAGCGGACCGAGCACCGCACCTGCCTCCAGCGTGTCGCGCTCCTTGAGCAATCGCTGCGCACTCGGCGCAAGTCCCACGCGCTCCCGTTCCAGTCGCTCCAGCGCTGCAACCTGCCCCGCGAGTGACGTGTGGGATTCGACGACGCGCGCCAACATGGCGCGGGCCTCCGCGTCACTCGTGCGCGCGGCGGCCGCCATCACGCGTGCCTGCTCCAGCGCCTGCTGCGCGTCCTGCGCGCTGCCTTGCAACAACTCCATCTGCTCGCGCGCGCGAATCAGTTCGCGCTCCGTGGCCGCAAACTGATCGGCCAGCTGCGCGCGTTCACGCTCCAGTGTTTCGAGGCGTGATTGCGTTTCGCTCAGATCGCGCGTGGCCCCTTCGCGGTCGAGTTCAAGTCGGCGCGCCTGATCGCGATGTTCTCGCGCCGCGTGTTCGAGCGCTTCGAGTGTCCGACGTGCGCGCAGTACCACGGAGCGCGCTTCGTCTTCCGCACTCACGCGTTCAGCCAGCGCTTCACCAGCGTCCTGCAGCTCCTGCACCAACGTCTCACAATCCGACGCCGCCTTCTCGCGATCGTCACGTAACCGTTGACCAAAGGCTTCGCCCTCCAGCCGTTCCTGCTCGGCGCGCGTCTTTCGTGCTTCGGTGCTGCGCTGCCGTTCTTCGGCCACGGCCAGCTCACGCTCAAGACGCAGCGTGCGCTCACGTTGTTCACCGGCGAGACGGGAAACGTCGGCGCGATGCGCTTCGGCGGCCGCCCGCGCACCATGCGCCTGTTCACGCTCCGCTTCGGCGCTGCGAATGGCTGCTTCGGCACCGGGCACGTCGGCGCGCAGCGCCTCGAGACGTTCGTCGAGTGACGCGAGTTCGTCGCGCCACGCCGCCATCTCGCGCGTGGCCAACGCGATTTCCACCGTGAAACGACGCGACGTCAGCTCCGCGTGCCGCTCGGCGCGACGGCGCTGCCGCGAGAGGGAACGCACCTGACTCTGTACTTCGGTAATCAAGTCGTCGAGTCGCGACAGGTCGACCGTTGTTTCTTCCAGCCGACGCTCCGCGCTGCGGCGTCGATCGCGATACAAGCCAACGCCGGCCGCTTCTTCGAACAGCTCACGACGATCGTCTGGACGATCGGAGAGCAACGCATCGATCATCCGGCTTTCAATGACCACGCCCGAGTCGGCGCCGAGTCCGGTACCGCGCACGAGATCCTGAATGTCGCGGAGTCGACAGGGCGCGCGATTGAGGAGATACTCACTTTCGCCCGTGCGCATCAGGCGGCGCGTGAGCACCACTTCCTTGAATGGCACCGGCAGATCGCCTTCGGAGTTGTCGAAGTGCAGCGACACTTCGGCCATGTTCACCGGCTTGCGCGCCGATGAGCCGTGGAAAATGACGTCTTCCATTTTGGCGCCACGCATCACGCGGGCGCGCTGTTCGCCGAGCACCCAACGCACCGAGTCGGAGACGTTGGACTTGCCGCAACCGTTGGGACCCACGATGGCTGTCACGCCACGATCGAACACAAACTCCGTGTGATCGGCGAACGCCTTGAATCCATGCACTTCGAGCTTCGTCAACCGCACTAAAAAGTTCTCCCAGTTCTATAAACCAACGTCGGCGCGATCCCCACGCCGAACAGCGAATCGGCCAGCAGCGAGGCCTGCGCGGGGGTCTGAAATGCGCCTGTATACAGCGTAACCGAGCCGCTGGTCTGGCGCAGCGCATACGCACGAATTCCGCGTTGCGCCCAGCGCGCGATGGCCTCGCCGGAGGCAACTACTGTGACGCCTTCTTCAAGACGGAACGCATACGGCACGCGGATGATACTGCCTGAGGTCGCGGCGCCAAACTGTTCGGCGTCGCGCAACCGCTTGAGCATGGCCACCGCCTGCGCGCTATCGGTGCCCGCTCCCACGGTCACGCGGAACCACTGCGCGCCGTCGGCACCCAGACGAACCGGCGAAATGGCCACGGCCGCCAGCACGTCGACTTGTTCGGGCGGTTTGGCTTCTTCGATGGTGTTTGCGGCCACAAAATACACCGCGAAGGCCGCCGCTTGCGCCGAGTCGGCCGGGTTGCTCACGACCAGCGCGCCCGCGCGACTACGCGGGATCGCCGGTGCGACGCGCGTGAGACTGTCCTCCGCTGCGGCGCTGCTGTCATTGGCCACCACGCCAATCGGTGCGTCGACGGCAATCGTGCCGGCTGCGGTTTCGACCGCGTCACCGCTGTCCGACGGCACCGCATCGGCGGAAGCGATCGCTGCCGTCGGGAAGAATCGTGCCTGAATCGTGGGCCACGCGAGCAAGCCGAGCCACATCACGGCGGCCGCAGCCGCGAGCGAAGCCAGCAGGCGGCTCTGTCGCTGCTTGCCATCGACCGTCGCTTCTACACGCGCGCGCTCGACCTTGCGTACCACCTCAACGGGCGGCGGTGGCGGCGCAATCCAGAGCGTGTGCACATTCGCGATGGACGGTGCGACCGACTCACCAACCGGCAGCAATGCGCCGACGTACTGGCACAACGCATCGAATCCCGGGACGTCCCGCACCGCCACGACCAGCAACAACGCGCCCACTTGCTGAAAGCCGGCAGCGAGTTTCCGCCAGCGATCATTGCGATAGACCGCCTCGAGAGCGACCGCCTCGGTTCCGCTGGGCATGAGAAACACATTGCCCGTGGCATCGATCGGTTTGGCGATGCGATTGAGGGATACGCCGTACAAGAAGCTGTCTGCGATACCATGAGGATCGTCATCATCGCCCACGACCGCGTCGCGAAGCGGCGCCACGTCGCCAACGAGGTCGGCGATGGCCACACGACGTGTTGCCCCGTGCAGCTGCGCCAACGCCAGCGCCACGGACGCGGCCGCGATCACGTCGGGGCCGCTCACCACGACGGCGAACTGCCCTTCGAGCAGCGGGGCCAGTCGACGTGCTTCAGCGTCGATCCAGCTGCGGTCCAAGGGTGCGGTCATGGCGCACCCTCGAAAACCCAGTAACTGCGGCCGCTGGCCTTCCCGATGCGCTCAGCGTCCTCCCGGGTGGGGTAGGGGCCGAGCACCACGCGAAAGAGCGTCCGATCATCACGCACGGTCGTGGCAATGCGGGGAACACGGCCATCCACGGAGATACCCGCAGCCGCCTCTCGTGCCAGCTCCTCCGTCAACACGGCGGCAAACTGCACGGTGAACACGACGGTGCGCACACGCGCGGGAGCGTTGCGACGATCGTCGGCGACAGTTGGCGGAACGTTCGAGACCCGGCCAGCCGTGTCGCTCGCCCTCGCGCTATCACTCCCGTTGCCATCGAGTGTCCCCGCGACCTCGCCGGAACCGGCGAGGCCGCCACTGGAGGCACGAAAGCGGACGGGCTCGTCGAGTCCCTTGGCACGCGGGCGAAAGCCATTCCATCGCATGGCGAACCAGGAATCCCGCGCGCCATCGGGAATCGTGCGTACGACGCCCAGATCAATCGTCGACGTGAATGACACGGTATCGCCCGCGACGAGCGCCACGACGCCGTCCGGTAGCACGAGCGGCAAATCGCCGCGCCATTCCGTTTTGACTTCTCCCACCACCTCGGCCGTGCCCACATCAACAATCCACGCGACGTTGCCTTCGCCGCGCACCAGCAGCACCCGGCCGAGCGGATCCATGCGCAGCGCGGTCGGATTTCCCGGCAGCTCCACCTTGCTTACCACGCGACCCTCGAACCGGTCAACCACGCGGACCTCACGTTCGTCGCGCACCAAGACGAACACGCGGTCGCCACTCGGCGACGTGACGAGCGACCGCACGGGCGCGCCCACGTCTACGTCGACATCCTGCACGAAGTCGCGCGTACGCAGCGCAATCACACGCGAGCCCGTCGACAGAAACATGCGATCCCCGATGGTCACACCGTGCACACTGCCGGCATCGGTGTCCCCGACGATGTGCAGCGAGTCCACGACGGTGGTATCGGGCGGGCGAACGCGACGCAGCGTGACGCCGTCTGCGACCGCTTCGGCAATCACCAGCGATCCATCGAGCAGCGGGATCAGTGCGGCCGGGGCAACACGCGGCCTGAACGTCCAGCGATCACCAACGGGCGTGTACCGGGCCACGTCGCCATCAGCGTTCACCGCGTACATCACGGCGCCATCGGCTGACGCGTGCATCACGGCCCCTTCTGCGCCCGGTATCGCCACGGCGCCCAAGCGCAGATCGAGACGAACCGGTCGTCCTACGGTGTCCACCGCCGACAGATAGCCGTCGTCCGGATTGAAGCCGAGCACGCGCGCCAGCGGCGGCAGGCGATAGCTGGATCGCCACACCACCGAGTCGAGCGCGGGATAGGAAAGCGCGGAGACGAGCCCACCGCTGCGCGAAACACGCAGTACGATGGGGTCGGGGCCGGCGGGAATGGAGGCGAAGGCGCCGGTGCTGGCGGGGCGTTCCGACCGATCGGCACAGCCAGCTACCAGCAGGACCAGCGCCCACGCGAGAAGCGTGCGCATTCCCGAAAGCTACTGATAGAGGACGGCGGCGGGGTAGGGTCTCCCGCCGACCGACCTGCCAACGCACGTGACAAAAATCAGTAGTTCGCGCCGAAGAACCAGGTGCCGAATCCGCGTGACCCGGGACGAGCGATCGGGATGGCGTAGTCCCAGCGCAGGATGAGGACGCCAAACATATTCGCCCTGAAGCCGATGCCGTAGCTCTGCAGCACCGAGCGCACCTGGTTGGGATCGGTACCGGGCTGCGCGGTGAACGACAGCGCCTGCCCTTGATTCCAGGCAATCCCGGCATCGTAGAACACGAGTCCTTCAACCGGCGGCAGACCAAAATAGCCGCCGTTCATGCCCCGACGCAGCACGGGAAAACGCAGCTCGGTATTCGTGAAGGCGATGCGGCTGCCCACGGCTTCATCGTCGGTGCACGAAACTCCCCCCGCGATCTGGCCGCAGCCCAATCCGACATTGCTCCGGTTGAACCCACGCACGAAATCAGGCCGTCCGAGCCACTTGCCAAACACCGCCTCATCGCGACCAACAGTGAGGCTGCCGGTGAATCGGGTGGCGAGCGTGAGATAGTTGAAGATGATCGGCTTGTACGCCCGTGCATCCACAAGGTAGTCGATCCATTGCCACGTCCCGATCTGCGGTGTGACTGCCACGCGTGCACGCCGCCCGGAAATGGGGCCCACCAAACCGTTCAACGTGTTGTCGGTGACGAATGCCAGCGTGGGCGCGATGGTATTCACCGATTGCAGGTTCCGTGTTTCGCCACGTTCCCACTCTGACGCGAATCCGGAGATATCAACGACCCGGAAAAACGGGAAGGTCTGATAGTCGATGTTCGCAAAGCCCACGCCCAATTCCATGCGCGTGAAGCGGTTGAACGGATACAACGCCGTGGCCGAGACTTGCCGCTGTACCAGCCGGATCATATTCTGCGATTGCACAGCCTGTGTGGGGCTGATCTGCTCCTGGTCGAAGCCGCCACCGATGTAAAACGGTTGCTGACCGGCCGAGAGACGATACTGCAGCCGGCGACCGAGGCTGGTGTAGCCAACGAAGAGCTGCGCATCACTGAGTTGCCCGTTGAGTCCACCGGCGATGGCGAGTTGGTGATCGCCCAACATATCGGCCAGGATGATCGTGGTGCTGCCGAACACGCCCTGTCCAAAACCGCCCGCCTGCGCCCCAACATTCGGCTGCGCGATGTACTCGGGCGTGAGGCGCGCCCGATAGCGATAGTTCTCCATCGCGGTCGTGTCAGGCAAGTTGAAATCGGCGCTGTCAAGCATCTGCTGCACCGTGACCGGGCCGGCGCTGATGCGCGACGCCACAACCACCGGCATGTCGGACGAGACGCGTGTTCCGGTTCTCGGTGCGCGATAGTACGCGCGACGAGACGCAGCGGTGTCGGAGGCGATGCCCATGGGCAGCGGCGCTGCACCGCTGATTGAACGCGGCGTGGCCGGGCGGGCAGGCTCAGTGCCAGCCGGTGCCGCTTCAGCGATCGCCACCGGCGCACGATACGGCTCCTTGCGCAGGCCGCGCGGATTATTGATGCGCCAAATCGTGTGGTCGCCCTTCTCGTAACTCACAAACGCGAGCGCGTCAGCTTCACGCGCCCACGAAATCGCGGGGCTGTACTCTGCCACCGCCGTAATCGCGCCGATCACATTGGTCAGCTGGTAGTGCTCACGGCTCGCAATGTCGTACAGGAACAGGTTGGCCGTGCCCGTGCGATCGGAGATGAAGATCAGTGACCGACCGTCGGGCGCCCACTGCGGATTCACATTGAGCGCATCCTGACCGGGAATCACGCGTACCGAGCCCGTCTCAACGTCCATGAGCGAAATCTTGAACTTGCCGAAGCGCAGCACCTCGAAGTCGGTGTCCGATCCACGATCACTCGCAAACGCGATGGTGCGCCCGTCGGGTGACCACTGCGGCTGTGCGTCGCCGTGCAAATCGTCGTTCAGCTGTCGCACCCCGCTGCCATCAACGTTCACCACCCACAAGTCGGTGATGCCCCCCGACAGACCGGAGAAAACGATGCGCTTGTTGTCTGGGGAGAACGACGGATTCAGCACCTGGTCTACCGGAGGTTCAATCCGTCGCACCACGCGCCGTCGTGCCACGTCCATGAGGTACATCACGTCCTTTCCACCCTTCTGCCCCGTGAAGGCGAGCAGCTTGCCGTCCTGCGAAAACGATGGCTGCGAGTAGATGAACCGCAGCTGTTCGAAATCGGGATTCGTGGTGGATTTGATCAGTCGCGCAATGCGCTCGCCCGTTTCGGCGTTCGCGAGATACAGATCGGGAAACACTTCACCGCGCAGCAGCGATCCATACGAAATGAAGCTGATCAGCTTGCCGTCCGGAGAGAGCGCCGGCGCCACGAAATAGTTGGCGATACCGCCCGAACGGCGCTGCGACAACAGTGGCTGCGCAAACTCTCGCGGGCGATCATACAACGCGGCCGTCGTCAGATAGCGCTGCTTCATGGCCTCGGTCCACTGCGCGCTCAGCTCATCGAGCCCCAGCCCGGTTTCGCGCCGGAAGGCACGATCGATGCCGACACTCGGGATGGCGTTCATGATCTCCGCGATGACATCGTCGCCCCACCGCTCGCCCACATACTGCCACACCGACAGGCCGTAGCGATACGGAAAGTACAAATCGGGGCGCTCCGTCATTTGCTGAATTGACGGCAGCGTGCTGTTGATCACCGCGTCTCGCACCCACGTGTTCGTCCACGGGTGCGTGGGGCCGATGGAGAAGTACTCGGCCATCCCTTCCATCATCCACAGCGGGGGCTGCACCTGTGCCAGCGCGCCGATGTTCGCGCCCGCGCGGCCGCGCGAAAAAATGTCGTACTGAAACACGTGGACCATTTCGTGCTGGAACACGTGTTCAAAACTGTTCATGTCGCCAGTGAAGAACTGCGCCATGCGCTGCCGCAGAAAGTCGGTCACACCGCCGGTCCCTTCGCCCAGATCTCCGAACACGTTGCTTTGCGCGAAATCGGCCGAACTGCCATAGAGCAGAATGGGCTTTTTTTCGGCGAACTGATGCCCCATCAAACGCGAAAGCCGCGCATAGGACCGTTCGGCCATACGCGCGGCGATCTGCGCGACCTCTTCAACTTCCGGATAGTAGTGCACCAGGAAGTGCTCAGTCTCGATGACTTGCCACCGGAACTTGTCATACTGCACCTGATTCTGGCCGAAATACATCTGGGCCTGCGCCGGGGCGAGCGGGGCCGCCGCCGCAAGGGCGATCACCGCCCCGATTCGAACCGCACGCTGTGATCTGGTTCGCAACATTTACCTGGCCCCCTGGGGAACGGGCTCCATCGTCAATGGTATCGCGTCGCCCCACAGCCGCTCGAGCTGGTAGAACTGGCGCATGGCCGGATGGAACACATGAACAACACAATCCACAAAATCGAGCAACGCCCACCGGCCCTGCGTGAGCCCTTCGCTCTGATGCACGGGCATCCCCTCATGCTTCATCTCTTCCATCACGTGCTGAGCGACAGAACGCACGTGTGTGTCGGAAGTGCCGCTGGCGATCACGAAGAAGTCCGCCATATCGGTAACTCCCCGGAGGTCCAGAATGACTACATCGTTGGCTTTCAGCTCACTCGCGAGCGCAGCGGCGCGACGAGCCAGCGATTCAGATTGCGACGGCGACTTTTTAGCCATGTGCTCGGAGAACGAGGAATATCTTCAAAAACTATACCCGGGAAACGCATAAAAAGTGCCCGACATCCAGGCAGGGTTGGTTCGCGCTGGCCCCGTGGGAACTACACGCTCGCCTTGAACGACCCTATGCGGATTCGCTTCGCGGATCACGGGCACGCACAGCCAATAACCGGCAGACGGTACCAATAAACAGCGACGCGGCCAGGACGGACCGTCGGATGACCGACGGCAGTCCTGGCCGCGTCTGCAGACTTCCCATGCAGCATGGCCGAAGGAGGGATCACGCCCCCCGCACGGGGCTTACTGCTTGATGATCCACACCTTGATCTCAGGCTTCACGTCGGCGTGCAGACGAATGGCCACACGGTAGACGCCCAGCGCCTTGATCGGCTCCACGAGCTCAATCTGACGACGCTCGACCTTGAAGCCCTGCGCCTCGAGCTGATGCGCGATGTCCGCAGCCGTGACCGACCCGAACAACTTGCCTTCTTCGCCCACGCGCGCGGAGAACGTCACCGATACGTCGGCGAACTGGGCGGCCACTTCTTCGGCGGCCTTGATGCGCTCAGCCTCGGCCGCGATCAGACGCGTACGCTCCTGCGCGATGCGCTTGAGGTTGCCCGGTGTTGCCTGGTACGCCAGACCGCGCGGGAGCAGAAAATTCCGGCCGTAGCCGGCCGACACAGTAACAACGTCGCCCGGATGTCCGAGCTTGTCGATGGCATTGCGAAGAATGACTTCCATGGTAACTCCAGGCTGACGCGAATCAGCCGATCAGGGGCGAGCATCTGGTCGCAGCGGACGAGCCGAGCGACGAAAGTCACGCCAGGTGTCACCCAGTCCGAGGCCTAGCGCCAGAACGGCGACGGTCGCGAGGACCAGGACAGGACCGAGCAGCGGAATACATACAAGCAACAGCAACAACGGCACGACCGCAAAACGATCGGGGAGCCACCATAGCAGCACCGCCACACCGCGCAGCACATACAGCGCGCCGAAGACGACCAACAAATTCACACCGAGCGTTCGCCAGGCGCTGAGCGATGGCAAGAGCACCAACGTGGCTCCTGCGACCAACCCCCACACGAACTGATCGTTGAACCGAAACGCCGAAAGCGCCGCCAGAGGCGGACCCAACCGAACGCGTACCAAGCGATGCCACAATGACCACGCCAACGCCAACGCGGCCAACGATTCGAGCACCAACAGCGATGGAACCACTACCGTGGGCGGTGGCGATGACGCAACCCACGCCACCGTCTGCTCCGCCGTTCGAGCCACGCCGGGCACTCGATTCGCCAACGCCGACCACGCCTCGCTCGACACCCGATCCCGCCAGACACCGAGCGCCTTATCGCGACGTTCATCGAGTGCCCGATCGAAACTCAGGCTGAGTCTCGACAAGGCCTCACCGGGCGTGCGGTCACGCCACGACGCCAGCAACACCGTCATCGCTCCGGCCAGCACAATCGCCGACAATGCGCGAACGAACAGCGAGCGAGCCCCCGACATCATGCACAACCAGCCAAAGCAGGCCGTCACCAAGAGCGTCCAGCCGTGCGAGAACGCACTGACCGCCCCCGTGTCTGCGGGACCGCGCCACACCAGCCACACCAGAAAAACAGCGGCCAGCACGGCCGGAAGCAGTTTTCCACCTCGCGTCCAACTGGCCAAGGCACAGGCACTGATGCCAGCCAGCAAGAGCACTCCGAACGACTCGACCGGCAGGAGCCACCGCACCAACACCGCGATGAGCGACAAGGACGGCGGCCACTGCGACACGAACGACACTGTCATCGCACCGACCAGTGCGAGGATCAGCCATCGCCACCCGCGCTCACGTGGCGCTGTGACGAGCGGCGGACCCTCCACCGCCGTGTTCACCTCAGCCCTGCTGACCCTTCACGTAGGGAAGCAACGCCAGGAAACGCGCCTTCTTGATGGCCTTGGATAGCTGACGCTGGTGGCGCGCATCAACGCCGCTCAACCGGCTCGGCAGGATCTTGCCATAGTCGGTGATAAAACGGGCGAGCAGGCGATCGTCCTTGTAATCCACAAACCGAATGCCGGCCTCCGTAATGGGGCAGGGCTTCTTGGGGCGGCGCATTATTCGTCATCCTCGTCGTCGTCGTCATCGGCGGCCGCACGCGCGGCCAGCTCTTCCTCGCTCAGCAGGGGCGCGCCGAGCACGTGCTCGATCAACGACACCATGTAGCGCACGATCGTGTCATCCAGCTTCAGCGCGCGTTCGAACTCGGGCAATGTACCCGGCGCCGCCTGCACTTTGGCAATCGCGTAGTAGCCCGCTTCGTGTCGGCCGATCTTGTAGGCCAGCTGACGACGGCCCCAATGCTCGATTTCGGCCGGCTCGGCAAGCTCAAGCAAGCCGTGATGCTTCTCGAGCTTCTCGGCGATCGCGGCGTCTTCAAGCGCCGAATCGATGATGTAAACGATCTCGTATGGACGCGTGGGCGCCATACGCATCTTGTGTGTAGCCACTCGGCAGTTCTCCCTATGGACGTGACCGGTTCGGTCGGTTGGCCCCCCGGGGCTGCCGGATTCCGGGAGGAGGGTACCTCAGCTGAATGCTGCTGGTAACCAATAGCCCCGTAAGTTAGGCAGACCGGGAAGGCGGCACAAGGCAGGCCGGGCGAGGCGCGGGTGCGGCCGTCCTCCTGCCTCACGACGCCCGGCCACCGCTTGATTCGGCGCTTGGTTCGGCGCTTGGTTCGCCGCTCACGTGCCCGGCCCGCTCAGCCGCAGTCTAGTTCGGTGCCCGCACCCCCGGCCCGCCGTAGCTGCGCGACCCACCCACCGTCGGGCCGTTCACTCCCACCCCGTAGTCGTTATTTGTCGAGGACACGTACTGGCGAATGCTCCCCGGAAACGGAGACGTGCGGGCGTTCTTGCCAAACGGATCGGTGTACCACGTAGTTGGTCCGTCGACGTTTCGCACCGTGTTGTTGTTGATATCGATTTGCCGACGTACGCCGTTGAATGGTGAACGCGCGTCGTCATACGGCAGCAGCGTGAACGCCGCGCCGCCCGACGTCAGCACCGAGATCGCCTGCGCCACGGCGTCGCACTCGTTGCCCCGCGCGCGTCGTGCCTCGTGCTGGTGCGCGCTACACAACGCGGCCGGTCGACCAACATTGTCACTCGCCCCGCGCTCGAAGTACCGGCTCGGACGGAACACCTGAAAGTACGGATCGAACGACGCGATGGACTTGTTTCCGTCGGCCATTCGGATGGTGGTGTGCGTCTCCCAACTCTCGTGCAGCGCGCCGAAATCCGACTTTGATCCCGCACCCACGAGCAGGCGCGACTCAAGGCAGCTCCAATCCGGAATCTTGCGCCGCCCGTCACCGTTGGGCGAGTTGACGGGCGTTGCCGGCCCAACCTGCACCGTGCCGCCGCACGTGCGTTCGAATTCTCCCGGACGTCCGATCGCCGTGAGCACGGTGATGTGCATCTCCGTCCGATCGGTACAACGCACGTGATAGTTGAGTTCGTGCAAGTTGTTGGTGAAGGCGTCCTTCGAGTGCGTGCCTTGATGCAGTTTGGTGAGCACATCACAGCGCACCTCGAGCAATGCACCCGCGCCGCCGTTGGTGCGCATCAGCACGTCGTTCTCCCACTCCACCTTGTGCCCCACATGATCCTCGTGTCGGCGCATTCCGATGTCCGCGGCGTCGAGCTGTTCGTTCGCGTAGCCGAACGCGGGATCACCAACCCGTGCGTACAGCGCGGAACCACGCGGATCGCGACCGTGCTCGTGCCCAAAGCTGCAGCCGCTCAATGGGTCCACCGGCGGATGCCACGCAGGGTAGCGTTTGCCGTCCGGGCCGAGTGTGCTGTAGCGGTCGTGCACGGCCTTCGGGCATTCGCCTGGTCCGGGTGTCCAGATGCCGAAGGACACCGCGGCTGTGGCGGCTTCGAGCTGCGGCCCGGTCGGGGCGACAGGGCTCGCCTGGTCTGCGGCGCACGAGAGCGAGAGTCCGATCAGACCGATACGCCCGACGTGTCTCACAAATCGCATTGTCATGACGCCATCGCGCCGCGCCGAGCGCATCGCCACAGCGCGAACGGGCGCACGAATCACACATATCGTCATCGTACGTGCCTCAGAACCAGGTGATGGACAACGTTGAGCGCCACAGGCCGAGGCTTGCATTGTCGGCGACGTTGTTGCCGGTGCGGCGGCTGGCGAGCGCGCCGCCTGTGCTCGCCACGACACTGATCGCCGGCGAGAGCAGCACGCCGCGGTATGGCACATCCCACCCCAGACCGAGCGTGAGGGCGGGGGAGGTCGCGTCAAAGCGGGTATTGCCGTCGTCGACGCTGAATCGCGAGGTGCCCGCGCCGCCGGTGACGTGCATGGCGCGATTGGCGAGCGGATAGTGGCGCGCGATCAGTTGCGTTCCGCGCGCCATGCGGTCCACGCCGTTGCCAATGACATCGAGCCACGCCCACGTTTCGATGCCCACGTGGAAGCGTGGATGCGGACGCCCGCCAATCGAAAGCGTTCCCGCGAAGGCGGCCGTCTGATCGGACTGACAGGCGGCGCAGCGCAGTCCGGCGCTGCCACGCCCCACGCCAACGGCGCCCCACAGACCGACGCGCTTGGCGAACGCGCGCGCATCCCGGGCGATAGCGCCCGGCGTCGCCAGGCGTGGCGCGCTGCCAGTGGAATCCGTTGCGCTGCGCGATTGTGCCTGCAGCTCATGCGCCGCTGTCACGCTGCCAATCAGCAGCGCTACGGTGAGGACGGCGCGCGGTAGCAACCACATCGTGGCAACAGCGCGACGCGGCAACGTCAGCGGTGCGAACCGTTGGCGTGCGAAGCGCGTGGTCGCAGGGCGTGGGGTGGAAGAGGCGGGCATGGTCGGTCACTCCGGACAAGTCGAGGGATGCGCAGAAGCTCGCCAGTTTGTGGGGGACATGCCGAATCTCTCCGTACCCAGCCTCACACCTTGTATGTGATCTCGCCCGTCGTGTGACACGTGAGAATGCCGATGTCGCGGTGTCACTGCCCTCGGTCACCGCGGTCGGTCACTGCCATTGGGCACCGCGGTTGGTCACTGCCATCGGTCACTACATTTCGTCGGTGCCGCAGGCGAAACTGCGCGCGCGCGCCCACTATTCATGCATGTGTGGACGATACGGACTCTCCGCTCCGCAACGCACATCCGAGCTCTCGCTCGATGCGTCGCTGCTGGCTGATGTGCGCGACGCTGCGCCGCGGTGGAACATTACGCCGTCGCAGGCGGTGTACGCTGTGGCGGGTGATGCTCACGGTATCCGGCCGGCGCGTCTACGCTGGGGTCTCGTGCCGTTCTGGGCGAAGGAGCCGTCAATCGGCAATCGACTTGCGAACGCACGCAGCGAATCGGTGCGCCGCAAGCCGGCGTTCCGACGCGCGTTTGCATCGCGTCGCGCGATCGTGCTGGCCGATCTCTACTACGAGTGGCAAGTGCTCCCCGGAGCACGTGTCAAGCAACCGTGGTGTATTCGTCAGCGCGGCGATCGCCCGTTTGCACTGGCGGCGCTATGGGACATGTGGCAACCCCCAATACGGGCGGGCGGTCATGTGGACGATCCGATCGCGACTTGCACGCTGATTACCACCGCCGCCAATACACACACGTCGTCCATTCACGATCGTATGCCGGTGATTGTGGCCGAGCGCGACTTCGCGTCGTGGCTCGATGTGCGCACGCCGCTCGACGCGGTGGAGTCGCTGCTCCGACCATGGTCTGACGATTCCTTGTATGCGTTTCGGGTGAGCACGTGGGTGAACAGCCCGGCGCATGACGACGCGCGCTGCATCGCGCCGCTCGCCGCCGACGCGGAGACGCAGCGCGACGGGTGACGTCGAGTGTTACGGCGCGCCCGGTGGCAGCGCGTACCGACGCAGATAGAGATTGATCGAGCCGATTTTGAGGCTCGTTTTCATCTGCACCATGAAGCGGTAGGGATCGTCCGAGATCCAGACTTCGGCCTTGCCGTCTTCCGAGAAAATGCCGCGCGACTGGAACGTGGGCTGCAGCACGACCGTGGGAAACACGCCGGCCGCCACCTTGATCGTATCCTTGCGCAACACGCGAATGCGCACGGGATTTGACTTGGGATTGAAGTAGCGCGGGACTTCGTATGTCTTGCCAACTTCCAGCGGAATCGTGCGCACGAAGTAGAGGAACGATCCATCGTCGAGCGGGTTGCTGACGCTCTCTTCTTCGGGTTTGCCGTTCTCCTGAAACACCGAGCGCTCGGGGAAAAGCTCGTACATGCGCGTGCGCTTGTACCCACCCTCGCTGATGCGCTGATGGAACCGGCGTGAACTCAGCGAAAAGACATCGAACCAGCTCTCCATGCTGTCGTCCACACGGAAGAACGGAATGCCGCCCTTGATCGTGAACACGGTGTGCCACGACGGGCGTCCGCGCACATCGACGATTTCCTTGACTTCCATGATGCCGGTGCCAACCGACTGGAACGAGAACTTGACGTCATACTCGAGGCGCTCGCCCACGGTAAACGGCACTGGCGCCATACCGGGAATGAGGGGCGCGTACGGTGACTTCGCCTGCATCTGATCGGGCAGTGGTGATACAGGGCCGTTCGTCCGGGATTGCGCGAGCGCTGGCGTGGTCGCGCTTACGATCACCGTCGATGCCCCCAGGAACGCCGCCACCAGCATCACGCGCCGCGATGGGCGGGTGAGACGAGCGGACGTGCGATGGAGCAGAGTGTCAGCGTTCATGAGCGGTACGGATGAGGCTCGAAAAAGCCAGAGGCAATCAGTTCGCGAGGCGACGGGTTATTCGAGGTTTATACCCCCCGAAGTCGGAAAAGGATGCGTCGCCAGCTGTGTCACACGTTGAAGCGGAAGAGTAGAATATCGCCGTCGCGCACGAGATACTCCTTTCCCTCACTGCGAACGACACCCTTTTCTTTCGCGCCCTTCCAACCGCCATGCGCGACAAACTCCTCGAAGCCAACCGTTTCCCCGCGAATGAAGCCGCGCTCGAAGTCGCTGTGAATGACCCCGGCGGCGACAGGCGCTGTATCGCCATGATGGATCGTCCACGCACGCACCTCCTGTTCCCCGGCGGTGAAGTACGTCTGCAGGCCAAGCAGGTGGTAGCCGGCGAGGATCAACCGATCGAGCCCCGCGCTGGTGATGCCCAATGAACCGAGAAATTCCGCGCGCTCGTCGGGCGGTAACTCGGCCAGCTCGGATTCAATCTTCGCCGAGAAAGGGACGATTTCAGCGTGCTCGTTGCCGGCGGCTACCGCTTCCCGCAGCGCCTTGAGCAGCGGTCCTTCGTCACCGGCGAGTTCGGCATCGGTCACGTTTGCCGCATAGAGCACGGGCTTGGCGCTGAGCAGCTGCAACCCTTCGAGCTGCTTCAGTTCGTCAGCGGTGAGTCCAGCGCGCCACAGTGGTGTCCCGGCACTCAACGCCGCGTTCGCTCGCTCCAGTGCGGGCAACTCGGCCAGGGCGTCTTTGTCATTCGTGCGCGCGGCGCGTCTGGCCTTGTCGAGGCGCTTTTCTACCTGCGCGAGATCGGCCAGTGCGAGTTCGAGTTCGATGATTTCCTTGTCGCGCACCGGATCGGGGTCGCCCATGACGTGCGTGACGTCGGGGTCTTCGAAGCAACGGATCACGTGTACAATCGCGTCGGTTTCTCGAATGTTCTGCAGAAACTTGTTGCCGAGCCCTTCACCGGTGGCGGCACCCTTCACGAGTCCGGCGATATCGACGAACTGCACGACGGCGGGGACGGTGCGCTTGGGTTGCACGATCTTCGTCAGTGCATCAAGCCGGGCGTCGGGAACTTCGACCATGCCGACGTTGGGGTCGACAGTGCAAAACGGATAGTTCGCCGCTTCCGCCTTGGCCGAAGTGAGGGCATTGAACAGAGTCGACTTCCCGACGTTCGGGAGTCCGACGATTCCAAGTTTGAGCATGAAAAATCAGGGGTGCCAGGAGGAGGCGGCTGACTGCCGACAATACGGAAATCTAATCGGGGCGGCGGTAGGAGAACGGGGGGAGATTTACGGTCGGGGCGCCGATGAGGCCGCAGCAACCGAAATCGCGTGTGCGGCCACAACAGCGACCATAACGACGACGGCAACTCCAACTTCAACGGCAACTCCAACTTCAACGGCAACTTGAACCGCGCAAAAGAAGGCGCGAAAAACGCGAAAGCGCGAAGAAGAGCAAGCGCAACATCTCGTGGCAGGGCCGGGTCGAGTCCAACCGTTTTAGACGGGCACTCCTCAAGAGCACGTGTGCACGTTAGAAACGACTCAGAACCTGACCTGCGCACACTTCCACGGCAGTTGTATTGGCAGTTTTCGCGCTTTCGCGTTTTTCGCGCCTTCTTTTGCGCGGTTCAAGTTGCCGTTGCCGTTGCCGTTTCCGTTGCCGTTGAAGTTGCCCTTTCCGTTGCCCTTTCCGTTGCCCTTTCCGTTGCCCTTTCCGTGCCCGTGATCGTGCTGCAGGGGGCACCGCAGTCGCGCCAACCCTCGGACGTGCAATCAAAACAAGAAGCCCCCACCGTTCAGCGAACAGTGGGGGCCTCCTCACGACCATCGCGTCAACGCGTTACGCCAGGAACCACGGCGCGAGCACCAGGCTCACTACGCTCATGAGCTTGATGAGGATGTTCATCGCCGGGCCGCTCGTGTCCTTGAACGGATCGCCGACCGTGTCACCAACCACGGCGGCCTTGTGCGGATCGCTGCCCTTACCACCCGCGAGGCCGCCTTCGATCGCCTTTTTGGCGTTGTCCCACGCACCGCCCGCGTTCGCCATGAACAGTGCCATCATCACGCCCGTCACCGTTGCACCAGCGAGCACACCGCCGAGGGCGGAGACACCCACGAACTTGCCAATGATTACCGGCACGAGGATGGCGACGACGCCCGGCAGTACCATCTCGCGAAGGGCCGCCTTGGTGGAAATTTCCACGCAACGCGCCGAGTCCGGCTTCACACCCGGCTTGCCTTCAAGCAGTCCCGGAATCTCCCGGAACTGACGGCGCACTTCTTCCACCATGCCCTGCGCGGCGCGACCAACTGCCGTCATCGTTTGCGCGCCCACAAAGAATGGCATCACGCCACCGATGAACAAGCCGATCACCACCATCGGGTCAATGAGATTCAACGTCTGGAGATTGACCGCCGCTGCATACGCTGAAAAGAGCGCGAGTGCCGTCAGTGCCGCCGATCCAATCGCGAATCCCTTGCCGATCGCAGCAGTTGTATTGCCGAGCGCATCCAACCCGTCGGTAATGGCGCGGACTTCCTTGCCCAAATGACTCATCTCCGCAATACCACCGGCGTTATCCGAAATCGGACCGTACGCGTCGACCGACATCGTGACACCAACCGTCGCCAGCATACCAACCGACGCAATCGCGATGCCGTACAATCCCGCCACCGAGAACGCCACAAAGATCGCGCCGCAGATGAGCAGGACGGGCACGATGCAGCTCTCCATACCAATCGCGAGACCCGCGATGATGTTGGTGGCCGGGCCCGTCTTCGACGATTCCACAATGCGCCGCACCGGACCCATCGCGGTGTAGTACTCCGTCACCAGTCCAATGGCGATGCCCGAGACGCTACCGGCCAGCACGGCCCAGAACGGTCCAAGCGCCGGCAACAGCGTGCCGTCAGCGCGTGTCATGCCGAGCGGAAACTGCTGCGTGATGAAGTACGCGAACGCGAGGAACAGACCAGCCGCAATGAACGTGACCAGACGCAGCGCATTGGCCGGATCACCCTTGGCGAGAATGCGCATAGTCAGAATGCCGACGAGCGACGCAACCAGTCCCGCAACGGTGTAGCCGATCGGCAACAGCATCGCCGTGAGGCGCGTGCCTTCGGGCACCAGCATTGAGGTGGCCGCGAGCGCGATCGTCGCGATGATGCCGCCGACGTAGCTCTCGAAGATGTCGGCGCCAAGTCCGGCCACGTCACCCACATTGTCACCGACGTTGTCGGCGATCGTCGCGGGGTTACGCGGGTCGTCTTCGGGAATACCGGCTTCCACTTTGCCTACAAGGTCGGCGCCCACGTCGGCCGCCTTCGTGTAGATGCCGCCACCCACGCGGGCAAAGAGCGCGATGGACGACGCGCCCATGGCAAAACCCGAGATGATTTCTGAAAATAGTTTCGCGTTGCCCGTCAGTTCGTCGGCCGCGACAAACATCACCACGGCCGCGATACCAACGAGACCAAGCGAGGCGACGGCGAGGCCCATAATCGAGCCACCACCAAACGCGACGTTGAGCGCGGCGGCCTGACCCGATGCGCGTGCCGCTTCCGCCGTGCGGACGTTCGCGGCCGTCGCGCCTTGCATACCGATCCAGCCGGCCGCCACGGAGCACAAGCCACCGATGATGTACGCAATCGCCGTCTTCGTGCCGATCGCAAACCCGAGCAATCCGGCCACTACCAGCAGGAAGGGAATCAGGACCATGTACTCGGCGCGCAGAAACGCCATGGCGCCGACATGAATTTCGCCGGCCAGATCCTGCATCACCTGATTTCCAGGCGACAGTTTCTTGACGCTGAAGAATGTAACGAGCGTGGCGAGCAGGCCGATGGCGCCGGCGCTGAGCGCAATCAACGGAAGGTTGTCGAGCATGGGCGAGTGGTGAGGGTGAGTGCGTGTTCACAACCACGGCAGCCCCCGAAGATAGCGCCCAGATGCGGTTGGGGCGACCCACGCACACCATGAGCCGCAAAATTCCCCCTGCAATCGCCAACTGACCGGGCCGACCTACCAGGTCGCCGTCAGTCCAAGCAGCAGCTGGCCGTCATAGTACGTCCGAGCCCCGCGAGCTACGGCCTCGCTGTCGTAGTTGTCGAGCAGGCTCAGCGTAAGGGCTGTTCGCCGGGTGAGACCAACGGCCAGCTCGCTATTGCTCTGCACCACAAAGCGGTCGATCGCCGTGGCGCTGGGCCGCCAGAATACGACGTGCGAAAATCGGGTGCGATCGTCGAAGGCGTGTCGCAGGCGAAAGCGGGTCGACCATCGAGTCAGCCGCGACGGGGCAGCGCCGAGGCTGTCCGGTGTGACGCGTTCGTCGAGCAGGGCCACGCTCAGGCTCACGTTGGTGCGCGCCGTACGACGCGCCGTGTACTTGACGCCCACGCCGGCATTGTAGCGGCTGGCAATTCGCTTTTCGAGATTGGTCTCCACGGTGGCGAGGACGAACGGCGACCACGGGTTTTTCGGCCGCCAGTCGGCGGTAAGGGAGCCAAGCCAGATGCGCTTGATGACGCGGCGCGCCCCGTCATCGAGCGACGCTTCGCCGTAGAGCGTCTGCAGCGCGGCGTTCAGCTCGAGCACGGAATCCGCGCGCTCGACGGTGCCGCGGGCGCCAAACGATCGCTGTTCCGTGTCACCGAAGAGCAGCGCCCCGCTCCCCTGTGCACTCCCGCTCCACCGCGATACCTCAGCAACAGCTTGGGCCGAAAGCGCCGTACCGAAGACAAAGCCCGAGAGCGCGGTACCGACGCAGATCGCCGAAAGCGCCGGGCCGACGCACCGCTCCGCGCGTGTGCGCCACCAGGCGGCGCGCAGCGCGACACGCACGCCGACCGTGCTCAGCGCGACGCCTCGGGCGTGGCGCGCACGCCCACCGCGTCGCCCACGCGACCGGCTGTAAAGTCGGGAATCGGCTGTCCTTCCCGCAGCAACTTGGTGACGAACCGCTGACCTTCCGCGACACGCTCGATTTCAATCGCGACCGAGTCGATGGCCTGCTCGAGCTGCCCGAACCGGGCGTCCGCCTGCGGCGAGATTGGTACGGCCGCCGGGCGGTTGCCACGCTTCCAGAGGAACCGCGCGCCCGACAGCGCGAGCGGCAGCAGGAGGAACAACGCCACCTTCGGCGTGATCGGACCGAGCCCGTAGTCGGGCGGTGGTTGCGGTGGCGCATCGGGCTCGCGGCTGGTCACTTCGAACAGCTTTGCGCTGAGCGAGGCGCGAAGTTCATTATTCGCGGCAATGTCCAACTCTTTTTTCATGATCTGTTCGTCAAGGAACTTGATGCGCTGTTCCACGCCATCGCTCGCCACCGACGAAGACGAATTGTTGAGCTCACGCACCAATTCTTTGCGGCGACCGGCGAGCCGACTCAGTTGACTCGTCAACGTGCTCGCTCGCTCGCCAAGTGCTTCGTACTGATCTGAGGTGAACGGAATCACCCCGTCGAAGCCGGGCGCGCTGAAGCCAATGGGCGTTCCAGACATCCCACCAGGTACCGGGAGTGCCGGTACGGGAAGTGCCGGCACGTCCGGAACTGGCGGAGGCAGCGGGGGCTGAGCCGGCGGTGTCTGGGCGGCTTGTGGACGCGCGAGAATTTCCATACCCACAATACGGCGCGCAGCGCGGGGAGTTGCAAGGGGCAACCGTCGACCTACGAACGCGTGATTCACCGCCCCAGCGTACTGGCCGTCTTTTTCGTCCCCTCGCGCATCCAGGTGTCAGCCACCGTCGTGAGCCGATCAAACGTGCCTTCCAGCAGTTCCCGCTCGTCACGCGGCATCACGCGCAGCACGAAGTCGGCCAGGTTGCCGATGACACGCCGTTCGTCGATGGGCCGGATGCCCATACGCAGCCGCGGGTACTCCGGTGACCCAAGCTGCGCCTGAATCGACTTGAGCCCGTTGTGACCGCCCGTCGAGCCGCCGGCGCGAAAGCGGTACTCACCCACCGGAATCGCGATGTCATCGACGACCACAAGCAGGTCTTCGGCCGCCTCGAAGCCAGCCCGACCCATATACGAGCGCAGGGTCGCACCGGACAAGTTCATAAAGGTTTGTGGCTTGACCAGACGCACGCGCAGCGGGCCGAGATAGCCATCCGAGACGTGTGTGTCGCGATCCTTGCGCCAGGCTTCGCATGGCCAGGTGCGCGCGAGATGATCGAGAAACCACCATCCGGCGTTGTGGCGGGTGGCCTCGTATTCGCGCCCCGGATTGCCGAGGCCCATGATGATTTTCACGGTATCGGGGTCGATGTGGGGAGATACGCCAAGGGCGCGCGAGTGGTTGATGAACCGCTCGCGCGCCCTGACCACCACGACGCGTTACTTGACGTCGTCGGGCTTGACCTTGCGGATGACTTCGGGCTCGGCGACAGCGGCAGCCGGCTCAGCGGCCGCCTTGGCCGGCTGCACGATCGCGACGGTGGTGCCCGCATCGTCCATGACTTTCACGCCAGCCGGCAACACGATATCAGAAACGTGCAAGGAGTTGCCGACGTGCATGTCTGTGATGTCGACGTTGATGTGGTCGGGAATGTTCGCCGGCAGCGCTTCGATCGTGAGCTCGTGCAGGATCTGATCGAGGATACCCGCGTCGACGCGCACGCCGATGGGCGTGCCCACGTACACGATCGGGCACTTGAGCGTGATGGTTTCGCCGGCGACAACTTCCTGGAAGTCGACGTGCATGACCTGCTTCTTGAACGGATGGCGCTGGATCTCGCGAATGAGCGAGCGCGCCGGTGTCCCGCCCAGGTCGAGATCGATCACCGTGCTGCCGGCCGCCACACTCTTGATGAGGCGGTCGAACTCACGGGCGTTGATGGTGAGCGACTGCGGCTCGCGGCCGTGGCCGTAAATGACAGCGGGGATTTCACCGTTCTGACGAAGCTTACGCGCGACGCCCTTGCCGGTGTCGTGACGGAGCGTTGCGGAAAGAGATGCGGAGGTCATGGCAGGGCTCTGGGAGATCGCGTGGACAACTGAGTGAAGTGCGCGCCGGTTAGTCGAACAGCGAGCTGACGGACTGATCGGAATGCGTGAAGCGGATCGCCTTGGCCACCAACTCTCCAACCGAGAGGATGGTGAGCGAGGGGAACCGCCGCTCTGGCGGTACGGCAATGGTGTCGGTTAACACCACTTCCTTGATGGGCGCTGCGGAGAGCCGCTCAACGGCGGGGCCGGAGAGCAACGCATGCGTGGCGCACACATAAATGTCGTTGGCCCCGAGCTCTTTGAGAGCACGAGCGGCTTCAGACACGGTCCCTGCGGTGTCGATCATGTCGTCGGGAATGATGCAATCCCGGCCGGCCACTTCACCCACCACATTGACCACTTCGGCAACGTTCGCCTTGGGACGACGCTTGTCGATGATCGCCAGTGATGCGTCGAGTCGCTTTGCGAACCCGCGCGCCATCTTGGCCGACCCGACATCGGGCGCCACCACGACGAGATCCTTCAACTGCTTCTTGCGAAAATGCGAGACGAACACCGGTGCGGCGTAGAGGTGATCGACTGGAATATCAAAGAATCCCTGCAACTGATGCTGATGGAAGTCGATGCCGAGCAATCGATCTGCACCGGCCGTTTCAATCAGATTGGCGACCAACTTGGCGCCAATGGCGACGCGCGGCTGGTCTTTTCGGTCCTGGCGTGCGTAGCCGAAGTAGGGCAACACACACGTAATGCGCGCCGCTGACGCACGGCGGACCGCGTCGATCAACAGCAACAACTCCAGCACGTTCTCTGCGGGCGGATTCGTGGGCTGCACGATGAAGACGTCGGCACCGCGGATGTTCTCATCGATGCGCACGAACACTTCACCGTCTGCGAAGCGCGATACCGCGACGCGACACAGTTCCGTTCCCAAGTAACCAGCGATCGATTCCGCGAGGGCCGGATTGGCCGTACCGGAGAGAATCTTGAAGCCACTTTTGGAGACAGCCAGCCGATCCATCGACCGCAGCCTTGATAATTAGCGAGAATAAGAGTGCGGGGACAAGGGCCAGCGGCGCCTTGCCTCCGCACGAGACGTGTTCAGTGCTGCAACCAGCCAGCCTCTCAACATAACCGGCCCGGATCGGAAACGGAGCCCCCGCCGGACGGAAAAACGAGCGCCCGCCAACCCCGAGGGATCGGCGGGCGCCCAAGTTGCCCCGCTTGGATTCGAACCAAGATAGCCACATCCAAAGTGTGGAGTCCTGCCATTGGACGACAGGGCAGTGTCCTGCTGCTCCTAAACTAGACGATTGGCACCGGAGCGACAATTGCCCCGGCCGTTCGGGTTTCCACCAGACGCTCACCGTCGGCCATGGCCGGCCAATCCGTTCCGCTGGTGGGCGCGTGCAGCAGGAAACAGGTCGCCCCACTGCCGGACATGAGCCCGATGCACACCGCACCCTGCTCGCGCAGCGCCTTCGCGGCCCTTCGAACGAGCGGCAACCATCGCGCCACCCCTGTGTGCAGCGCGGGAACTACCTGCTCGAAATCATTCTCCGCCAGCCGCGCGATGGACTCCCAAGCGCTGAACGCCGCTGCATCATAGTGTGCCGATCGCGCGGCGCGCGACGATTCACGCTGTCGCGCGAGGGCGCCGTACGCGGCTGCGGTATTCACGCCGTCGGCAAACGTGACCAGCCGGACGGCCATGGTCGGCAGCGCCGGGAGCCCCAACAGCCGGTCGCCTCGCGACCATCCCCAAGCGAGCAACTCATCGCTCGCGAGAAATGGCACGTCCGACCCGAGTTCGCCGGCCAACTCCATCAGCGCGGGCTGCGCGAGCGGTGTTGGTGCAATTGCGTTCAGTCCGCGCAACACGGCGGCGGCGTCGGCACTCCCACCACCGAGTCCGCCGCCCACTGGAATGTGTTTGTCGATGTGCATGGCGAAGCCCGTTGGCCAACCCACGCACTCTGTGAACCGCACCGCCGCGCGCCACGCCAGATTGTCTTCCGGCGCGCCGAGTCCCGCCGCCGGCATGGCCGGCCCGTCGCACGTGACCGAACGATCCGTGACGTCGGTGCGAATGCGCACGCGGTCGCACAGCGCGAGTTTGATGAACAGCGTTTCGAGGCTGTGAAAGCCGCCGCCTTCCCGGGCGAGCACATGGAGCAGCAGGTTGAGTTTCGCCGGGGCATCCACGTGCACACCACGCACCAGCCGCGCGCGTGCGGATGTCATCTCGGCTCCCGTTGCACGTCGCCTTCACCCGCAAACGTCTCGCGCGCCTCCGCGATATCACGCTCACGCGCGGCGGCACCACCGATGTCGCGCAAACTGATGCCGAGCCGCAATAAATACACGATGCCAATCAGCGTAATCGGAATGAACGTCAACACGTGGAAGCCAATGGCCCAGCTCAGCGCGAGCGATTTGCTCACACCGTACACACTCAGACCCGCCGCTGCTGCGATTTCGAACACTCCGACAAAGCCGGGTGACGACGGAATCGCGACCGCGAACCCAAGTACGCCTTGCAGGAATAACGCGGCGCTGAACGGTGCATCGAGCCCAACGGCGCGAAACCCGATCCACAGCGCCAGCGCGTGCACGAGCCAGTGCAACACGGCCCACCACAACACGGCCAGAAACCGACGCGCGTCGCGCAGCACCGCGAGCCCGCCGAGCGCTTGCTCGGCAAATCCTACAATTCGATCAGTGAATCTGGCCAACACACGATCGGCAACAGCGCGAACAACCTGCAGCACACGTGCGGGCATCAGCACGGCGAGATAGCAGATCACCAGCAGCCCGATCACGGCCGCGATACCACCGCTCGCGAACTGCGGGACCGTCATGCCGGCCACGCGTGCGTTCGCCGGGAATGCGGGAGACAACATGGCGCCGAACATCAGCCCAAGCAGCACAACCGCGTCGAAAATGCGATCCACCGCCAGAGACGCCAACGACGACGTGAACGTGACGCGCGGCACTTCCCGAGTGAGGGCATAGGCGCGCGCGACTTCTCCCGCGCGTGCCGGTACCACATTGTTCACCATCATCCCGATCGCGGTGCTGCGCCACAGCGGGCCAAACGGAATGCGGCCGGCGACGGGTTCGAGAATTGTTTGCCAGCGTCGTGCGCGCAGCGGAAAGATCAGCGTCGCGACGAACGCGCTCAACGCGAACAACCATGGGTTGGACGCACGCAAGACACCGGCGATGTCGCCAAGCGGCACCGCCCGAAGGGCCAGCCACAACAGCACCGCGCTGACCGCGAAGCCAAGCGCAACCTTCCAGTCGAGTTTCACGACGTGATACTAACGGGCCACGGCGAGATCGAGCAGGTCACTGAGCTCATCGAGGAGGGCGGCGGCCGTTGGATCGAGCGAGGTGCCGCCCGCCCGTTGCCACGCCAGACGCAATTCATCGCGTACCACGCGCGCCCGGGCGAGCGCGCCGGGCCCGTCGTACAGCAACGATTCGACGGCGACGATCCCGTTGGCATCTTCTGTAGTGAGCGCGCGTGTCGGCGTGACGTTCGGCACGAACGCTGGCGGTATGGCCGAAGGAATCATTCGCGGGATCGCGGCCGCAATGGCCGCCGACGCGACGGACGGAGCCGTGATGGCCGCAGACGCGACAGGTGTGCGCGCACGCGGCGTCACTCCGCGCACGGCGTCGGTGCCGGGCCACGTGGTCGACTGGTCACGCACGCGCGCCGCGAGCTCCTGCTCGGTGAGTTCGCGGTCCATGAGCAAATGCGCGAACGATTGAATCGCGATGCGCTCCGGCGCGTGTTCCATCGCCGAGCGCGCCATGCGCATGGCGAGCGTCGCAATGGATGTGGCGCCGTAGCTTTCGGCGACATCGGACAACCCCAGCAACGCGCGTCGGAGCGCGTCGGTCAGCGCCAGCTGCTGCGGACCACGTTCACCGGTGGCCAGGTTGGCGCTTTCGCGCGCCACGCCATCGGCGGCCGCCGCCATATCCGACCGAAAGCGTTCGGCCAGCGTGAGCGGCGGATTGGGGTTGCGTTCAACGAGGCCAGGCGCGCCGTCGTCGGGGAACAGACGCGCAATCGGGACGACGGGAGAGGCGGGTGAGGCGGCCGGCGACAGCGAGGCGAGATATCCGGCGGCCACGGCGGCCAGCGCCACGGAGTGCGTGCGCGCCTGCCGTTGCTCGCCGTCTGTCCAGTGCTCCGATTTGTTCACAAGGGCGCGCAGTTCAACCAAGGCGCCGCGGACCGCAAAGTGCAGCCGCTGATCCCACCGCAGTTCGCCGTCGCGGAGTCCACCGGCGATGCGTTCCATCGTCGAGGCAAGCTCCGGCAGGCCGCTAAGCCGCGTCATGCTCGCGGCACCGCGGAGCGCCCGCGCCTGCGCGAGGAACGACGCGCCATCCGGCGCGATGAGCTCGTCACCGGCCAGGAGCTGGTCGAGGCGGTCGAGATACTCGGTGGCTTCCTGACGAAAGAAGCCGAGCAACGCTGGCGGAGTGCTCATGTCGAAGGGGAACGGGCAAGATCCATGGCGACGCGTACCTCACGAACAGCCTCGGCCAGCCCGACAAACACCGCGCGGCCGATGATGGAATGTCCGATGTTGAGCTCTTCAATCCCGTCAATCGCCGCGATCGGGCCGACGTTCCGGGCGGTCAGACCGTGTCCGGCATGCACCGCGAGCCCAAGTGAGCGGCCCAATTCAGTGGCTTCGCGGAGTGCACGCACTGTGGCCGGTTCATCCGGATGGTGGGAATAGGTGCCCGTGTGCAGTTCGATCGCATCGGCGCCCAGATCGTGGGCCCCGCGAATCGCGACCGGATCGGGGTCAATGAAGAGACTACTGCGTACCCCCGCACGTTTCAGGCGCGACACCGCCTGTGCCAGCAGTGTGACGTTTCGGACGACATCCAGTCCTCCTTCTGTGGTTACTTCCTGTCGTCGT
This sequence comes from Gemmatimonadales bacterium, assembly GCA_038203795.1. Lineage (GTDB taxonomy): Bacteria > Gemmatimonadota > Gemmatimonadetes > Gemmatimonadales > Gemmatimonadaceae > JAABRT01. The sequence continues at coordinate 64,908 of JBBRDP010000001.1, forward strand.
TCGGGCACCAGGGTGACCTCCTGTGGACGCAGCCGTTCGGCCAGATCAAGCATCTCGTCGAGGGCGGCACACTCAAGGTTGAGCGGGGTGGTAATCGAAGCGGCCAGACGGTGAATATCGTCATCCTGAATGTGGCGACGATCCTCGCGCAAGTGTGCCGTGATACCGTCGGCTCCCGCCCGCTCGCAGAGCAGCGCGGCCTCAACGGGATCCGGTTCGAAGCCGCGGCGGGCCTGTCGCAGCGTGGCCACGTGGTCAATGTTCACGAAGAGTCGCAGTGCGGGCAGGTCGCGATTCCGGGTACCTTTCATATCTCTGATGTTCGGGTTCATGATCGGATCGGGAACTCGAGCGTTATTCATGCAGGTAATGCAGCGGAGGAGGAAGCAGTGCGCAAGCGTGACGTAATGGCAGGTTTCGTGATACTGGCCTTGACGGTGAGCGGATGCTCAAGCGGACGGTCGGGTTCGGAGGCCGGTTCGGCGCCCGCTCCCGCTCCGCTACCGGGTGGCACTTCAGGTGCGGCGTCGGCGAAAGAGGCTGTTGAAGTGTTCATGCGTGCTGTCAAGGCGCAGGATCTCCAGACCATGTCGGCCGTGTGGGGCACGGTAAAGGGCCCCGCTCGCGAGCAAATGGAGCGCGAGGAACTCGAGAAGCGGCTCATCATCATCCAGTGCAAGCTCGACCACCTCTCCTGGGGTTTTGTCGAAGATCGCCCGCGCCTGTTGGCCGGCGGCAAGCAGGATTTCCAGGTGCAGCTGCGCGACAAGCAGGCCCAAGCCACGACCACGTTCACCACCATTCTGGGCCCGTCCGGTCGGTGGTTCGTGGAAATCGTCGACATGGCACCGCTGAGCGACTTCTGCCGCTGACGCCGTGACGCGGTAACGCAGCGACGCGGCGACGCGGTCGATCCTGTCGGCAGATCACGCGGCCGCCCGAGCCCGCGGGAACTAACCCGCGCAAAGTCCGATAGGTCACATATGCCGGGTTGCTAGCCTCCGCGTGAGCGGTGGCTAGTATTCAGTCAATTCGATGAGCACACCGCCTGTGGCCGATGGATGGAGAAACGCGATGCGTTTGCCTTCTGCTCCCACACGAGGGGTCTCATCGATGAGTCGGACGCCGGCGGCCCGGCACCGGTCGAGCGTTCCATCGAGGTCGTCTACTGCAAAGCAGACGTGATGGATGCCCGGCCCGCGCCGAGCGACGAACTTCGCGATGGGCGAATCGTCGGTGCTGGGTTCGAGCAGTTCCACCAGCGATTCGCCGGCGGCCAAGCCCACAATGGCAGCACCGTCGGCGTCATCAAGTGGAACGTCGGGCAGTCCCAGGACATCACGGTAGAAGGGCAGCAGGTCGTCGAGGGCACGTACGGCGATGCCGATGTGGGCAATGCGGGTACCGCGGCGAAGCGATTCAGTCATGGCAAGCGTGTCGTGAATGGGTCTGCACAATTCTAATCCTGACCACCGGCGCACGCACTCGCGGCGAGCGATTCCGGACACCTTAAGGAGCATGTATGGCCAACGCGCTTGCAGTAACCGACGAAACCTTCGCCACCGAAATCGAAGGGCATGATGGACTGGCGATGGTAGACTTCTGGGCCACGTGGTGCGCGCCGTGTCGCATGATTGCACCGATCGTTGAGCAGTTGGCTGTTGACTATGAGGGCAAGGTCAAAGTGGCCAAGCTCGACGTCGATTCCAACCAACAAACAGCAATGAAGTTCAACGTGCGCTCCATCCCGACCATTTTGTTCTTTAAGAACGGCAAGTTGGTAGACCAGGTAGTTGGCGCCGTGCCGCGTCCGGCGATCGAAGCCAAGTTCGCGCAGCACGCCGACTGATCGACGTGTGACGGAGCTCCCGGGTTCCGACGACGCTGCGTACACCGCAGCGGAAGCGGCGTCCCGCATGTTCCCCGAGGCGGTCGAAGCGGGTGTGCTCTATGTGGTGAGCACACCCATCGGCCATCTCGGGGATGTCTCGTTGCGGGCGTTGCGCGTGCTGCAGGCCGTGGACCGCATTCTGTGCGAAGACACGCGTCACGCGCACACACTGTTGGCGCGTTACGGCATCCGCACGCCCACTGTCGCGCTGCACGAGCACAACGAAGCGAAAATGGTGCCGTTGGTCCTCGCGCAGTTGCGTGAGGGGGCGGCGCTGGCCTTGATCAGTGATGCGGGCACACCGCTCGTCTCCGATCCGGGACAGCGTCTCGTGAGCGCGGTGGCGGACGCCATGGGACGCGTGGTGCCCGTGCCGGGTGCCTCGGCGGCGCTGGCGGCGCTCGTGGGCTCCGGATTGCCGGCCCATCCCAGCACGATTCTCGGATTTTTGCCTCGCAAGGGGAAGGAGCGCGAGGCGATGATGCGCTGGGCGGCCGCGTGCCCACACACGGTGGTTTTGTATGAGGCGCCCGGACGCGTCGCGGATACGTTGCACGACCTCGCGTTGGTTGCGGGCGCTGAGCGACACGCTGTGGTCGCCCGCGAACTCACCAAACGATTCGAGGAGTTCCGGCGCGGAACGCTGGAGACACTTGCCGCGTATTACAGCGAGACCGCACCTCGGGGCGAGATTGTGATTGTGCTCGCCGCTGCCCCTGAGACAGTTCCCCCCACCGAAGACACGCTGCGCGAAACCGCACGCGCGCTCCTCGCCGATGGGCTCGCCCCGCGCGCCGTGATGACCATGCTCATGGAGCGCGATGGTGTGCCGCGAAACCTTGCCTACCGGTTGGCGCATGACACATGATCGCAAGTTTGTCTGGTGGCCGATATCGGTGCTCGGCGCCGTGCTGTTGCTGTTTGGAGCAACCGCACGCGCGGGCACGTCCGGCACGTCCGGCACGGTCGCAGTGCCGCAGGTTGCGGGCGATCGCGCGGTCGATGCTGACACGTGTGCCGCCATTGGTGCCGACATCGGTGCCGCCATTGGTGCCGCCGCGCCCAGGCTCGCGATCGCACGGCTGCAGTACGATGGTGGCGGCGACTGGTACGCGAATCCCTCCAGCTTGCCGAATCTCATCGCGGCCGTGGCGGCGAGAACGCAGCTCCCCATCGAGCGGACCGAAGCCAAAGTGCGACTCACCGACGAGTCGTTGGCGTCCTACCCGTTCGTGCACGCCACCGGTCACGGCGAGATGAAGTTGACCGACGCCGAGGTGATCGCTCTGCGTCAGTATCTCACGCGCGGCGGGTTTCTCCATGTCGACGACAACTACGGCCTCGACGAGACCTTCCGCCGCGAAATCGCCCGCGTGTTTCCCGATCGGCCGCTCGTTGAGGTGCCGTCGTCGCATCCGGTCTATCACATGGTGTACGACTTTCCCAACGGTTTGCCCAAGGTGCACGAGCACGACGGCAAACCGGCGCAGGGACTTGGCATCTACATCGGCGGTCGGCTGTCGCTCTTTTACAGCGTGTCAAGCGATCTCGGCAATGGATGGGAAGACGTGGGCACGCACCCCGGCGATCCGCCGGAGCTTCACGAACGCGCGTTGCGCATGGGCGTGAATCTGTTCATGTACGCCGTGACAAGTCGGGTGACTCCGTGAGCACATCCCGCACGCCGGCATTGGCCGAGCGCGTCGATCGCGAATCACGGGCGCTCGGCTCACGTGCACGCCTGAGTCACGTGACGGTGGCCGTGGCGATCGCTGTGATGGGGATGGCGTTTGGTGCCTGGCTGCTGGCCGATGGCCGCTACCTCGCCTGGCCGCGCGGTGTGCCGCTCATGGTATGGGCGGCGGTGGGCGCTGCGGGTGTGCTCGCTTTTCGCTTGGCATCGCGGCGTGTGGCCGCACCGTCCGATGTGGCGCACGGTATCGAAAATGAGCGGGGTTTGCGCGCTGGTGCGTTGCGCGGCGCGCTGGAAGTATCGGGCACGGGTGCGCTTGGTGCGCGAGCAGCGGCCGATGTGGAACGGCTACTTGGGCACGACGCGGTATTGATGCCCCGTCGTCGGCAGCAACTCTCGCGCGCTGTGATGATTGGTGTGACGGCATCGGTGTTCGCGTTGGCCTTCCTCGTGTTCTCGTCATGGCGCGCGCAGGACGGGTTCGCTGCCATGCGGCACCCGATCAACGCGTGGCGCGGACTCCTGTTGCCAGCGCTGGCGTTTGACGGACTGCGTGACGAAATGCCGCGCGGTATGCCGCTCACCGTGCGTGTGCGCGCTGTGGGGCGCAAGCAGGTCACGGTGTCGGTGCGTGCCGATGGGTCGGCGTGGCGCGATGAAGTCCTGGCCGTTGATCCGGTCACGTCGCTCGCGCTGCTTGAACTCGGGCCGGTGCGGGCGCCACTCACGGTGCGGGTCGATGACGGACGCGCACCGGTGCTTGAGCAAACGGTGACGGTGGGCGATCGCGGCTGGATTGGTGACGTGCAGATCGAAGCGATCTATCCCGCGTATCTTGGGCGAGCCGCCGAAACGCTCGAGATGGGCAATGTCCTGCGCGTGCCACGCGGCACCGAGCTGCGCGTGCGAGCCACGGCGTATTCCGGCGCGCGCAACGTCTCGCTGCGCTCGCTGGTCGACACGGTCCCGTTTGAAGCGCTCGGTACGTCGGCCATCAGTGCGCGGGTCATGGTGCGGTCTGACGCGGAATGGCAGTGGTCGGCCGATGCCACGCCTCGCGGCGATGGTGCCGTGCTACCCGTTGAACTCCCAGGCACCCTCGCGGTCGGTATGATTGCCGACGAGTCGCCCGAGGTGAGCATTCTCGCACCGATGTCCGACACGACGATCAGCACGCAGGGTGGGGTCACGCTCGCGATCGCGGCGCGCGACGATCATGGACTCGCGCAGATGTCGCTCACTATTTCCACCGAGCGCGCCGACGGTACACGTGATGCGCCGGCGCGTGTGTCACTGGGCACCGTCGACGCACCGATGTGGGATGGTGTGTACGACGTGGGGTTCAACGAGCGCAAACTGGCGGCGGGCGATCGCCTGGTGATTGTGGCGCAGGCGACGGATGCGTCGCCGTGGCGGCAGACGGCGCAAAGCCGTCGTCTCGTGCTGCGCGTGCCCACCGCCGAAGAGCAACGCACACTTGCGCGTGCGCTGGCCGATTCGTTGATGTCGCGCGCGTCGGCCATCGCCGCTGCGGAGAAAGCGTTGCAGCAGAGTACGAGCGATGCCTCGCGGTCGCGTGATCTGCAATCAGGCCCTCGTGACGCATCGAGTTCGTCGTCGAGTGCTGCCTCGCCGCAAGACGGCGCGAAGGGGCGTGCGCTGTCGTTTGAGTCGGCGGAAAAAATGCGCGCGATTGCGCAACAGCAGCGTGACCTTGGATCGCGGGTTGAGGCGCTCAAGGATGGCGCCAAGGAGCTGGAGCAGCGTTTGTCCGATGCGGGTGCGATGGACGATCCGCTGAAGCAGCGATTCGATGAACTGCAGCGCATGCTGCGCGACGCGATGACGCCGGAGATGCAGCAGAAGTTGGCGCAACTTGAGCAATCGGCCGATCGATTGAGCGGGAGTGACGTGCGGCAATCGCTGGAGCAGCTCGCGGAGCAGCAGAAGCAGATGCGCGAGCAACTCGAGAAGTCGGCGGAGATGCTTAAACGTGCGGCCCTCGAAGGCGCGATGGAAACGCTGCGCGATGAAGCGAAAGAGGTCGCGGCGGCCGATCGGCGAATGGCCGAGGCGCTCTCAAAGACGCCGTCGCAATCGCCGTCGCAATCGCCGTCGCAATCGCCGTCGCAGCAGGGGCAGGACGCGAAGCAATTGGCCGATCGAACGCGTCGCCTCGAAGACGAGGTGAAGGCGCTGACGGATCGGTTGCGCAAGGAGGGCGCGCAGATGGGATCGGAGAAGGCGCAGGCAGCGCAGCCCGATATGCAGACGGCACGCGAGGCGATGCGTCAAGCCGCTGAGCAGCTCGCCGCGCGCGATGCAGCGTCGCCTCCACAGGGCCAACAACAGCCAGGCCAACAACAACGGCAAGGACAACAACAGCAGGGACAGCAGGGACAGCAGGGACAACAGGGACAACAGCAGGCCGGACAACAAGGACAGCGTCCGGGACAACAGGGCGGTCAGGCCGGCGCCGGCGGACAGCCGCAGGGGACGCCCGCTGAACAGGCGCAGCGTGCTGCCGAATCGATGGACCGGGCCGCCGATCAACTCGCGGCGGCGCGTGAAGCGCAGGTGGACGCGTGGAAGCAGGATCTCTCGCAACAACTCGATCAGGCGATCAACGAAACCGCACAGTTGGCGCGTCAGCAGTCGCAGCTGGCCGACAAAGCGCAGCAGAGTGGTTCGGCGCAGGGCATGCAAGGCGAGCAGGGCGCGGTGCAACAAGGCGTGCAGCAAGCCGCCGAACGGATTGAGCAGGCCGGTCGTGGATCCGCGCTCCTTTCGCAGCGTTCGCAGCGATCCATGGCCGACGCACAGCAAAAGGTGCAGCAGGCCACGCAGTCGATGAGCGCGTCGGGTCAGCCCGGCGGAAGTGAGCAGGCGCAAAGTGCGATGCGTGATGCCGCGCAAGCGCTCAATCAGGCGCTCTCATCGCTCGTGCGTGATCGTGAGCGCGTGAACAACGCGAACTCGGCGTCAGGCTTCGGCGAGATGCTCGAACAGATGAAGCAATTGGCGCAGCAGCAAGGGTCGCTGAACGGACAAATGCAGGGACTCTCCATGTTGCCGGGCGGTGCACAGGGTCAGCAAGCGCAGCAGCAGGCGCGTGCATTGTCGCGTCAACAGCGCAGTGTCGCGGATGGATTGCAGGATGTCGCCGACATCGACCCCACTGGCCGACTCGAAGCATTGGCTCGCGAAGCCCAGCAAGTGGCGCAGGCACTCGATCGTGGCGCCTCGGATCCCGCCGTGGCAGCCCGTCAGCAGCAACTGTATCGACGCATGTTGGATGCCGGTCGATTCCTTGAGAAGGAAGAACGTGACGACCAGGGTCCGCGCGAAGCGCGCGCGGGAGATGGACGCGGCACGACGCGCGCAACCGGTGCGACGTCCGGGAAAGAGGGGGTTCGATTCGCGCCGCCCGCATGGGACGACCTGCGCGGACTGTCACCCGACGAGCGTCGCCTCGTGTACGAGTACTTCCGCCGACTCAACTCTACGCCGCCGTGATCCGCGCAGCGCGTGTGACCGGGTTGGTCGCCGCCTTCGTGTTGGCGTGCACTCCGCTTCATCGGGCGTGGGCGGCTCAGGTTGCGCAGTCCGTGCCGGATCCCATTGGGGCGGCGATGGCACACGAGGACGCCGGCCGCTATGCGCAGGCCGCCGCAGCGTATCGGCAGCTGCTGGCGCAGGCGCTCGCGAGTCGTGATGAGATGGATCAGATTGCGCTCGCCCTGCTCGGCCTCGAACGTGTGTGGCACGCGTCCGCGATGCGTGATTCGATCGTGCCCGTGGTGAATGTCGTGCTGGAGAAACGTCCGGGCGATCCGGTGGCCCGTAGCATTCAGTTCCGGGCGCTGTCGGTCGCGTCCCGCGACGCCGAGTTGCGCGCCGCCTTTGTGGCATGGCGTCGCGCCGTACCGGATGACGCTGCCCCGTGGCGCGAGTACGTACGCACGCTCATGTCGATGGGGCGGCCACTCGCGGCAGACTCGGCGCTGGCCGATGCCGCGCGCGCGCTCGGTGGCCGCAATGAATTCGTGGGCGAGGTCGCGCAGATTGCCGCCACGCTCGAACGTTGGAACGACGCGGCTGTCGCATGGCGCGCGGCGGTCACGGACATGCCGTGGATGGAGATGGCCGCGACGTTTTCGTTGCAGCGCGTGCCTGAGGCCGCCCGCGACTCGATCCGCGCGGTGCTTTCGGCACCGCCGGTGATGTTGCTTCCGCGACGTCTGCTGGCCACGCTCGAAACCGGGTGGGGCGATCCGCGCCGTGGATGGGCGGCCATCGCGTCGGTGCGCACCGATGATTCCACGCTCACAACGTGGACCGAGTTCGCTGAACGGGCCGAAGCCATGGGTTCATGGTCGGTGGCACGCGACGTGTGGCGCGCGCTCTACGAGCGGGCCGGTGATCCGTCGGTGGGTAAGCGTGCGGCCCAGGCCGCGCTGGCCGCCGGCGCGCCGCAGGTGACGCTCGATCTCGTCGCGCGCGTGGGCAAGACATTCCCGGCGAAGCGCCGCGCCGCCGAGCTGCTTGAACTCGAAGTGCAAGCGCTCGGCGAGCTCGGTCGCGCGGAGGACGCCGCACAGCGTGTGGCCGAGGCCGATCGGTATCTCGATGACGCCGCACGCGCGCAAATCGCGCGACCGTTGGTGGGCGCCTGGTTACGCGCCGGGAATGTGGAGCGCGCGCGCGAGGCGGCCACTCGGGCTGGCGTTCTCGACGACGATCAGACGATCGGCTGGCTGGCGCTCTACGACGGCGATCTGGTGGAAGCACGCCGACGGCTTGTGCGCGCCGCGACGCGCGATGTCTCGCTCACCGACGCACTCGCGGTGCTGGCGCGAACGCGAACGGAGCGACACGCAGGGCTGGGTGCCGCGTTCCTCGCCGTTGCACGTCGCGACACCGTCGGTGCCGTGGAGCGTTTCGCGCGCATCGCCGACTCGCTGCCCGACGCCGCGCCGGCTCTCCTGGCCACCGCAGCGCGGCTGGCGGGTCGCATGCACGATGCACCTGCCGCTGTGCGATATTGGGAGAGGATCGTGGCGCAGCATGCACAAGCACCGGAAGCGCCGGAAGCGCTGCTTGAGCTGGCGCGCGCCAGCGTGCGCTCCGGAGACACCGCTGCGGCCACACGGCGCTACGAGTCTCTGCTCATTGATCATCAGGAAAGTGCCATGGTACCACAAGCTCGTCGCGAGTTGGAACGGTTGCGCGGTCGCGTGCCCGAAGCGTTCGGCGCATGATCCGCATCGCACAACAGGTGCGTGCGGTGGTGATGGCATGTGTGCTGCTCGTCGCCTCCGCCACGATCACGCACGCGCAATCGCTGCTCGTGCCGATGGACGATGCGCAGCGCAATCACCTTAAAGCGTACGGACTCGCGTTTCAGGCGATCAAGAGTGCGCAGCGCGCCGAGTGGTTGCTCAACTATCGGGGCGGCGCATTTTTACTGCCTGACGTGGCCGATTTGCGTCGCCGAGCCGCACTCGATGGCATCTCGATCGAACCAGTCGCTGATGCCGACGTGGCGCGTCTGCGGTCGCAGATCGCCGGCGGCAACATGGACGCGGTCGTGCTTGAACGGGCGCCGCGTATTGCCATTTATCGTCCCAGGGATCAACCGCCCTGGGATGACGCGGTGACGCTCGCCCTCACGTATGCCGGCATCGATTTTGAATCGATCTGGGACGATGATATTTTGCGCGGCGACTTGTCGAAGTATGACTGGGTGCACCTGCATCACGAAGATTTTACGGGTCAGTTCAACAAGCTCTACCTCGCCTATCGTGACGCGGCGTGGTTCATCGCGCAGCGTCAGCGGGATGAGGGCACCGCCGCACGATTCAACTTGCCCGATGTGCCGGCGCTCAAAAAAGCTGTCGCCGAGGGTATTCGCACGTTCGTGGAAAAAGGCGGATTCCTGTTTGCCATGTGCGGCGCGACCGAATCGTTGGATCTCGCGATGGCGGCGTTCAACGTCGATATCACCGGACCGTTCTCCGATGGAACACCGGTCGATGCCGACGCCGATGCGCGACTCGACTGGGCGCGCAGTTTTGCGTTTCGTAACGCGCATCTCGAATCGTCCCCGTACGTAAACGCCCTCAGCGACATCGACGGGCATCAGGTCAATGTACCGGCACGTCGGCAGCCGCTCGGCACGTTCACCCTGTTCGACTTTTCTGCCAAGCTCGATCCCGTGGCGGCAATGCTCGTGCAAAATCATCGCACGGTGATTCCTGATTTTTTCGGCGTGACCACCAGCTTCAATCGGGCCGTGCTCAAGCCTGGTGTGACGGTGCTGGCCTCCGAGGACGGCGCGCCGTGGGTCAAGTACATTCATGGCGACTACGGCCAGGGATCGTGGACATTTCTCGGCGGTCATGACCCCGAAGATCCGCAGCACGCGATCGGCAGCGCGCCCACCGATCTCTCCATGCATCCGAATTCGGCGGCGTATCGGCTTATTCTGAATAACGTGTTGTTTCCTGCGGCGAAGAAAAAGCCCCGCAAGACGTGATCGGCGAAGCGCGTATTTCGCGGGGAGCCGCCGCGACCATCCGTACGGCAATCAAGCTCGCTGGCGGCAACGAAGTGTGTTTCGTGGCCACACTCGATGCCGATGGCGTCGTGGTGTCGGCGCGCGTCGTGGCGCGGGGTGATATTCGCAGCGTACTCGCACTGCCCGGTGTCGCGCAGCGCGGCGACATGTTCGTGCACAACCACCCCAGCGGCGTGCTCGAGCCCAGTGACGCCGATCTCGAGATCGCGGCGCGTGTGCACGGCAACGGTGTGGGCTTTGCAATCGTCGACAACGACGCGATGCGCCTGTACGTCGTTACCGAAGTGCCGGTGGCCAAGGCCGAGTCAAAGATCACGCTCGCGGAGCTCGACCAGACACTCGGTCCTGATGGTCCGATTGCCGCTGACATGCGCAGCAACAGCGCCTTCGGGTACGAAGATCGGCCGAGCCAGCGCGCCATGGCCAGTGCGGTAGCGCAGGCGTTCAATCACAAAGGAATCGCACTGCTCGAAGCGGGTACCGGTGTTGGTAAATCTCTTGGCTATCTCGTGCCGGCGCTGCGCTGGGCGGCCGCGAATGATGAACGTACGATCGTGAGCACCGCCACGATCACGCTGCAGGAACAGTTGTTTCAGAAAGACTTGCCGTTTCTTGCGGGCGCACTGGTCGACCAAGAGGTGAAGTTCGCGCTGCTCAAGGGGTGGCGAAACTACGTATGTCTGCAGCGGCTTGAGCAGGCCGTCGCCGCCGGTCCGAGTCTCTTCGATGACGCGGGCGCGCGCGAACTTGACGTGATCGTGGGTTGGACCAAACACACCGCCGATGGCACCGTGGCTGATCTCGCCACGCCACCGCGTCCCGATGTCTGGGACGAGGTCTCGGCGGAACCGGATCTGTGCGGACGGCTCAAGTGCCCGCACTACGACAACTGCTTTCTCTTCGATGCGCGCCGCCTCGCATCACTCGCTGATGTGGTCGTGGTGAATCATCATCTGCTGCTGGCCGACGTGGCGGTGCGCCGTGCCGCCAACAACTGGGATGACGCTGCAGTGTTGCCGAGCTATCGTCGTGTGATCATTGACGAAGGGCATCATCTCGAAGACGCGGCGGCCAGCCACCTCGGCGTGTCGGTGACACGTCGCGGTATGGCGCGTCTCTTCGGCCGTCTCGAACGCCGCGGCAACAAGGGATTGCTCCCCGTGCTCGCCACGCGACTCGCCGCATCGAGCGACCTGCTTAGCACCGCGAGTCTTGATCTTGTACGTGAGCGCCTCGCGCCGAGCACGCATCGCGCGCGTGAGCTCAACGGCCGGCTGTTTGACTTGCTGCAGGCGGTGCTCGAAGCGCAGCCGGCTGGTGCCGCACTTCGACTCGATGACCACTTCGCCAGGCACGCCGTGTGGGGCGGTGGGCTCGATGCGGCATTCACCGATCTGCTGCGTGAGATCGCACTCATCAACGATGGCCTGCGACTCGTACGCGAACGCATTGAAAGTGACGAGAAGAAGGCGGAGGAACTCTCCACCACCATAGGTGAGTTGCGCGGCGTGGGGCGCCGGCTGGAGAATGCGGCCGATTCGCTTGTGCAGGCGCTACGTCCGGCTGCGGGCGGTGCACCGATGGTGCGTTGGCTTGAGCTGTCCGGAAAGCCGGGCCCTGATCGCAACGTGTCCGCCCACGCGGTGCCGCTCGATCTCGCGCCGATTTTGCGCGCCGATTTGTTTGATCGTGTGCAAACGGCCGTCGTCACGAGTGCCACATTGGCCACGAACGGCGGATTCGCTTTTCTGCGTGAGCGACTTGGTCTGACCGATGACGCGCCAGCGGAGCACGCCGTCGCCGACGTTGAACCACGGCGGAAGAAGAAGTCGCGCCGGATCATTCACACCGATGTGTTTCCGTCGCCGTTCGACTATCCGCATCAGGCGCTGCTGGCCGTGCCCACCGACTTGCCGGCGCCAAACGACAATCCCGTTGGACACGCCGACGCCGTACATCGACAACTACGGGATCTGGTGCAGGCCAGTGACGGCGGTGTTTTCGGGCTGTTCACCAGTCATCGCGATCTGCGCAACGCCGCCGCGTGGTGGAGAGAGCAGGGGCTCGATGCTACGTGGCCGCTTCTGGTACACGGCGAAGAGGAAGCGCGCGATGTGCTGCTACGACGCTTTCGCGACGCCGGTCGCGCGGTTTTGTTTGGCACGGCGTCGTTCTGGGAAGGCGTCGATGTGCCGGGACGCGCGCTCCGTGCCCTTTTGATTTCAAAGCTGCCGTTCCGTGTGCCGAGCGAACCCGTGGTGGCGGCGCAATGTGAAGCGATTGAAGCACGCGGGGGCAATCCGTTTACGGAGTACATGCTGCCGCATGCGTCACTGCGCCTCAAGCAGGGCTTCGGTCGGCTTGTGCGCACGGCAACCGATCGTGGCGTCGTTGTCCTCAGTGATCCGCGTGTGATGACCAAGCGCTATGGACGCGGCTTGCTCGACGCGTTGCCGCCCGCACGGCGTGTGACCGGCGCCTGGCGCGACGTGCACGCACAGATTCGTACGTTCTTTGGTTCTGCACACACTCCTTGAATCCTGCACCGCCATGATCACACCCGGCAAGATCGTTTGCGTGGGCCGCAACTATCGCGCGCACGCGGCTGAACTCGGCAATGATGTGCCCACGTTTCCGCTGATTTTTCTCAAGCCGCCGTCGGCGTTGATCGCGGAGGGCATTCCCATTCGGCTGCCGTCGGCTTCGCATCAGGTGGAATTCGAAGGAGAGATCGGCGTGGTGCTCGGCGCACGACTGGTCGACGCCAGCGAGGACGAGGCAATCGCCGCCATCGCCGGGATTGTCGCCGTGAATGACGTCACCGCGCGCGACCTGCAGAAATCCGACGGTCAGTGGACCCGGGCCAAGGGATTCGATTCCTTCTGCCCGGTGGGCAATGTTGGACCGGTGCCGAACGATCTCGGCGCATTGCAAGTGATCACCCGAGTCAACGGTGACGAACGTCAGCGTGGCCGCGCGAGCGACATGGTGTTCGCGATCCCGATGCTGCTGTCGTACATTTCAGGTATCATGACGCTGGAGCCCGGCGATCTGATTGCCACCGGCACTCCGGCGGGCGTCGGACCGTTGATTTCTGGTGACCAAGTGGAAGTTGAGATCGTAGGCGTCAGTCGTGTCGCCAATCCCGTCGTTTCCCGATGATTTTGCGACGGCGATAGTCGTGGTACGCACGGAAACGATCCGCCGCCGAAAGGGTACTTACTGACCATGTCCGTTCTCCCACCCACGCAGCATCAAGAGCCGGAGCGTCGCGAAGCCGACGTGACAGCGACGGCGTCGGCTGCGAAAACACCGGGCCCCGCACGCGCGCGTGGGTCTGTTCGGTTGGGATCGTTCACTCCGCGAAGCCAGCGCAACCCGCGCGCGTTGGTGATTGCGGTCGCGGCGCATCTTGTCATTGGCGTCGCCCTGCTGCGCGCGATTACGTTCGACACCGGTTTCCGCGACTACTTCGGATTCGAGAAAGAGCGGCCCAGCGCGGAACGGCTCACGCTGGTGGAGACGGTGCCTGTCGTTGAGCCCGAACCCGTTGTGCCTCGCGACCCGGCCATTCCGGCGCCGGTGTCCGCACCGAGTCGCGGTCCGGTACTCGCCGGTCCCGATGTGGCGGCTGCACCGGGCGCGCTCGTGGCGCCGCCGATCGATAGCGGGACGCTCGTGAGTCGCCTTCCGCCCGGGGAATCGGCCGTGGTCGGGCTCGTCCCGCGCGCCGATCCGAGGCTGTGGACAATGGCCGACCTTGAAAGCCTGCGCAAAGAGGTACGCGAGGCCGCTCAGGGCGCAGGTGGTGCACTCACGGGGGCGCGGGAGCTCGACAGCGTGATCACCTGGACGCTCATGGCGGCCCGTGACTCGCTCGACTCGCTCAACGTGCTGCGCGCCATGGGCGCGACGACCGCGTCGTGGACCAAAAAAGATGCGAATGGCGGCACGTGGGGCGTGGACGCCGCCGGTCTTCGACTTGGAAAGGTTACCATCCCAAGCGCTCTCTTGGGATTATTGCCCATGGGAGCGCAGCAGGTGATGAGCGGCAATCGCACCACGATGGAGCGCAATCGTCAGCTTTCGTATGCCCAGTCCGATATCGCGCGCTTCCGCGAATCAGGTCCGGGCAACGATCAGTTCAAGATGCTGGTGAAAGAACTGCGCGAACGTCGTGATCGTGAGCGGGCGGCTCGCCGTGCGCAGGCACCCAAACCGGTGGTCGGCGGTTCGGGCACGCAGAACGGGACACCGCCGTAAACTCAGGCAGCGGTGTCCTGCTTGAGCCAGCGCACCGCCGCCTCAAGTCGGGCCAACGATCGATCACGGCCCAAATAGAGCAGCACGTCAAAAATACCGATGCTCACGGTCAGTCCTGTCAGCGCAACGCGCAGTGGCTGGAAGATCTTTCCACCCGAGACCCCGAGTTCCTCGGCCAGTGTGCGCAGTGCTGTTTCCATTGACATGACTTCCCACGCGGGCAACGCACCAAGTCGCTCACGAGTGGCCGACAGAATCTCCGCCGACCCACTCGCATCACGCCACTGCTTGGTGACGGCGTCCGGGTCGTAGTTGATCTGCTGGTCGAAGTACGGCGTGGACTGCAGCGCAATGTCGTCCACCGTGCGCGCGCGAATACGCAGCAAGTCAACCAATCCGCGGAACCACTCGTCGCGTTCGAGCAACTCCGCCCGCGTGGCGATGCCGAGTCGTTCGAAGGCGGTGTAAATGTGCGGCAGGACTTCGTCGAGCGGGCGCGTGGACAAATGCTGCCCGTTCATCCATTCGAGTTTTTTCGTGTCGAAGATTGCGGCCTTCTTCTGCAATCCGTCGAGCGAAAACTTCTCGAGCAGCGTCTCCATGGTCATCACTTCCGTGTCGTCGCCGGGCGACCAGCCAAGCAGTGCCAGAAAGTTGAGCATGGTGCTGGGCAACAAGCCCAGATGTTGATAGTCGCCGACGGCGGTGGCCCCATGACGCTTGGACAGCTTCTTGCCATCCGCTCCGTGAATCATCGGCACGTGCGCAAACTCCGGCACCGTCGCGCCGAGCGCGCGGTAGAGCAAAATCTGCTTGGGCGTGTTCGAGATATGATCGTCGCCGCGCATCACGAGCGTGATGCCCATCGCGATGTCGTCCGAGACCACCGCCAGGTTGTACACCGGCGTGCGATC
>JBBRDP010000002.1:0-59117 GCA_038203795.1 Gemmatimonadales bacterium
GCGCTTGAGCTGTGCAAACGCGGTGAGCGCGTGACACTGGTTGATGCCTATGGCCCCGGCAACTCGCGCGCCACCAGTGGCGACGAAACGCGCGGCATTCGCTCGTCCTACGGCGATCGCGCCACGTCGGGCGAACTGTGGACCGCATGGGCGCGACGCGCGATCACACACTGGCGTGAGTTCGACGCAGAACATGCCAAAGACTTCGGTACGCGATTTTTCATGGAGACGGGGGACCTCATCATGCGTGTACGCGATGAGCCGTTCGTCACCAAAACACGCGAGTTGTGGACGCAGCAAAAAGTAGTGTTCGAAACGCTCAGCGCCGATGAGATCCGCAAACGCTGGCCCGTGATCAACGTCGATGATATCACGGTCGCGGTGTACGAGCCGGACGCCGGCGTCGCGCGTGCACGGCACGCTACGCAAGCCACCGCCGCCATCGCCGCACGCATGGGAGCAACACTCGTGACGGGCCGCGTGACGCCTGGCCCCATCACAGGTGGTGTCATGCAGTACGTCACGCTCGCTGACGGCACACGGCTTAGTGGCGACGCGTTCGTATTCGCCTGCGGACCGTGGCTTGGCAAAGTCTTTCCACAGTTGCTCGGCAACAAGATCCGAATTCCGATCGGCACCGCGTGTTACTACGGCACGCCAATCGGCGACAAACGTTTCCAATTCCCGAATCTCCCGAGCTGGAATTTTCCCGGCGTCACCGGATGGGTTGCACTGCCGGTGGACAACCGGGGCTTTCGTGTGCGCGGTGGCGTGGCACCGCTGGATGCGCCCGCGAATCCCATCAAGGAAAAACTGCCGGAACCGCCACCGCGTCCACCGGCCGATCCTGCGCAGAACGATCCGGATCTCAGCGTGCGATGGGCCAGTGCTGATCGACTCGAAGGGTCGCGCCGGCTGCTGCAGCGCCGCTTTCCGCTCCTGGCTGATGCACCGCTATTGGAGACACGTTCGTGTCATTATGAGAGCAGCATCAACCGGAATTTTGTCATTGACCTCGTGCCCGACACAAACAACGCCTGGGTCGCCGGACTCGGACAGGCAGAGGGCTTCAAGTTCGCACCGATCGCCGCGCAGTACGTGGCGCAACGCGTGCTCGGTGACGCCGGTGACCCGGCACTCGCGAAAGCGTTTGCCATGCCCACCGAATCGTACGATTCCCCCACTGGCACCCCCGGTGCCGACGAGGACGAGTGATGTCTCGCGTACTGTCTGCAGTCATGATGTTTGCGCTCGCCACGCCACTGTCGGCGCAGCGCACACCGGCCAATCAGCCCGTCAACGATCTTCCCAATCCGTATCGCACGATTGAAGGTTGGGCAAAGTTGCCGGAGGGACGCACGTGGGGCTCCACCAGCGCAGTGGCGATTGATCGCGACGGCGAGAGTGTGTGGGTGGGCGAACGCTGTGCGCAGAACAACTGCGTCGGCTCAACACTCGCGCCGATTCTCAAGTTCGATGCCGCCGGCAATTTGGTGCGCTCCTTTGGCGCGGGCATGGTCAACTGGCCGCACGGCATCTACGTGGACTTCGACAACAACGTGTGGGTCGTTGACGGACGTGACAACACACCCGCGCGAACGCCAGGCGATACAACAACGCCGCGACGCCCGGCGAAAGTCACGGGGCACCAGGTGCTCAAGTTCTCGCCCACCGGTGAGTTGCTCATGACACTCGGTACGCCGGGCGGCGCGCGTGACAGCCTTTACTTCTGGCAGCCCAACGCCGTGTACGTGATGCGCGACGGGACGTTTTTTGTTGCCGAGGGGCATGCGTCAAACGCCACCGCCAATGCGCGCGTGCTCAAGTTCGATCGCACCGGTAAACTGCTCACACAGTGGGGGCGCAAAGGCACTGGCACCGGTGAGTTCGATCAGCCACACGCGCTGGCCATGGACTCGCAGGGTCGCCTGTTCGTGGCCGATCGCGGAAACGATCGCATTCAGATCTTCGATCAGAACGGCAAACATCTCGACACGTGGTATCAGTTTTCGCGCAACAGCGGAATCTGGATCACACCGGGCGACACGCTCTACGCGACCGACTCGGAATCCGGCTCGATCGCGCCCAGTCGACCGGAGTGGAAACGCGGCATTCGCATTGGCAGCGCGAAGGATGGTACGGTGTGGAGTTTTATTCCCGATCCCGTGGAAACCACGCGCAACACCAGTGCCGCAGAAGGCGTCGCGGTGGATGCCAAGGGCAACGTGTACGGCGCCGAAGTGGGTCCGCGCGCGCTCAAGAAATATGTGAAGCGCTGAACATTACTTTTTGCTGACACTTTCATGTCACGGCGATGATCGGCTGCTCGCGGGGATCGCGGCGACCGTGGTGCCAGTCGGCGACGGTCAGGTGATGCTCGCGCGCGGTGCTGCGCTGCGTTTCGGGCGTGGTCGGCACCCCGCAGCGCTCAATTTCGGAGACTGTTTCAGCTATGCGCTGTCTGTGGAGAGTGGCGAAGCGTTGCTGTTCGTCGGCGACGACTTCACGCACACCGATGTCGCGGTTTGCCATTGGTAAGTGATGGCAGCGCTGGCGGTGCGACCAAAAGTTCGCGAATCTCATGGAGGCCGCTATCGTCGTGTCGTCGATAATTCACGATACCTTGGGCACCGATCGGCGCCTCGACGCTACGCCGACCCATCCAGCGGCGGACCGAACAGCTCAACAAAACTCACCTCCAGCGGCGGCGTGCCGGCGGGGAGCGGAGCCGGTGGCGTCCAGGAGAACGTGTGGTGGATGGGCTCAGGACTTCGACCACCAAGACCGGTGGAGGCAGCTCCTTCCACCGCACGGCGACGCCTTGATGCCCCCCACGTGGGCATCGGCGTCACGAGCAGCTCGCCGTGCAGGATTTCGTAGCGGTTCCCGTCGTTGGGGAGCTGCTCCAAATGATCCACGGTCCAGACAGCGCGATCAGGGAACGACAACGAATGCAGCATGGCCATACGGTCGGCTCGGCGAGGTCGTTTGCGCAAGGGGCGAACATCCGCCGAGGATAGTGAGAGGTCCGTGCATCGCCATCACCGGAACGACGCGCACGGTGTCATACGTTTGCTGGTGGCCGGATGAGTGTTACTTTCTCCGTGATTCCCCAGCAAAGATGCAGCAAACGACAAAAATCCCAACCCTTGCTTCGGAGGCATCGATGAACCGCACGGGCAAACGCCGCTTCGCCATCGGACTCGGACTGACACTTGCGGGGCTCGGCCTGCCTCATTTTCTGGCGCTCGTCGGCCCTGTTCCCGGAGAACCGTTCACCGTGATGGCGGTGGTTTTGGGGGGCATTGCCAGTCTCGCGATATGGGGCATTGTGCTCAGCCTGCTGATGCATCGCCGGGAACAAGCGATCGGATTCGCGCTGTGCATTCCCGCGGTCCTGCTGATCTTCGCTCCCTTCCGGGAAACCACCTTCACGGAGTGGCCAATCCTGCTCGTGACGACCGGGGTCGTCACTGCGGCGATGCTCTGGCGGTGGTTGGGCCCGACACGTGAACATTTCGCAACGCAGCGCCTCGAGGAATCGCGCGGGTGACGCTGAGCTGGGGGTAATGTGGGCGACGAAAGCGGCGTATCCGATTGGGTACACCGCTTTCGTGTTTTCACGGCTGACGCACGTGCGTGCTCAGCGCGGACGTGGTGCGTTCACGGCCCGCGCCACACGCGTCCGATACGATTTTGTGTCGGGCGTACCAGTCACCCCAACGGTATCAGTCAGCGCCCGCATGAACTGCACCAGCGCATCCTGCTGGCGACGCGTGAGGCCGAGCGTGTCAGCCGGAAGCGTCTGGTTGTCGCGCACCGCACCGATGCCAATACCGCCGCCACGATTGTAGAAGTCGACCACTTCCTCGAGCGTGCGGTACACCCCATTGTGCATGTACGGCGCCGTCAACTCCACGTTTCGGACCGTGGGGGTTTTGAAGGCATGCACATGCGGCAGCGATCGCGTCACGCGGAATCGTCCGGAATCGGGATCGATTCGCGCGTTACGTACCACATTCGTGGCCGGTACACCGATCACTTCCACTTCGCTTTCGCCGTACATCGGTGGCACCGTACCGTTGAACAGCGGGGCAAAGTGACAGGTCGCGCACTTGGCTTTGCCCATGAAGAGATTCAAGCCTTCACGCTCTTGGGCGGAGATCGCCAGCGTGTCACCACGAAGCGCCCGGTCCACACGCGAGTTGAGCGCCTGCAGCGAACGGATGTACGCCGCAATCGCGAGGCGAATCGACCGGCCGCTGCGCGCACTGTCGCCCGCGGCGGGGAATGCTGCGGTAAACATTCTCGTATAGCTGCTGTCGCCGTCCAGCGCAGAGGCCGCTCGATCCACGCTTCCGTGCATCTCTTCCGCATTGGCCACCACGTCGGACACCTGATCCTCGAGATACGTGGTGCGCAGGTCGTAGAACGAACCTGCCTGCAACCCGGCGTTGATCACCGTGGGCGAGTTCCGCAATGACGCACGCCCCGATCGCGACACCGAGCGTACGC
The DNA here is from genome assembly GCA_038203795.1 of Gemmatimonadales bacterium. Classification (GTDB taxonomy): domain Bacteria; phylum Gemmatimonadota; class Gemmatimonadetes; order Gemmatimonadales; family Gemmatimonadaceae; genus JAABRT01. Next base: position 4,516 of record JBBRDP010000002.1, read on the forward strand.
GCCCGTCCGTAAAGGCTCGTGAGGGATCGTGGCAAGATGCACACGCCATCGCGCCATCGCCCGATACGCGTGGCTCAAAGAACAGCGCCCGACCGAGCGTCACCTGGGCTGGGGTCGCTCGCGCGCCTGCGGGAGCGGCAAACGCATGCGCATCGAACGCGTCCACGTCAAAGAGCGTGGTCGCTGCGACACGGAAGGCGCGACGTTCTTCCGGTGCGCCAATCGCCAGCTGCTGGCGAGCGCTCGCCAGTGATCGAGCCAACGGATTCGCACCCGAGGCGATGAAGTGCAGACGGTCGAACGCATCGAATGACGTCGCCGAGGCAAGCACATCGATGGCCTGCGTAAACGCACCATCGAGCGCAGACCAACGGTCGGTGCCCAGGCTGTCGCGATAGACTTCAAGCACACCGCGCATCCCGCGAAACGATTCGGCCGCCTCAGCGAGCGAATGCAGGGCGACGGGCGAATCGAAGCCTGTCACACCGAGTGTCACGACGCGGGCGATCTGCAGCTTGGCCGCGTCCCATATCCGGTCGTCCGTGACACGTTGCCCTGCGGCTGACGTGCGCAATCGTGTGACGTACGCGCGCAGGTTCCGGATCTCGTTGACCACCGCCTGACGGTCCGTGGTATCAGGCTCCGGGAATAACAGTTCTTCGATGACCTGAAAACCTTCCGGGGGGAACACGGCCTCCGGTCCTTCTTCGTCCTCGACGCGCGGCAGTGCCGGCCCGTTCATGGCGCGCGTTGTTGACGGCTCGTAATAGGCCGCGAGGAACTCGACACGTTTGAAAGCGGCGCGCGCGTTCGCGAACTGGCGTTGCGCGAACATTGCAGCACTGCTGTCGGTCGGCGCCTGCGCGAGCTCGACGGCCGCAGAGTCCAGCACATCGACCTGACGCCCAAGGGCCTCGATATCGGCGACCCAGCGATCGCGAGCTGCGCCGGCGTGTGTTGCGCCGGCGCGCGTTGTGTCAGCGTGTGTGCTATCCGCAGAGGCGCTCGGCGCATCCGATGTGTCCGTTCGATTGCAACCGGCGCTTACCGCGATCAGGGGCAGCGTCAGCACGACCACTGCCCTACGACGCCATGAACGACCGAGAGGCCGCAGCGGCATCGCTACGGCCTCAGGCTTTGTGCCGTTGATCATCAGCGCGGCAGTCCCTTCACGAGCACCATCATGCTTGCCTGATTCTCATTCGGACGCAGGGTCCCACCGTCCACACCGCGGTACTTGTCGGCGCGCCACGAGTGTGGCTGGAGCGCGATCAGAAAGGTATTTGCATTGCCGAGTTCCTCGGACACGTCGATCATGGCGCCATACTCCCAGCCGGCCTTTCCTTCCGGACGTGCGCCCGCCGCATTGTACGTCGCGGCATCCGGCTGCGTGCGCCGGTGGTCGAGCTGCAGCACGGGAATAAGGGCGCGCGTGGCAATGTTGTACTGGTAGATGTAGCCGTCGTGCGTTTCATCGCCGTAGCCGTTATCGTCTTCCTGCACGTACACGAAGTTCTGGCCAACGTAGATATTGTCGGGGTTCTGGAACTGCCCCGCCGGACCCGAACGATCATCGCCGTCGAGGATCACTTCAATCGTGCCCTGCAACGGATTGTTCGCATCGAGGATTACGCGGTACACACGGCCTTTCCGGGTACGCGTGAAGCCGGCGTTGTTACCCGTGTTGTTCTGGCCCGTCACAGCGACGTACAACTCACGGCCGCTGCCACCCTTGCGATAGTCGATGTCTTCCACGCGACCGAACGCCACCGCGTTCAGCGCGGCGGTCGCCTGATTGATCTGCCGACCGGTGAGTGTGGCGTGGTTGGCGATTTCACGGAATGCGATGGGATAGGTCTGACCCACCACCATCTCGCGCTCCGTGGTGTTGTTGTTCGTACGGGCGAGCGCGTACAGCTTGCCGTTGTCCAGGTCGCCCACGGTGGTCGACAGGTACATCGCGATCTGTCCGCCCTCAGCGCCCGAGTCATCATCACCGAGCATCACCACGGTCCGATTCGGATAGGCGGTGAGTGGCAGCGGCACCGCGTTCTCCGTATTCCAGCGACCAAAACCCGTGAGGTACTTCGGCGTGTTCGCAGGACCAAACGGTGTGACCGCCAGAATCTGCGACTCTTCGTTGCTCTCACCCGCCGTAATGAACAGCGGGCCGAAGCCATGAATCGCCGGCATCGCCATCGTGGCCGAACACAGGCGATACTTGCCAGCGGTCGAGTTCACGACGTAGTCGCCGCGAATCGGCTTGAAGGTCGCGTCCAACGTCACGCGCGACACGGCGAAGTTGTCTTCGTGGTTGGTGAACATGGTGAAGGTGCCGTCGGCATTCTTGAGCAAGCCGGCGCCGTCAGCAGAACCACCGAACACGAAGCCCGGTGAGGCGGGCAGCACGTCATCACTGCCGATGACACTGAAGATTTCGATGCCCGGCACAAGGCTCCGGATGAGCGACGGCGTCACAGAGGTATTGGTGAGCTGCAGCGGCGGCGTCTTCGTGCCGGTCACGCCGTCATCATCAGAACAGCCAAGCACGGCGGCACACAGCAGGCCGGTGGCGGCCATCGTCGCGGTGCTACGAAAGTTGAAACGTTGCATTCCTGAAATCCTCCGGGCTACACCCGGGATGATCGGTTCTTGGATCCGGCTACGACGCACTGCGTCGCAGATCGGCACCGTACTCCGCACCGCGCGAAATAGCACGGTTCCTGGATTGCACGCAGTATGGGGGAGGACGTGGATTGCATTTCAACGACCGCGTAACAGCGAGGTCGCGAATCTGTACCTGCCATGTCGGCGCATAGCGGTCGTGATCCAGGCTCTCACATAATGAGGCATGACGCCTGACCACCTTCCCGATCGCGCTGACGAACCAGCGGTAACATTCCCGGCGACTGATGGCACGATGCGGTGCAGTTCGACTTGCTCGCGGCGCGACCTCTTCGCGCGGCTCGGCGTACTCATCGCGGTAGCCGCATGTGGGAGCGACAGTCCAGCCGGTACGGCCGATCCGCAGGCCGTTTCAGTCGCTGGCAACGTGATCACGCTGCGTCTCAATCTCCTGGACGCGCTGCGCACCATCGGCTCAGCGTTCGTGATCAGCGACCAGCGCGTGATTGTGATCCGTGTCGCCGATCGCGACTATCGTGCGTTCACGAACGTGTGCACGCACTCGGGATGCGGCATCTCGCTCTTTCAGGCACCGCGCATGATTTGCCAGTGCCACGGGTCGGAATACGATGTGGAGGGCATCAACGTGGCGGGTCCGGCGCCGCTGCCGCTCACGCGCTACCCGGCGGTACTCGACACGCCGGGGACAACCCTTCGCATTACGCTCGCACCATAGGTGCGCGGCGTAGCGGGCGCCAGACGCCGAGGCCGCCCGTAGCCGTCAGGACGGGGCGACATCCGTCACGGCCGCCCTTTCGTGTTCGCTACTTCGCCGCCGGCAACCGCAGCGCCGTCAACGCCGCGCCCGTGCCTGATCCCGACGCAAACACGATGTACTGCCGGCCCTTGTGCATGAACGTCATGGGCACGGCCGTTGTCTTCGCCGCGATCTCGACGGCACCCACCTGCTTGCCCGTGGCCTTGTCTACCGCGAACAACTGCGGCGGCTGACCCGGCACACCGCCGCTGCGACCCGTACCATAAATCATCAGCGACTTCGTGGTAATCACCTGCGCTTGTCCCGCCGACGAACGCGGGGGTAGCGTCACACCCGCAAACAATGGGTCTCGGCTCGTGGTGGCGATGAATCCGCCATTCGGAATCCACCACGCCTTGTCACCAGTGTTCATGTTGTACGCGGTCACGCCACCGAGTTCACGCGCCTTGAGAATCGACACGCCACCAATCTGTGATGCGCCACCGCGTCCCTCGAATCCGCCCGGACGCCGCGTGGGCGGTGCATAGCCGGGCGGTGGCTCCAGCGCACCAATCAATCCGCAGTTGTCACGCGGTGAGCTGTAGCGAAACTCCGAACACGGATCCTTCTGCAGTGCGATGGTACTGAGCGTGCTCTGCGATGCGACATAGAGCATGCCCGTTTCCGGATCGATGCTTGCACCGCCATCGATGTTCACACCACCGGCCGCGCCAGGCGCGTACCACGAACAACGCAAACCACTCGGCGTACTGCCGTCGCTGAGTGACGCCGGGATGTAATACGGTCCCATGCGACACCGCTTCGCCATCTTGAGCGCGGAGTCCTTGATCGCCGGTGTGTAGTCAATCAGATCCTCAGCTTCGAGTCCCTGTTGTACGTACGGCGCCGGCTTGCTGGGAATGGGCTGCGTGGGCGCGCTTTCTTCGCCCGGCACTTCGCTCTTGAGCACACGCTGCTCTTCGATCGGCCAGATGGGAACGCCGGTGGCGCGATCAAACACATACAGCCAACCCTGCTTGGTGGGCTGCGCGATAATCTTTCGTGCGCGTCCGTCAATCGTGACATCCATCAGATTCGGCGCCATTGGCGTGTCGTAGTCCCAGATGTCGTGATGTACCATCTGGAAGTGCCACTTGCGCTGTCCCGTCTTCGCGTCGATCGCGAGCAGGCTGTTGCCGTACAGGTTGTCGCCCGGACGATGCCCACCGTATTCGTCCATGAGCGGCATGCCAACCGGGATGTACACGAGACCGAGTTCCGGGTCGGCAGAATACGTGGACCACGCATCGTTCTTGCCCACCCCTTCATCACCAACCTTCGAGCCATTCTTCCACGTGTCGGCGCCAAACTCGCCAGGCTCCGGCACGAGATTGAACTTCCAGAGTTGCTTGCCGGTCTTTACATCAAAACCGCGCACGTAGCCCGGCAGATTGCGCACCCGAATCGGGTAGTAACCATGAATTGACGAGCTGCCCACGATGATCACATCGCCCACAATGATCGCCGGTGAGCTGTTGGCGATCTGGCCGAGCGCGGGGTCAAGGCCGACGGTGCCATCGGCACCAATCTTCTTCACCGGGTCCCACGTTTCACCGGGCTTGGCTTTGCGCGCCGGCGCCGCGTCAGAAATGATCAGCGGACCAGAATCGTCAACAGCCAACGGTACAAGCGGGAAGCCGAGTCCATCCATGAGATCCACGACCCCGTTCTGGCCGAAGTTTGGATCGGGCACACCGGTTTTCGCGTCGAGCGAGGCCATGTGATAGCCGGGCGTGATTACAATCACGCGCTCTTCCGTGCCGGCGTTCCAATACGCCACACCACGTCCCGCGAACTGACGCGGTGCCTTCTGCCAGCGAATGCCTTCGTCGAGACGCCACATCCACAGCGTTTCGCCCGTCTCCGGATTCACCGCCGTCGCAACACGACGGGTGGAGGCCACGGTGAACAACCGTCCATTCGCATACAACGGTGTGGTGCGATAGTACTCATCGGCACCGAACGCACCGGCGGGCCATTGCCACGCGGTCTCCAGCGAATCGAAGTTCTGTGCGTTGATCTGATCGAGCGGTGAGTACCGCGTACTCCAGGCATCACCGCCCCAGTAGCGCCACTCACCGGCCACGTTACCGCGCTCAAGCACCACGGCCTCGGGCGCCGGCGTCGCGGCCACCAGCGCCTGCACGTGCCACCAGATCACACCCGCCGCACTCAAGGCGAACATGATGGCGGACGCTACGTTCTGTTTGGTTCTCGTCGATGCAGCCATAGAGCAACTCTCGATCGTGTAGGAATCACGTGCGGCGGCCGAAAGGAAGGAAACGCGGGTCGGCCGCAGGGAAGGACAAACAATCGATCAGCGTTCTCGCGTGTTGCCGAGCGCCGCGCGTTTGGGTAGGTCAACGCGAATGGAGTCGAGCTGTGCCACGTTGGCCGTGAGCGCCCGACGTCCGGCCGGCATGCCGTTCATTTTGAGAATGTACGCCAGCACCAGCGTGTACTCGTCCGGACTCAGTGAGCCCGGCTCAGTCTTGGGCATTTCACTGCTGATGTAACCGAACAGCTCAGCCAGCGGCTTCCCCACCCAGTTGTTGCGAAAGGGCGTGCCGGTATGTGATTCCACCGAATGACATGACTGACACAGCATGTTGTAAATGTCAGCGCCGCGCTTCGCCTGCGCTGCCGTGAAGACACCATCGACTGTTGAACGCTGCGGCACGAAGGGCTGAGCACCAAGCCCGGCGGGCAGCGCACTCAGAACTGTGGCGACGGCAGCCAATCGAGCAGCGCGCGCGATCACCAGCATCGGCGAACGAACCAAACGACATAATGACATGCGGCAGAACAGAGGGAAGGAAGCGGTCACACGATCACACTGCAATCTGGGGCGATGCGCCGCGCTCGGCCAGAGCGGCCCGGCCCCAAATTGCTCCCGTACTACGCCGATCGCTCCCGGCACGACGCCTCAGCCGGCGGAGCGCCCGAGAGCCGATCGAACGGTCCTGAGAGCCCCCACGCCACGAGTGCCGCCACGGCCAGCAGCAGCGCACCGCGCAACAGTCCCAACCACACGAGCAACGAGGGCGCAGGCCACATGATGTCGTAGACAAGCAGTTCGCGGGCCCGCTCCGTCATCCAATGCCACGCCGAATGGGCAACGAGCGCCGACAAGGCCACGGTGAGCGCGAAGCGGTTCGGCACGCGACGCGCCACGAACACCAGGGGCGGCACGGCCACCGCGAGCACCGCCACCTGGCCCAGCTCCACGCCAACATTGAACGCCGCGAGCGACGTGAGCAGATGCGATCCGGCAAACTGCAGTGACTCCTGCAGGGCGAAGGAAAAACCAAAACCATGGACGAGGCCGAAGGCGAACGCCATTGGCCAGCGCCGCTCGAGCACCTCGGCGGGACGCAACACATTCTCGATCGCCATGTAGACAATCGACGCCGCGATCAGCGTTTCGACGAGCGGCGGAAACCAGAGCGCTTGCGGCGTGAAGCCAAACGCGGCCGTGGCCAACGTGAGCGAGTGCGCGACGGTGAACGCGGACACAATCGCCACGAGGGGCCGCCACCGCCGTACGGGAATCACCAGACACAACACAAACAGCAGGTGGTCGATCCCACCGAGAATGTGCAGGAAGCCAAGGGAAACAAACGTGCGGGCCGCCTGATACCAGCGCGGATCCAGCGCGATGCGTCCGGGATCACCCGAGTACTGGAATGCCCGCTCGGCGCCATTGGGCAGCACGTACCGCAGCACCGTCACCGTGCGCACGCCAAGATTGGCGAGGGCGGGCGCCACCTCGAATCGGGCACCGGTGCTGTTCACCGGATACTCAAGCCACACGTCGAGCAGCGCGTCTTCACGGCGCACTTTGAGCGACGTGTCCACAGTGGCTTGCTGCAAATGTGTGAGCGCCGCGTTGTAGCTTGCGAAGCTGCGATCCGACGGTGCCGCGAGGCGCGCGGCGATGAGACGGCCGGCCGCAAGCGCGGTCCCGTCCTCGAACACCGAGAGTCCCGACACGAGCCACACCGTCGCGGCTTCACGCAGGAGTGGCGTGGCCAGCGCAATATCCAGCGTGCCATCTGCGCGCCCGGCAAAATCCACGTCGCGCATGGACTCAAGCGGCACACGCACGAGGAGCCGCAAGCGGTCGTTCTCGTGCCGCGCGAGAATCGTGATGGCGACACGCTGCGGCATCTCGTGCGCTTGCGCCCGCGCGGGCACACCGATCGCCAGGAGCGACCAGAACACGAGCCAGAAGCGATGCAAAACCGTATGGCGAGCCGTTGGGGACATCCGGCGGTCTATTCGATGAGGGCCGCCACTCTGGACGAATGGCGCGATGCTGCGTTAGTTAGCACAGGATCCGCGACGTCGCGCCCCTTGGGGGCGTCAGCGCACGCGTCTACCAGCCGAACTTATCACCCCTCGCCGATCCGCACACGATCGGCTGCCCTACACGGGAGTTTCCCTGATGCGCACCCCCTTCAAACCGCTGCTTGCCGGCGTCCTCTCGGCGGCGATCATCGCGCTCGCCATTGCCCAGTCGCGCGTTGGCGAAGCCGTCGCCGAGCAGCAGCAGGCACCAATGTTCGAAGTGGATCCAATGTGGCCCAAGCCGCTGCCGAATCACTGGTTGCTGGGGATGGTGATTGGCGTGGGCGTGGACTCCCGTGACCATGTCTTCATCGTGCATCGCGGCGCGGCCACGCTCAACGCGCGCACCGAAGCCGGCCTGCTCTCGGATCCGCCAAGCGGCGCGTGCTGCGCGGCGGCACCGCCGGTGCTCGAGTTTGACCCGGAAGGAAATCTCGTGAACTCGTGGGGCGGCGAAGGCGCAGGCTACACGTGGCCGCAGTCCAATCACGGCATCACGATCGACAAGAACGATCACGTGTGGATCGGCGGCAACGGCACGAACGACTCGCACATCCTCAAGTTCTCGCGAGACGGCAAGTTCATTGCACAGTACGGCGTGCCGGGACGCAATGCCGACAGCAAGTCGATGGACGCGTTCGGCCGCGTGGCCAAGATCTCCGTCGACAACGCGGCCAACGAAGCCTACGTGTCGGACGGCTACCTCAACAAGCGCGTCGCGGTGCTCGATATGAACACCGGTGCGATCAAGCGTTACTGGGGCGCCTATGGCAACGTACCGAGCGACAGCAATCTCGGACCGTACAATCCCGATGCGCCGCTGGTGCAGCAGTTCCGCAATCCAGTACACTGCGCCGAGCCCACGAATGACGGTCACGTGTACGTGTGTGATCGCCCGAACAATCGCATTCAGGTGTTCCGCAAGAACGGAACATTTGTGAAGGAAGTGCAGGTGATGCCGCGCACGCTCGGCGACGGCTCCACCTGGGACATCGCATTCTCGCGCGATCCGGAGCAGAAGTACATGTATCTCGCCGATGGCAAGAACATGCGCGTGCACGTGATGGACCGGCTATCGCTAGACGTGCTCACAACTTTTGGTGACGGCGGTCGACAGCCCGGACAGTTTTTCGCCGTGCACAGCCTCGCCACCGACTCAAAGGGCAACATCTTCACCACCGAGACCTACGAGGGCAAGCGCCTGCAGCGGTTTGTGTACAAGGGCGTGCGCCCGGTTACAAAGCGCGATCAGGGCGTGGTGTGGCCAACTCCCCCGACGCGGTAGGCACCGTTTTGTCTCCCGTTACGACGCGCATGTCGGCCTCGTCTGCGGGCACCCCGCAGGTCGGACAGTACTGAAAGAACGCATTTTTTCGCGTGTCGCACGCACGGCACTGGTTGTACAGCATCATGCCGCAATGCACGCAGAAGTTCGATGACGAGTTTGCCCCTCCGGCGATGGCGCGCTCGCACCCGGGGCACACTCCGCCGCTCATGCGTTTGAGTGCCTCTTCATAGCCGAGCGAGTGACGACGCTCGGCCTCGGTACGTTGCGCCTCTTCCTGACGACGCGCGAGGTACCGGCGCATGGCCCGGATTGCGTAGAGCCCAACGATTGCTGACGCGAGAATGCCAACGCCATAGCGCACATAGCCGCCATAGCTCGGCAGGTACGGCACCAGTTCCACGAAGAATGCGAATACCGCAAACAACACAAAGCCACGGAACAATGGCCAGTACTCACTGCGGCGCTTGCGTGCAATCATCCAACCGGCGATGAGCAGCAGCGGCAATGTGAGTGCGAGACGCACACCAAAAATCTTCAGCTCATGCCAGAACAGAGCGCGCTCAAAGGTGGAACGGGCCGCTTCTCGAATCGCGTCAGCTTCCACCGCGATTTTTGACTGGGCCTGTCGCATGCGCAGGAGGTCGGCGTCGATCCGCTCAAGGATTTCTTCGGCGTCTCGTGCACCGACACCGAGCGCGTCCAGCGCCCGCGTCCGCGTGATGACTTCCGGATCCTGCTGCGGATCGGTCGTAGCGGTGCGCGTGGCAATCCAATTCGAAAAACTTTCGCGCGCCGAGTTGTAGGCATTCTGCGATGCGGTCAATGCCAACACCGCGCGTTCACGCTCGCCGATCCGCGCGCGCTCCGCCAGTCGCAGCGAGTCCTGCCGCGCGTCGAGCACGGCCATGGCAGCCGTGTCGATGTACTCCTCGAGCTGAATGCGCTGGTCGACGCCGGGGAGATCGCCTACGATCTTGCCGCCGAGCCCGATCAGAAAGCTCGCGAACACGAGCGAGACCCCCCACATCGCGATCTGAAAGAGCCGTTCCGGCACACGCAGTGACTTGAGCATGAAGTAATTCGGAGGGTGAGGTTCGCGACAACTACCTGAAGTTACATCTGAGTAAACCGTTCACGGTGAACCGTCATCACCGCCTCCCCCCGCCCGCACACTCCGCCGCACCGGAACCCGCCGTCCCCTGCCCACGCACCCACACATTGTCGGCGGGCTCACGATCCGGAAACCGACATCCCGGATCGAGCGTGATCTTTTCAATCGTGCGACCCCCAAACACAAGATCCGCCGTGAACGTGCGACTGCCCGCAAACCACACATCCACCGGGTACGTCACGACTGCGGTCACACTGTCGCGCATGACCGCGTTGCGCATGGGTCGAATGGCTGCGCCCGACGACGCGAACTTCACCTCGAGCACCACCGGCGACGGCATCTGGCCGTCTTGTCTCACCGTAACGCTCGTTCGAATACCCGCCGCGCTCACGCGGGCAATGCGGCCATCGACACTTTCATTGCTGAACAGCCAAGCGTACCAGAACCACCCCAAATCACGTCCGAGCGCGCGGTTCATAGAGAACATCCAATCCCACGGCGACGGATGCTTGTACATCCACGCCTGCGCCCATTCCTTGTGTGCGCGCTGCACGGCCGTGTCGCCAACGATGCCACCCAGCATGGACAGCATCAACGGCGTCTTCTGATACGTGGTGAATCCGTAGAACTGCGGTCCGCCGTAGTTCGCATTCCACATCATGATCGGCTCGGCTTCGTTCCCGGCCATCCGGCCGTACGATTGTCCAAAACCATCAAGCACCGGCGCACGCCCCGCCGCATCAGCACCCGACAGAATGTTCATGTATTGGTTGAATCCTTCGTCCATCCAACCGTACCACGTTTCGTTGTTGCCCACGACCATGGGCCACCACTGATGTGCGGCTTCGTGATCGGCCGCGCCCTGATTGGAGTTGATCACCATCGGATATTCCATGCCCGCGCTCGGACCGTCCTGCAACGTGAGTTGCGGAAACTGATACGGGAACCAGAGCGCCGAGTAGAACTCGAGGGCGTGGCGCGTGAGCTGACCGGCGCGCGCAAACAGATTCGCGCGGCCCGGCAGGTACAGCATGTAAATGGGGACCGGACCTTTGCCGGGAATCGTGGCCCGTGTGGCTTCCCACACAAACTTCTTCGCAGTCGCCCACGCGAAGTCGTTCACCGTGTCAGCCGTGAAGTGCCACACGAGACGACCCTCAGCGTTGCCCAAAGCCGTGGCCTTGCCCGGACCGATTTCATCGGGACCGACAATCATGGTGTTCGCATCGCTGTTCAGCACGCGTGACAACCGCTCGCGCGCCGTGGGCGTCAGCACCTGTTCGGGATTCTGCAGCACGCCCGTACCACTCACAATCCATCCCGCCGGCGCATCGATGCGCACATCGTACTTGCCGAACACGTTGTAGAACTCCGACGGACCGAGATACAACTCGGTATCCCAGCCACGCAGGTCATCATACATCGCAACGCGCGGGAACCACTGCGTCGGCTGGTACAGCGTGTCAGCCCACCGCTGCGTCATGCGGTGGCCCGCGCCCGGACCGCCGGGCAACCGATGATTCCACTCGATCTCGAGCGTGACGGACGATTTCGGAGGCAGGGGCTTGGCCAACCGCACGCGTGCCACCGTTGACTTCGCGCCAGTCAGCGATGGCTGGGCCGCTGTTGCCGCCGCACCACCAGTCGGCGCCGCGAGATTGGCCGCCTGCCCGTCCACCGCCAGGCGTGTGATCACCATCCCGTCGGTGTTCTCAGCCGGAGCCCAACTTGCTGCGCGCGGCACCGTCCCGATGAAGTGATTCGGATCGAGGCGAAGCCCGATCACGGTCATCGTGTCAGGACTCGTGTTGTGCACGACCACCGATTCACGCCCGCTCAACCGCGAGGTCGCCGTGTCGAGCCGCACGTTGATCGTGTAGTCCGCGCGCACCTTCCAATAGTTTCGACCGGGACGCCCCGTCGAATCCCGCGTACCAGATTCAAACGCCCGACGAATCGCATTCGTGATCGGGATGTCGCGCCGGATGGTGCGTTCCGGCAATGGTGCCGACTGCGCCTGCGCAGCGACGGAAGAGAAGACGAGCACACACGCGCTCGCAACGCCCGCGGCGTGTCCACGACGCAGTCGGCCCAGCATCAGCGAATCTCCACGTAGCGCTCAAGACGCGCCACTTCCTTCGCGTCCACGTACTTGCCGATTTCGCGACGGAACTGCTCTATCGTTTTCCACGGACGGTACTCCTTGAACTCGCGCAGCATGCGGGCACCAACGCCGGGCAGCGTGAGAATATCCTCGTCTGTTGACGCGTTCAGGTCGACCGGCACAAAAACGTACTGCTCCATGCGCGCGACTTCGTCTTCTTTCACGTATTTGCCCATCTCGCGGCGCCACTGCGGCAGAGACTTGTACGGACGGTACTCAAGGAACTCGCGGAGAAAGCGCGGTCCCATCTGCGGCACGAGCAAGATCTCTTCGCGCGACGCGCTGTTGAGATTGATTTGCAAAAACAGCTTGGGATACAATGCAGTGCGCTGCTCTTTGGTGAGCTTGGTGGCGAGGAACTCATCGAGCGCCGTCATGGTGAGAAACGGACGCTTGCCCACCAGCTCTTTGGCCAGCGCCGGCGTCATATGCGGCATGGTGGCGATGTCTTTCTCAGCCGCGACATTGACATCCTGCACGCCGAGCGATTTTCCGGACTGCGCGTGCACGGCAGTTCCAGTGAGGACCAACGCGACAAGCGCGGAGACCGCGCGAAGCGAACGAGAACGCATGTTATGGTTCCTGTGAAGTAAGTGTCCGAGAACGAGCCGAGTACAGCAAGCCGAGCAAACCAAACGGGATCAGTGAGCCCGGCGCGAGCGCCGGCGTGGCGCCACGTGCCACTTCAATCCACAGCGGCCAGCCGGTCATACCAGGGTTGAGTTCGGCTTCGAACTCCAGATTCCCCTGCACATGCAGCACCATTCCGGCGATGCCGCCAACGATCAGCAGCCACATCAGGATGCGCAGCACACGTGCGCTGCCCGCACTTGGCGCCATCGCCTGCCACGCGAGCACCAACGACGTCGCAGCGAGCACGGATAACGGGATCCACTGTCGCCAGCCGTCGTAATGCTCCAGCAGCAATAGTTCGGCCAGCGTGCCAACCATGGCAAGCGCCAGAATGGACAAGATGGCGCGACCGAAGGGATCGGGCCGCGACACCTCCTGCTGGCGGGTTGTCGACGCAAGAGACATGCTTGAAGGTAGACGTTGCGTTCCCTTGAATGTAAGCGATGCCTCCACCCACTTCACGCCGCCATGTCTGATAACAGCGCGCCACCCGGATTCGTACCGCTCGCGTTCAGCCGCCGGCCGCCCGAGCAGTCGCTGATTGACGCGAGGGCCTTCCATCAGTCCATGGCCACACGTCGTACCACGCGCCACTTCTCCACTGACGCGGTGCCCAAGTCGCTGATCGAGCTGGCGATCCGAACCGCCGGCACCGCGCCGTCGGGCGCGCACCAGCAGCCGTGGACGTTTGTCGCCATCTCGAATCCCGAACTCAAACGTCGGATACGTGAGGCCGCCGAGCGTGAGGAACACGCCTTCTACCACGGCAAGGCACCGGAGGAGTGGCTCACCGCGCTCGCACCGCTCGGCACCGATGAACACAAGACACATCTGACCGACGCCCCGTGGGTGATTGTGCTCTTTCGTCAGGCGTACGGCGTCAACGTGGATAGCAGCAAGCGCACGTTCTACTACACGCAGGAATCATGCGGCATCGCGGCTGGCTTGTTCATCGCGGCGATCCACATGATGGGACTCGTGACGTTGACACACACGCCAAGTCCGATGGCCTTCCTCTCGCAGCTGCTGGAGCGTCCCGCGAACGAGAAGGCGATGCTGGTCATGCCGGTGGGATATCCTGCCGCCGACGCGCGCGTTCCCGATATCGCGCGCAAGTCACTGCAGGAAATTGCGGTCTGGCGGTGAGGCAGCGCGCAACACGCCGCCTGTATTCTCAAAGAACAACAGTCCCCCCGCAGCCGTCCCAACGATGAGATCGAGATCACCATCGCCGTCAACATCGCCTACAGTCAGCGTAGAAAATGCACCAGTCTCGACGTCGAGATCCGCCTCGCGCTCAAAGCGAATACCACGCGCATCGCTGACGTTGCGCCAATGCTGCACGCCGCCGTCTTCGCTGCCGAGCAACAAATCGGGGCGACCGTCAGCCCGAACGTCGGCGAACACCGGCGCACTGCGCCGCCCCACATCAATGTCCTGAAACACATCGCTCACCAATTCGAACTGCGGCGCAGTTCGTGTACCGACATTTCGATAGAAGTTGAGCTGACCGGAGGCCTCGCCCACCATGAGATCGAGATCGCCATCGCCATCGAGATCGGTGAACGCGGGAGCGGTATTGCTCCCGCGCGTGAGTGTGACAAGCGCGCTGTCGGCCAGCACATACGTTGGCGCCGCCCGCGTGCCCGTGTTGCGCCACCACTGCACACGATCACGCCAGGTGCCAAGCACCAGGTCGGGCAATCCGTCTCCATCGAGGTCGGCCACCACCGGCGCGTAGTGGAACTCGCCGCGAATCGGCAACAGTCCTCGCTCCACGTACGACGGACTGCGGCGCGACCCCACATTCTCAAACCAGGTCAGCGTGCCCGTTGTGTCCGTATCGGTGGCAATCTTGTTACCCACGAGCAGGTCGAGATCGCCATCACCGTCGAGATCCGAAAGTGTCGGCATCGCTTCGCTGCCCACATCAATCATCGGGATCAATCGACGCGTCACCGTCTCGAACGTGCCGCGTGATGTCTGCGAGACGAGCAGCAAGTTGTCAATCGACGTGGTACGAGGCGAGTAGGAACCACCAATCACGCCGATCACGAGATCCAGCAACCCGTTGTCGTTCACATCGCCCAGCGTTGGTGCGTTGTAGCCGCTGGTGAGCACGGGCGCCGCTTGCGGAAATGCCACGGGCTTGCCGCGCATGTTCGGAATGGTGCAGCCGCTGGCGCGATTCTCGATGAGCAGCACACCCGCTTCGAAATAGTCGCCCCAGAACAGGTCGAGATCACCATCGCCGTCAATGTCGCCGAACGCGAGCGTATTTGCGCCGTGGCGCATGCTGCCATGCTCGAGTCCGGGCACACCACCGGGCACCTGTCCAACAATTTCGATGTCTTCGAACCGTTCCGTGTGCATCACGAAGCGCGGCACACCTTGGCGCTCGGTGCCGGGCACTGCTTCATACCGATCGACGAACCCGGACACGCGACCAAGGAACAGATCGAGACGTCCGTTGCAGTCGATATCGGCGATGTTGAGGATGTTCTGTCGGTCGGCCGCGATCGGTGCCCCGTCACTGTCCTGCAGCGAGTCCACGGCGATCTCGAACCTGGCGACCTGGCGCGTGCCCACATTGCGCCACGCGCGAATGTAACTCACGGGCGATTCGCTCAGCAGGTCGGGTAGCCCGTCACCATTGAGGTCGGCAAAACGATACCACTCGCCCACAGGCAAATCCTGAAAGCGGTCTGTACGCCACGTCAACGTGCCATTCACATTCTCAAAGAACATGACGGCGTTTGATCGCTCCTGCACGAACAGATCGAGATCGCCATCACCATCGATATCGACCAGCTGCGGTCTGGGGACATCGAATCCGCCAAGGAACGGCTGCGCCACCGCGCGCCCCGATGCATCGAGCAGCGGGAACGGAGAAATGCGACGCTCAAAGCGTAGCGTGATGGCTTGAGGTTGCGCGGCGAGCTGCGGTTGAGGCGACGCGCAGGAGGCCGTCGCCACCAACGCCATCGACGCGACGAACGAACGGGTCATCGCACGCGCGCAGCACCCATGCCGGTGGGGCCATTGCCGAGCATGAGTGTGGAGTGCACGAGCCCGGTGCGCAGGTCGAGGATCGTGAGCCATCCGTCGTTGGCCGACATACCGTCCATGCCATGCATCTCGTGTCCGCTGTGCCCTTCCTTCACCGCACCGGCGTTCTGGTTGCTGATGAAGGCGTAGCGCCCGTCAGCCCGCACGATCATGCCGTACGGTTGCGCCAATCGAGCTTCGAAGGTGCGCTTCACGTGCCACGTGGCCACATCAATTTCGGCCACCGCATTCCGGGTGAGCAGTGAGACATAGAGTGTGCCACCATCGGGAGAAAACCTCGGCTCCCACGGCTTGCCCTCCACCACAATCTCCTTGATGGGAAGCATCGGTGGTGGCCGCGTGAGGTCGAACACCAGCACCGTGTTCGACAACTCGCCGCCTGCCACCATCGTGCGCCCGTCCGGCGACAGCGCAAACTGCACCAGCGAACGCGGTGCGCCCGGGATGGTGGTCAGCTGAACCCGTCCGGTTGCCACCTCGATGGACGCGATGCGATTCTCGGCCAGCGACGCCGTGTGCACCCACCGGCCGTCGAGTGTGACCGCCAGCGCGTGGGGACGCGGCAGCACGATTTCCTGCTCGTCCACCAGCGTGAACGGCCGGCGCGCGATCACACCAAGCGCCTTGGGCGGATTCACCGCCGTCATGGAACGCCCCACGTATAACGAATCGTGCACCGGATCGAGCGTGAGCAGTCCCGGTGTTTCCATCTGCACTTGTCCGATCAGTTTGTTCGCCCGATCAAACTTGAGCACGCGCCCGTCGCCGATGAGCGACACATACCAGAAGCTGCCGTCGTCTTCGACCGCGACATGATGCGGCTTGGCGTTCGCCGTGAAGCCAAGCGTGCGCAGATCGAGCACCGTATCCACCGCCAGTCGCTGCTGGTCGATGACAGAGATCGTCGCACCGGCCTGATTCACGACGTACAAACGATCCTGTGCGCCAGCGGCGCGCACGCCGACAGCACACAGGACCAGCGCCGAGAGCGCGTGACGGAGGTGCATTACTGAACGATCTTGCGGGTGCGGTCCTTCACGAAGAACACCCCTTCGCCAATGCTCGTGACCACGATCGACCCACTCTTGAAGAAGGGATACACGCTCCACGACCCGTTGAATGACGGCGAGCCGTCGTCGCCCGGATACGTGTCCAGGAATCCAACTTCTTTCGGATTGCGTGGATCGCTGATGTCGAGAATCCGCAGCCCCGACGTGTAGTTGGACTGGTACATGCGATCGCCCTTGACGTACAGGTTGTGGTCGATTGCCTTGCTCGTGCCGACATGCTCTTTCACGAGCACCGGATCGGACAGATCCTGCACGTCCCACACGAGCGTACGGGTGCCCTTGGCCGCCTCACCCTGCGCCGCCGACTCGTCGCCCTCGTCATTCAGATACAGATACTTGTGGTCTTCCGTGAGCCACGCCTGGTGCGCGTACGCGACGTTCGGGTACGACGCACGTGAAATGGCGACCGGATTCTTCTTGTCGGTGACGTCGGCGATGCTGATGGCTGTTTCGTTCGAGCCAATGCAAATCTCGCGCCCTTCGTACTTCTTGTCGGGACCGCGGTAGATCAGGCACTGCGAATCATGCGAATAGCCCGTGCCGGCGCGGCCGGTTTTGTCGTCGCCAAAACAACCGGCGAACTTCGGCTGCCTGGGCGTGTTCACGTCGATCATGTGGTGTCCGCCGCCGCACGTTTCGCCGCCGCCTGATGCGCCCACCACGTACATGAACCCGGTCTCTTCGTTCGACACAATGTTGTGCGCACTGTTGATGCGATCGTACGTCACGTCGGGCGTGAACGTCTGCGGTGTACGCACCGTGCGCAGGCGTGTAAGGTCGAACACCTGCATGCCGTGCTCGCCCGAGTTATCGGCCACAATGAACGCGTGGTCCTTGAACACTTTCATGTCACGCCACGGCGCTGCCGGCGACCCCTTGGTCTTGGGCAGGTCGCCGAGATAGCGCGGATTCGCGGGATCGGTGATGTCGACGAATGAGGTGCCATCGGTGCGCCCGAGAATCGCAATCTCGCGTTTCGTGACCGGGTCGGTCCAACCCCAGTTGTCATTCATGTTGGTACCGCGCTTGCCACCAATCGCCGAAATCGGCAGGAACGACAGCAACGAGGTGTTGCCGCATTCGAACTCGCCCGTTTTGCCTTCGGGGCTGCACATGACTTCCTTGCCCTTCACCGCAGAATACGTCTTGGTGGTGGTTGCCGGGAACACCGTGCCGGTCGACGTCCACGCACCGGCGGCGCTGCGTGACAGGAACATCACCGTACCCGCTCCCCCTGCGTCTGTGGGCATCGCCACCGCCGCCGTATTGCCGGCCACCGCAACGACCGCTCCGAAGCCCGCGCCCGACTCAACCTCACCCACGTTGAGCGTGCGCATGTTGCCCCACGAGCCGTCCGCCGCAGGCTGCAACCGGTAAATCGCGCCCGTGTTGAAGGCCGTGGCCGGCGCACCGATCCACAACTCGTTGCCGGCCACCGCGACACTCTGGCCGAAGCGCGCGTTGCCCGCCACAAACGGCGCCAGACTCTGACGTTCCCGCCAGATCTCCGCAATGGTGCTGTACTCGAAAATCGTGGCCGAACCCATGCTCGCGCCGCGTCGGCCGCCAATCACGTACGCACCCGGCGCACCGGCCACAAGTCGCATGCCTTGCAGCGCAAGGCTGGCACCGAGGCGTGCACCATCGGCTGCACCGGCTGACACGAGCAGTCCCGTTTGGGCGTAGCGGCCGGAGGCGTCGCGCGTGAACACAAATACCGCACCCTTGGCGGCGGCCCGTCCGGGCGCACCAACCGCGAGACGATCACCATCCATCGCGATCGCGCTGCCGAATGCGTCGCCTTCGGCCAGTCCCTCCGCCGTTAGTCGACCGGCCGGTGACCATGTGCCATCTGTGCCCCGCTTGTACAGAAACACGGCACCGTTTTCGTAGGCTGGTGCACCAACGAATGCGACATCGCCCTTCACCAGCAGCGCCGCGCCAAAATTTGAGCGGGGCATCGGCGTCTCGGCCGTCCACAGTCCCGCCGACTCCCACGTTCCGGTCGCCGCACGCCGGAACGCGTGCACGGAGCCTCGCCCACCATCAGGTGACGCGGGCGCGGTGGCGCGACCCACCAGCAGCGTGGTGCCATCGGTGGCGACGCTGTTACCGAATCCATCGTTCACACTCGCATCCGGAGCCTTGAGCATGGCCGAGGCGCGCCAGCCGGTAGCGCTTCGGCGGTAGACGTGTACGATGCCGTTGTCCCCCCGCGGCTCACCAACAAATGCGTAGTCGCCGCCGAGCGCGAGCGAAAAGCCGAACGCGGCCCGCACGGCGTTCCCGGTCGAGACGACGGAATCGGCGAGTGACGCGACGCGCGTCGAATCCGGCGCTGCCGTGGGCGCGATCAGCGCTGCCAGCAGAAGAAGATGGGTCATGGGCACAGCCTCGTGACGAAAGGAAGGTCGATCGTGATCAGCGGCAGGGTCCCCGGAGCGGGCAATTCACACGCGGCGCACTCAGGGGTGCAGGGTAACCTCTCAATATACGCTTTTCTCACCGCATCGTGCCGGTTGGCGACACGATCGCTAGCGGATCCGCAGACCGACGCGATGTGCGCGGCTCCCACCGCGAAACGACTCGACCGCGTAGTCGATCGAATATCGATCGAGCGTAAAGCCAAGACCGGCGGTCAGTGGACGCTCGTTGCCGATCGTCGAGCGATGTCCGATGCGCCCGGCAATCGCGACGCCTTCGAGCGGCACATACGTCAGCTCGCCGCCGCCGGCCGAACGCACGGTGCCCGATTCGTCGATGGAGAGCTGCACCGTGGCGCCGAGATCCCAGAAGGTGGCGAGCGGAAACCCCCATCCGCCGTAACCGATCGTGGCGCGCCAGTCGGATGCGCCTTCGAAGTCGGTATCAGACGAAACGGGCGTGAGCCCGGACAACGCCAGCGATTTGCCCACATGCTGCATGGTGAACGCAAGATGTGTCGGTCCCAGCGGCCAGACGACGCCCGCATCAAACTGCGCGGATTCGTCGTTTTCTGCGCGGAATGATTCGCGTACGTACGTTGCGCCGATGCCAACACGCACCGGGCCCAACGCGCGCGCCGTCGCGGCGGTGATGGCCACGCTTGACGCGCGACCAGTGCCGTCCAACGCCAGCCCCCCCAGCCCGTCGCGCACCGCGTCGCCGTAGAGCCCTTCGCTGCTGCGCCAGTCGGCGAGACGCGCCCCCAACGCAACCGCGAACGAGCCGAACATCTGCGTCGTGGCCAGCGAGCCCGTGGTGCCATTGCTGCCATAGCGCTGCGCGGACAGCGCGACGCCGCGTGCGGACGTGAGCATACCGGGATTGTAGAACAGCACATCAGCATCGGTGGAAACGATGCCCACATTGCCCAGGGAGAGTGCCACCGTGCTCGCCGGTATGCGCAGCGCTATCGCGGCGGGTGGCGTGATCTGTTCGATCACATCGACGGGCGGTGTCGGCTGCGCCGCGAGAGCGCCGGGCAGCAGGGCACACCATCCGATCCAACGACCAGTTGCCCGCAGCCTCACGCGTCGCCCTCAGGCACCGGCTGTGTGTCCCCTGCGGTTTCGGCGCGCGCTTCCTCAAACGTGAACGACGCGCTGTTCATGCAGTAGCGCAGGCCGGTCGGTGCCGGTCCATCATCGAACACGTGCCCGAGGTGCGCATCGCACCGCGCGCAATGCACCTCCGTGCGCACCATCAACCAGCTGCGGTCACGCGTGGTCTCAATGGCCTCGTCTCCGATGGGTGCCCAATAGCTGGGCCAACCGGTCCCGGATTCAAATTTGGTCTTTGAGGCGAAGAGCGGTGCGCCGCAGCACACGCAGCAGTACGTTCCGGCGTCGTGATGGTCCCAATATTCACCGGTGAACGCCGGCTCCGTGCCGTGTTGCCGGGTGACCTTGAACTGTATCTTGGTGAGCTGCGCGGCCCACTCCTCGTCGCTTTTGCGGATCTTGTCAGGCATGCGTCAAATGAACCGCATGTCCCTCTCTCTCGCCAGCGGTCACGCCGTGCCAGATACCCCTCCTCCCCCCATCCTGGGCCCCGCCGTCCCGCAGCATCGGGGCGCGATCGTTCGACTCCTCGGACGCACCATCCTGCGCGCAGCCGGATGGAAACTCATCGGCACCATCCCTGATCTGCCGCGCTTCGTGGTGATTGTGGCGCCGCATACGTCCAACTGGGACTTCCCCATTGGCCTCGCGGCGAAATGGGCCCTCGGTTTTGACGTCTCGTTTCTGGCAAAAGACTCCCTGTTCCGCCCGTCGATGGGTTGGTTCATGCGGGCGGTGGGCGGGATTCCCGTGAACCGGCACACGACCAACGCGGTGGTGGATCAACTTGCGCAAACGTTCGCGCAACGCGAGCGCATGGTGCTCGTAATTGCCCCCGAAGGCACGCGCCACAAGGTGGAGAAGTGGCGAAGCGGCTTCTGGCACATCGCGCGCGCCGCCAACGTTCCTGTTGTGTGTTCGGCAATCGATTGGGGGACCAAAGAAGTGCGATTCGGCCCCACCGTCACCGTGAATGCCGATGTGGAACCCGCAGTCGATATTGCCCGTATCAAAGCCCATTACGACAACGCGCGCGGCTATCATCCGGCGCTGCAAGCCTGATCCCTCTACTCCCGCTCCAATGTCCGACGCTGCACCTCTCCTCGCGACCGCGACACTCGGCGGTGGCTGTTTCTGGTGTCTTGACGCGGTGTACCGCGAACTGCGCGGCGTGCACGCGGTCGTGTCAGGGTACGCGGGCGGCCCGACGCGCAATCCCACGTATGAGTTGGTGTGCCTGGGTGTAACGGGACATGCTGAGGTCGTGCAGATCACCTACGATCCCGGGGTGATCAGCTACCGGGACCTGCTGGACGTGTTCTTTGTGATTCACGACCCCACGACGCTCAATCGGCAGGGGTACGATCAGGGCACGCAGTACCGGTCGGTGATCTACACGCACAACCCGGATCAAGCGGCTAGCGCGCACGAGGCGGTGGCCGATCTCACCGCGCAGGCGCTCTGGCCCGACCCGATTGTGACCGAGATTGCGCCCGCGCCCGAGTTCTGGCCGGCTGAGCAGGTGCATCAGGATTACTTCACGCGGAATCCGAGCGCGCCCTATTGCATGGGAGTCGTGGCTCCCAAAGTGGCCAAGGCCCGGAAGCTCTTCTGGCAGCGGCTGAGCATCCCGCAAACATGACGTGAGCGTCGCGTTCTTCCGGGCTGACCCCTTCCGGAACCAGGCGCACGGCAGAACATTTCCTGAATCCCTTTTCGCGTAGCGAAGCGGGCGTCACGTTGCTACGGTCCCTCTGATCCGTGGCGTGCGTCCTGCTCGGCTGCGTCTCCACCGGAGCGTTCATGCGCGTCTCGACCGTCGGCGTGGTTGGTGCGGGCGCGATGGGCAGCGGCATCGCTGCTCTCGCCGCCTCGGCCGGCCTCCGCGTCGTCCTGCTCGACATCCCGGGTTCTCCGGATCGCAGCGGGCCGGCCAAGGCCGGATTGCAGAAAGCCATCAAGGCCAAGCCGGCCGCGTTCATGCACGCCAGCGCCGCCGCGCGCGTTCGCTGCGGCAATACGGAAGACCATCTCGAGTGGCTGGCCGAATGCGATTGGATTGTGGAAGCAATCATCGAGTTGCCAGAGCCCAAACAGCAGCTGTTCGCGCGGCTCGAACCGCTGCTCAAATCATCGGCGATCGTCACCACGAACACGTCCGGCATTCCGATGTCGGTGTTGCTCGAGGGACGCTCGGACGCGTTTCGTCGCCGCTTCCTTGGCACGCACTTTTTCAATCCGCCGCGCTACATGCATCTGCTTGAACTGATCCCCACACCGGAGACAGATCCCGCAGTGATCGGCGCGACGCGTACGTTTGCGGAGCGCATTCTCGGCAAGGGCACGGTGATTGCGAAAGATGTGCCCGGCTTCATCGCGAATCGCTTGGGTGTGTACGGGATGGTGAGCACGATGCGCCGCATGATGCAGCACGAGCTTACGATTGATGAAGTAGACGGGCTCACGGGACTGCTCATCGGTCGCGCGAAATCGGCGACGTTCCGAACCGGAGATCTCTCAGGACTCGACGTGCTTGGTCATGTGACCAGCGGCATGGCCCAGCAGACCGGCGAGGACCTCGCACTGCCGGAGTGGGTGCAGGCGCTTATCGCGCAGGGCAAGCTGGGCGACAAGACGGGCGGTGGATTTTATCAGAAGACCAAAGACGGTGTGCTGACGTACGATTGGCGCAGCGCGACGTACGCGCCGCAGCAGCGCATGAGTGGTGGCGATGTCGGTCAACTCATCAGGCAACCACACGCCGCACGTCTCGCCGGCGCCCGTGATCTTGGCGGGGCGCACGGTGCGTTTCTCCGTGATCATCTGCTCGATGCGGCGCACTACACGCTCACGCTGGCGTCCACACTTGCGTACGATCTCGTGGCGGTTGATCGTGCGCTGCAGTGGGGCTACGGCTGGGAAATCGGACCATTCCGGGTGATGGACGCACTCGGCCACAACTGGCTGCGTGCGCAGTTCACCGCGCGCGGTGACACGGTGCCAGCGCTGCTCGATCAGGCCCACGGCGCGTTTTACAAGGACGGCGACTATCTCACCTTCGAGGGGATGTACGAGACGGTGCCGTCGATTCCGGGCAACATCAATCTCGCGCTGCAGCACGCGGCCGGTCGTACGGTGGAAGACTTCGGCTCGGCGCGACTGATCGATCTGGGCGACGGCGTGCTCTGTTTCGAGTTCCGCTCGAAGATGAATACACTCGGTCAGGGATTGATGGAGGGGCTGGCCACGTCGCTGCGTAGGGTGGAGCGCGGAGGTTACGCCGGTCTGGTCATTGGCAACGACGATCTGCGCACCTTCAGCGCCGGTGCCGATCTGGCCGCCGTGTCGTTTGGCGTGGCGGCGGGCGCGTGGGATGCGCTCGAGCAGAGCATTCATGCCTTTCAGCAGAGTGTGATGTCGATTCGGCGTGCCCCGTTTCCTGTGGTCGTGGCGCCGCATGGACTGACACTCGGCGGCGGCAGTGAGTTGGTACTGCACGCCGACCGTGTGCAAATGGCGGCTGAGACGTACATGGGTTTGGTGGAAGTGGGTGTGGGTGTGATACCCGGCGGCGGCGGCACCAAAGAACTCGCCTTCCGCTTCACCGATGCGCTCGCGCCATATGATGAAGCCGATGCGTTTGAAGCGATCAAGCGTGCCTTCAAGCTGATTGCATTCGCGGCCACGAGCACCAGTGCGCCCGACGCACGCGCGATGGGCTTCCTGCGCGAGGGCGATCGGATCAGCATGAACCGTGACACGCTGTTGTCTGACGCCCGGCAGCGTGTACTCGATCTCGCACCGGACTATGTGGCACCAGTGGAGAAGCGCATGCGCGCGTTGGGTCGCGAAGGCTTCGGCAATCTGCAGTACGCACTCTGGGCGGCTGGTGAAGCGGGTCAGGCGTCGGCGCACGACCTGCGTGTCGGCCGGTCGGTGGCGTACGTGCTCTGCGGCGGCGACGGCGCACCGCGCGAGGTGAGTGAACAGGATCTGCTCGACCTTGAGCGTGAACAGTTCCTCATGTTGCTCGGCACGAAAGAAACTCAGGCCCGGATTGAGCACATGCTCACCACGGGCAAACCGCTTCGTAACTGATTGCGACCCAGGAGACTGAATCCATGACTGAAGTCGTCATCGTAAGCTGCGTGCGCACTGCTGTCGCGCGCGGAAAAGCGGATGGTGCCTTGGCGTCCGTGCATCCGATCGATCTCTCGGCGGCTGTGATGCAGGCGGCGCTGCAGCGCGCCGGCATCGATCCGGCGCAGGTGGACGATGTGCAGTGGGGCTGCGCGATGCCCGAGGCGTCGCAGGGATTGAATCTCGCGCGACTCGCGTGGTTGCGTGCGGGCTTGCCGGTGGACACGTCCGCCGCGACCATCAACCGGTTTTGCTCGTCGGGACTGCAGGCGGTCGCGTATGGCGCGCAGGCCATCATGGCCGGTCACGCCGACGTAGTGCTGACCGGCGGCACCGAAATGATGTCACAGGTGCCGATGTCGGGGTATCACACGCGGCTCTCGCCGGAGATCACGGAGAGCTACATCGGCATGGGATTCACGGCGGAACGCGTGGCCAAGCAGTGGGGCATCACGCGTGAGATGGCCGATGACTTTGCGTTTGCGTCACAACAGAACGCTGGTGTGTCACTGGTGAACAAGACCTTTGCGCCGGAGATCGTACCGATCGCGGTGACACGCGAGGCGTGGCAGGGCGCCAAACGTACGGTCTCTGAGCACATGGTGGAGACCGACGAGTGCCCTCGTCCTGGGACCACTCGCGAACAGATGGCCGCGCTGCGTCCCGCGTTCTCCGCCAAGGGAACGGTCACGGCCGGAAACGCGTCGCCATTTTCCGATGGTGCCTCTGCCGTGCTGGTGATGAGCCGCGCGAAGGCCGATGCGCTGGGACTCAAACCGTTGGCGCGGTTCGTGACGTTTGCCACGGCCGGTGTGTCGCCCGACATCATGGGCGTTGGTCCGATCAAAGCGGTGCCCAAAGCGCTGGCACGCGCGGGCGTATCCTTATCCGACATCCAGCTCATCGAGTTCAATGAGGCATTTGCGGCCCAGGCGCTGGCCGTGATGAAT
Source organism: Gemmatimonadales bacterium (assembly GCA_038203795.1). GTDB lineage: Bacteria > Gemmatimonadota > Gemmatimonadetes > Gemmatimonadales > Gemmatimonadaceae > JAABRT01. The sequence goes on from JBBRDP010000002.1 coordinate 30,275, forward strand.
GAGCTTGGAATGGATCCGGCGCGCACCAACGTGAACGGTGGCGCAATCGCACTGGGTCATCCGCTTGGCGCCACTGGTGCCAAGCTCACCACGCAACTGGTGCACGAATTGCAGCGTCGCGGTGGTGGACTTGGGCTCGTGACCATGTGCGTTGGTGGCGGCATGGGAGCGGCCGGCGTGTTCGAAGTGTACTGAACACGACCGGCGAACTGTTACTGCGGGTTGGGCACCGTCTGGCTGCGTAGCTCACCCTTCGGGTGTGCCTTGGTGTGCACATTCAGATACGCAGCGCCGGTGCGAACGAGTTCGCGTAGCTGGTCAAATGTGACGCCGTCAGAAAGTGTGGTTTCACGCGTGATCGTACCGTTGGTAATAAGGCCATTATCGAAATCGGTACCGGCATCGCTCGTATACAGCGTGGCCAGCACGGGTCCGGCCTCCTCAGCACCGCCACGGTGGATGTGCGCGGCTGTCACGCCCTTCACGGACAGCCCGGACACGACGTAGAGGATGCTGTCGGTGTATACGATGATGGTGGCGTCGGCCGACGCGGTGGTCGCCACTGGATCGGGACGTTCGGCGGCGCCAGTGAGCGACACCAGAAACGTTTCGGACGTCTCAATATCAGTCATCGCCGCCGAGCTGGCTTCGGCGGCCGTGGCGGAATTCTCACGCATTTCGTCGGCGCCGTCGTTGCTGCACGCCACGAGCATGGTCGTGGCAACGAACGCGAGCGGAAGCAGCATCACGCGGGATTTGATCATAGGTCCTCCGGAGGGGGACGGGCGCTCTGCCCGAGTGCTTGCAATGGAATGCCTACTCAAGCTCGGCTTGAGTGGTCAGACACCCTCGGACACGTTACGTGTACTGATGTTCCGATCTCGCGCGAGGAATCCCTGCGCACTGTGCGGAATATCACAACGGTATTGTGGCTGTGCTACGTGTGACTCAGTCGTTGCGTTTGAATGGCGTTCGCCGCGAGCTGCGCCAACAGCAGCACCGCTGCATCGAGTCGCGCGAAACGCGGGTCGCTGGTGAGACCGCGCAGATGTCGCGCGAAAATCTGCTGCGCAACCACGGCAAGTTTGAACAGTCCGTACACGTAGTAGAACACCGGATCAGGGACCGGCCGCCCACTCGCCTGCTCGTACGCACGCACCAGCTCGCTTCGTGTAAAGCTCCCGTCGGACGCCGTAATGCCGAGACCGAGCGCGCGTAGCATGGGCGGGTCGGTGGCTTCCACCCAGTAGGCCAGCGACGTGCCAAGATCCATGAGTGGACAACCGATCGTGGCCATCTCCCAATCCAGAATCGCACGGATCTGCGTGAGATCAGCGGGATCGAGCACGAGGTTGTCGTATTTGAAGTCGTTGTGCAACAGCGCGGTGCCACATTCTGTTGGCTGATGGGCGCCGAGCCACACAGCCACGTCGTCCATCACGATCACGTCCGTCGTGCGCGACGAATGCCAGCGCTTGGTCCAGCCGCCAACCTGCCGCGCCACATAGCCCTCCGCGCGGCCGAGGTCGGACAACCCGATCGCATTCACATCGAGTGCATGCAGCGCGACCAACTGCCGCACGAATGCGTTCGCCAGTTCGCCGGCCACGCCGGCATCGAATCGCACACCGTCGGGCGGCTCCTGGCGAAGGATCACGCCGTCAACGAACTCCATGAGATAGAACGGCGCGCCAAGAACCGTATCGTCATCGCAGTACGCAAGCGCTCGAGGCACCGGTACACCCGCCGGATGCAGCGCGGAGAGGAGTCGGTACTCGCGCCCCATGTCATGCGCGACGCCGCGCGCAACACCACGCGGTGGTCGACGCAACACCATGGTGCGCTCGCCAACCGTCAGGCGGTAGGTAAGATTGGAAAATCCACCGCCGAACTGCGACACACGAACCGGTGCCGTCGAGGTCCCGAGCAGCTCCGGCGCATTGGCATGCAGCCACACGGTGAGCGCCGCCGCATCGAGCGCCTCGCCGGGCCGAACCGCCACGGTGTCGTGAGGCCCACCAGCCGTGTCGCTCACGCGACGCCACTCACGGTGTCGCCGTGCCGGCGTGCGACTTCAGATACGGCGCCAGCGCGCGACGGGCGATCACGCTTTTGTGCACCTCATCGGCGCCGTCGTAAATGCGCGCCGCGCGTTCGTGCCGGTACCACCAGGCAATGGGCGTGTCATCCGTCATCCCAAGCGCACCGTGCGCTTGCAGCGCACGATCGAGCACGCGCTGCAACACATTGGCCACAAACACCTTGATGTAGCTGATTTCCTCGCGCGCGGCGCGTTGTCCATCACGCGACATCCGCGCGGCGGCGTCGAGCACCATGAGGCGAGCGGCATGAATGTCAATACGCGAGTCGGCGATCCAGAACTGCACCGCCTGCTTGTTCGCCAGCGGCTCGCCCGGTGACAACTCACGCGTGACGGCGCGCCGACACATGAGATCGAATACACGCTCGCAGATCCCGATCCAGCGCATGCAATGATGAATGCGCCCGGGCCCGAGTCGCTCCTGCGCAAGTGCAAAACCGGCACCTTCATCGCCCAGCCGATTCGACACGGGCACCCGTACGCCATCAAATCGCACTTCAGCGTGACTCGCCCACCCACCACCCGCCTCGCCCATCACCGAGATATTGCGTACGAGCGTGTACCCATCGGTGGGCAGCGGCACGATGATCTGCGTCGCGCGCGCGTGGGGCTCCGCTTCAGGGTTCGTGACGGCCATGACGACAGCGAACGACGCACCATCGGCACTCGACGTGAACCATTTGTGCCCCGTGATCACGTACTCGCCGCCATCGCGCTCGGCGCGCGTCGCGAGCTGCGTGGGATTCGAGCCCGCGAACTCCGGTTCCGTCATCGCGAAGCAGCTGCGTATGTCTCCGTGCGCGAGCGGCTCGAGCCACTGCGTCTGCTGCGTGGGCGTTCCGAACTGGTGCAGCAGTTCCATGTTGCCCACGTCGGGCGCCTGACAGTTGCACACATAGTGACCAAAGGGTGTCCAGCCGAGCACTTCGGAAAGGCGCGCAAATGTTTCCAGCGGCAGTCCGCGACCGCCGTGTGATTGCGGCAGAAAGGGCGCCCACAGCCCCAGCGTACGCGCGTCGCGGCGCAGGCCGGAGAGAATCGGCTCGATGTCCGCCCAGTGGCCCCTCAACAGCTCCGCTTCGCGCGGCACGAGCACACCGCGCACGAAGGTACGCGCCGTTTCGAGCAGCGTGTCCGCATCGGTCATAGCAGATAGCCACCTTCAGCCATGTACGTGCCACCGGTGCAATACGACGACGCGTCACTGGCGAGAAAAAGGATCAGCCCCGCGATATCATCGGGCGTGCCGATGCGCCCGATGGGCTGTTTGTCCACGATGGTGTGCGCGATGGTCGGGTCCTGCCAGAGCGCTTTGCTGAAGTGTGTCTTGATAAGCCCCGGACAGATGGCGTTCACGCGAATGCCGTCAGCTCCCCACTCCATCGCCATCACTTTCGTGAGCGAAATGAGCGCGGCTTTGCTCACCGAGTACAGCCCCAGTCCGGGCTCGGGCGACACACCGCCAATGGACGAAATGTTCACGATCGATCCACCGCCACGCGACTGCATCATCGAATGCGAGGAACGACAGAGCTCGAGGACACCGAGCACGTTCACGGCCATGATTTTGTTGAACGCTTCTTCGCCCTGTTGTTGCAATGGTCCGAACACGGGATTGGTCGCGGCGTTGTTGACGATGATATCAATCCCGTCGTACGCTTCGACCGTGCGTGCAGCGAGCCCGCGCACATCGTCCATGTGACTCATGTTGGCCACAATGCCCGTGACGTCCAGGCCATCGAGACGTAGCGCGGATACCGCCGACTCTACGTGATCGGCCTTGCGGCTCGATACCACCACCTGGGCACCGGCGCGACCAAGCGTGGTGGCCGCCGCGAAACCGATGCCACGGGTACCGCCCGTGACAATCGCCACCTTGCCATTGAGCCGAAGCCGCGCGTGGGCGTCAGCGTCGCGGGAGGTTATGGGTTCATGCGAAGACACGAGCGACTCCGGAGAAAGGAAAATGCGGTTTCACTCTGTAGACGCTACGGCGCGTCACGCGATGGCACAACTCAGCGATTGCCGCGTCGCCCGTCAAGTCGGAGTACACGACCGATCGGGGGCAGCACGATACGTCCGTTCATTGTCTCGATATGCGAAATCAGCAACTGCGCGCTGCGCGGTGCCGTCGTGATATCGGCCGTGTGCGCATCACACGCGGCGCGCGCTTCCGGAATCACATACCCATCTCCGCCGAGGCAGGCCGGATACGTGGGAAAGGAGACACGCACCACATCACGGTTCCCAATCGTGCTCCCGTCGGTGCGGCGCAATTCGCCCACGATGCGCGAGCCGGTAGCCAGTCGCGGATCGAAGGAAAATACCACTCCGCTCACCTGCGGAGACGCACCGGTGCCCAGCCGTCGCTGTGACACGCCGTGTTCGAGGACCTCGCGCAAGCGCGCGCCGGTGAGGGGAAACGTGACCACCCGCGTTTCGTCGGCAAACAAAAACACGGACTCGATCTCGTGTGCGGTGATCGGACCGGGACCGAGCATGTCGTCCAGACGCATGGCCCCGGAGTTGAGGAGCGCGACATCCGCGTTGGTGCCCAGTCGATACGCATCGGCAACAAGATTACCGAACTGGCTCTCGCCGCCGCGTGAGGTGCTGTCGACCGCATCAATGGGCTCCGGCGATACACCAATCACGCGATCAGCACCGATGCGACGCGTCAGCGTGTCGCGCCACGCGGAGTTCACGGCGGCGGTCGCCGGTTGCTCTGGCCAGTTGCGCGAGGGTCTCAGCACGGTGTCAAACAGCGCCCAGCCGTCGCCCGTGCGGCGCGCCTCGACGTAGATCGCGGTACGCGCATTCGACGCCGCTTTGAGCAACAGTCGCCCATCGTGCGCCACGCGCCGCCCGTCGTGCTCATGTCCACCCAAAAGCAGTGTGGCACGCGGTTCATTCACCAGCGTCGCGCTGTCGTGATAGATGAACTGATGCGTGAGCCCGACGACCAGGTCCACGCCGAGCTGTGCGAGTGTGTCGATCGCGGCACGGGCGGCGATATCGGGATCGGTGCAGCGCACCCATGAGCGATACTCCGCCTGAACCGTGGTGCCGAAAATGCCAACGCGCGTTCCCTGCACGGTGACCGTGTCCCACCCGCGTACGTTGGGAAACGGAGCGCCGTCGCCATACGCACAGTTCGCGGAGAGCCAGCGGAACCGCGACTCGGTGACCCGTGCGGTAAACTCCTCGCGGGAAACATCGAACTCGTGGTTGCCGAGTGTGCCGTAGTCGAGCCGCGCCGCGTTGAACGCCTCCACCATCTGTCGGCCGTTAAACCACTTGCTCAGCAGCGACGGCGAAAACACATCACCGGCCAGCAGAAACAGTACGCGTGAACCCGACGCCCGCTCCACCGAGTCCCGCCACGCAGCCACACGTGCGAGCCCTCCAGAACCATCGCGCAGGGTGTCCGACACGTACACATCGTTCACCAACACGAATCGCACGGGAGACGTGGCCGCAGCCGGCGCTACGCTGGGTCTGGGAACGCGCGCGCAGGCACTGACGAGGAACGCAACAGTACACACAAGCGCGGCGATGACTCGTGTCACCGCCGCGCTGCGAGACCCGGCCGGCTGCTGGGGGCCGGACGTGACCACGCTGCCCGATGCGTTAGCTCGCGGGCTGCTCGATGATACCGGCGAACAGAATCGTACCACTCAAACGTTCTCTGATGAAGAAGAGAAAGGGGCGATCAAGATGCATGACCGGGATGACGGGCAATGACACCACACCGACACCCACCTGCGTCACGGCCGCCGCCTCCGTGCCCTCCTCGTTCACATCGATGAAGACGTCCTGCTTCACGTGGGTAAGGAAGAGCTCAGCGTTGGCGATCCGGGTAAAATTCGCTTCGCGCGCACGAAAGGCAATGCCCATGCCCATTCGGGAGAGCGCTCCCGCGAGTTGATAGTCCAGCGCGAGACGGAAGCTGGGCAGGCTGAGGTCAACCTTGCGAGTAACCGTTGGTAGTGCTGCGGTGAACGCTGCCGCCTCGAGCCCCTGCAACCACTGGCTCGGCGACGTACCGCTCTGCGGGAGCACCAGCGTCATCACGAACGCCGTGTTGCCGTAGGGTAACTCGGCCCATTCCGCGCCGCGAGACTGTGCGTAGGCGATCTCGTCGAGGCGAAACATCGTGGCCACGTTCGGCCGCGCACCACCGCTCGTGGTAAACGGCACGGAGCGTGTTTTCGCCACGTCAAAGCGATCACGCCAGCTGGCCTTGAAATAGAGCGCGTTCATGAGCATGGCCACCATGTCCGCGTCCAACGATTCCACGACCTTCGGAATGCGACCATTGGTGTTCTGCGATGCCCACGCGTTCATCTCGGCCACGGTGGTAGCGTCAAACGCGCCGTTGCGAACGCTGGCGTTGAACACCGATTGCATTTCGCCCGTGTAGCTCGCCAATACCGGAAATCCGTTGCGTACCCACATCGCATTGGCACTGCGAATGTCGACCTTGGGATCGAGCCCGAGAATCAATCCCGGCAGGTCGCGATAGCCCGCGAGAATCTCGGCGCGTGAGTGCGTGCCCCAGCCCAGTGTCTCGCGTATGGCCGATTCGGTGGTGCCATTGGCACCGGCGTAGGCCATGCCGAGCGCAACGGACGCACTGAACGGCGAGAGCACCACGTTTTCACCGGCTTTTTCGATCGCGACTTCGCGCAGCAGCGTGAGCCCAAAGCTATTACTTGCGCGAATGGCGTCCCGCTCAAGCGTGGTCAGCGTACGCGGCAGCGCCGCAATGGTGGCGGGCGGTGTGCTGCCCGGACCGGTCGATTCCCCACACGCGGAGAGGCCGATCGCGAGAACGGACGCGGCTGCGGCCCGACGAAAAACGAATGATCGAGTTGACGAAAGCATGAACGGTTCTCTGGTGCGAACGTGATGGGTCTGACTACCCACTCGTTGATACCCCACGTACACCCATTTCGTCACTGCTGACCACCCACTGCGACGCACGACACCGCCCGGCAGGGTCAGACTACCAGAGCCGGATCTACTCCGCGAATTTCAAAAACACGCGCCACTGTCTCCCCAATCTTGTTGTTCGGTGTGCTTGCACCGGCCGTGATGCCGATGCGCAGTGACGCACCAACCGGCATCCAGTCGGTACTCGTCACCACCTCGCCGTGTGGACCGATCGTGCGGTATCGTGCCGTGTTCGCCTCGACGTCGATCTCGTCAGGATCGGAAATGTGATACGTCGTCACCTGCTCCGCACAGAGTGCCGCGAGTGAGATGGTGTTACTCGAGTTGTAGCCGCCCACCACGACCATCACGTCGAGCGGTTCCTTGAGCATCTCCACGACGGCGTCCTGCCGTTCCTGCGTCGCACTGCAAATCGTGTCGAACGACCGGAAATGTGCTGCCCGATGCTCGGCGCCGTACGCCCGTTCCATCGCCGCTCCCACGGCGTGGGCAATGGCCAGCGATTCGCGCGCCAGCATCGTGGTTTGATTGGCCACACCGATGCGAACCAGATGCAGGTCCGGATCAAAATGCAGCGGGGCCTGCTTGGCGAAGCGCTCCAAAAACGCCTCGCGGGAGAGCGGCGCTCTGGTTGTGGTGATTCCCTGCGAGGCCTCGATGTAGTCCATCACCATGTCGGCCTCGTCCATGTCGCGCACCACGAGATACGTACCGCCCGGATACTTCTCCACCTGCGACGCCGTGGCGCGCGTTTCCTCGTGGTAGTACTTGCCGTGAATGAGCGCCGTGAAGCCATCGCGCGCGTACGCTTCAACGCGCTTCCACACATTGAGTACGGAGCCACACGTCGTATCCACGATCACGCAGCCAAGCGCGCGCAGCGTTTCGAAGTCGTGGATGGTGACGCCGAAGGCCGGCAGCAGCACCACATCGCCAGCCTCAACCGGCGAATAGTCGAAGCCGGTGCCCTTCGCCGAGAGAAACGTGATGCCCATATCCTGCAGCTTCACGTTTACGTGCGGGTTGTGAATGATCTCGCCGGCCAGAAAGATGCGGCGCTCCGGAAATTTCTGACGCGTTTGGTACGCGTAGTCCACTGCGCGTTCCACGCCATAACAGAAGCCGAACTCACGGGCCAACCGGATCGTGGTGTTGCCCACCATGAGTTCGAAATCGCGCGCGCGCAGCAAATCAACCAGGTGACCGGTATAGTCGGCGGCCAACGAATCCTGTACGGCGGCCTTGAGGCCGAATCCCTTGCGGACGTACTGGCCGGCAGCAGCGGCGGCGGCGGACGTGCCGACGGCGGGCGTGCCGACGGCGAGCGGAGCAGTGGTCGAATCAGTCATATCACTGAAAGATAGCCAATGACGCCAGTTCGCGGCACATCGGCTGCGCCGCGATGAGGGCCGCGTCGCGCGTCATGTGAAAGGGCGCGACCGCTTCGCGAATCATCGTGGGCAACGGCCGCTTGGCGAAATCGTGCGCGTTCACACAAACGACCACGACGGCCGCCGCCGCTCGGGGCAGACCATCCGCCAGCCCCAGCACATCGACGTGAAAGGTGAGCGAGCTCTCACCGACGCGAGAGACGTACGTGACAAGCGCCAAGGCATCGTCGAGTCGAGCGGGCGCGAAATACTCAATGCTCAGGTGCCGACGCGGCATCACAATGCTCGGCGACTGAAAAATCTCACTGAACGGCAGACCGGCAGCGCGTAACCACTCCTGCTCGCCGTGTTCCACAAAGCGTGTGAAGGCGCTGAACCGAGCGATGCCCACCAAATCAACGTCGGCCCAGCGCACCCGTTCGGCGCACACATGCGGCTTGGGGTCCATAAGCGACCGGCACCGGAATGGTGATCAGTGAAACATCACGCGTCGGGAAAGGCTCGTACCCCTGACCTCAGCGCTTCGAATGAGGCAATATACGCGGGTCACGCAGCGCCGTTGCTGTGTCAGCCGGTCAGGACTTCCCGTGGTTCATGAGGGGTATATGTACAAGACCATTCTCGTCCCGCTCGACGGATCGCCGTTCAGCGCCAAGGCGATTCCCGTCGCTTCTGCGCTGGCGAAACGCAGCGGTGCCGTCCTGCACCTGGTGACAGTGCTGGATCCGAGCGCGTACGTCCCATTTGTTCCCGGTGAAGTATTGGTGCCCGTAATGGATACCGACGCGCTCTCGGCGCGGCGCATCGCCGATGAGGCCGCGATCGCGTCGGTCGCGCAGACGCTCGCGGCGGAGGGTGTGCGAGCGACGGGTCGCGTGATTGAGGGCACCGTCGTGGAGGCGCTCTCGGAACACGCCACGGCGATTGGTGCGGATCTGGTGATCATGACGACGCATGGGCGCAGTGGCCTGGAACGCCTCTGGCTGGGCAGCGTGGCCACCAGCTTTCTGCACCGAGCGCCGTGTCCCGTATTTCTCGTACGTCCGAGCGGGGACGCCGCTCCGGATCCAGCCTCCCCGCTGCCCCACGGCTCCGTGCTCGTGCCGCTTGACGGCTCCAAGTTCGCCGACGCGATCGTACCGCACGCCGTCGTTTTCTCGCAATCGGTCGGTGTGCCGATCAGCCTGTTCACCGTGGCCATTCCCAACGCCATTCCGATGGCGCCGTTCGGGACGGAAGCCTTGCTGACCGGCGAGGGCGATCTGACGCGTCAGGAAGACGACGCACGCCAGCGGCTTGCCGCGCTGGCCGCCACACTACCCGAGGGCGCGACGATGGACGTCGCGACCGACATGACAGCCGCCCGCGCGATTATCGAGAAGGCAGCAATCAGCGGCGCCGGTGTGATTGCGATGGCGACCCACGGGCGCACCGGGATCGCCCGACTGGTGATGGGCAGTGTCGCCGATGCGGTGCTCCGCGGTGCGCCACAGGCGATGTTGCTCTACCGACCCACGGATCTGGAGACTCAGTCGAAGTAGGCGGCGGCGAGAAACGGCGCGAGCGCGTAACTGACAAGCGGCTCGTACGCCTGCTGTCGATCAAGCAGGCCGGCGGTGAGGATGCCTACCGCGCCACGGCCGAACCGGGTGCCGGTGGCACGCGCTTCGGCGTCCATCGCATCGCTCAACTCTTCACCGGCGCGGAGTCGTTCGGCCACACGCGTCGGGAGCGGGAGCGCCAACGACCCGCCCACGCCCTCGCGGCCGTCCGGAACGCGCGCGACGGCCCACGCGCAGGTGCGGACCCGCCCGCCCTCAAGCGCGACGACACCACCCTCGATCCCGATGGCCAGATCTGCACCGGTCATCGCGAGGGCGGCGAGCGCACGCGCGCGTGCACCCTCCACCGTTTGCGCATCGCCCCACGGTTGCGCCGGCACGCCCGACGCCACAGCGACGCCGCGCACGCTCGCGGCCGGCGCGATGCGCGCGATGACAGCCGAAACGGCCGCGATCTTGACCGGATTACTGCTTCCCACCACGACGTGGCGTACCGACTCCAACAGCTGAGCTCGCTGTCCGACCTGCGCATCGCGAGAGACAGGATCCATGACGACAACCACTCCATGAGGATGATTACTCGTGCGGCGCGCGAGCGGGACATACACACGCTGTGGAAAATGCTTGCTTGGAGGCACGTATGCGAGTATCGTAGCGACACTGCATGTTCGCCCCATCCACCGCGCCTTCGCGGGCCCCTGGGCGAGCGCGGTCTGCCGATCGGACCGCGCCCCGTACCCGACTGTGGCTCGAGTTCGTCAACACCGACACCGCGTCGCTTGTCCCGCGCGGTGATTTGCTTCGCGACTTCGGTACTCTCGTGAAGTGGTTGGTTGAACGCGGCGTGGTCGACCTCGAGCGCGCCGCCGGTCTCAGTCGACGTGCGCTCCTGCAGCCCGCCGCCGCCGCCGCCACATTGGTCGACGCGCGTCGCGTGCGGTCGGCGTTGCGCACACTCGCCGAACGCGGCGCGACGAACTCGGCGGTACGAGACGACTCCGTCGCGGAAATCAATCGGGTGCTTGGTCGATCCACGGGCACACGCCGACTGGATCGGCGGGACGACGGCGATTTTGTGCGCGTGTTCGTGCCCACGGGCGATGCGTTCGCGGGGCTCATGATTCCCGTGGTCGAGTCAGCTGCCGACGCGCTCGTGATTGACGAGTTGCCGCGCGTGCGGCGCTGTGCGGAACCGCGCTGCTCACGCGTGTTTCTTGACACGTCACGCAACGGCACCCGTCGCTGGTGCGACATGGGGACGTGTGGCAATCGCGCCAAGGCGGCGCGTCACCGTGCGCGTGTCCGTACCGAAGACAGCAGCGCGAGCACGGACCGTGTCGTGGCCACTGACCGCGTGACGGGCTGACATGGACGCCCGTCGCACGCCGGACCATCCGGTTCCCGGCATCCCGCGCCACACGCCGGATCCCACGCTCGAACGTGGTTTCGTTGCGTCGCTGCGCTGGCTTGTCGCCGAGGGCGAAGCCCGCGGGGTGCGCCGCATTGCGGTGGAGTTGCGGGCGCTGCGTGAAGCCCTCACGACACTCGACGAAACGCGACGCGCCCGTGATGAGCACGCCGAGCGCAGTGTCGCGCTGGACCGCGAGATTCAGAAAGCGCTGCAGATGCTGGGCGAGGCGACCAAAATCAACGGCAATGGCTCGCTCGTCGCACGCCTCACACGACTGCGTGACATCCTCGCACGTGATCTGGCCACGCGGCGCGCGCTCGTGCAGGAGCGCGACAGTTGGCGCGCGATGTGCGAGTTCCAGACGCGCACCCGGGCCATGGTGCACACCATGCTTGAGGAGTCAGAACGCGCGCGTGAGAGTCTCGAAGCGGAAATCGGGACGATGCGCGATCGCATGACGGTGCTCACATCCGTGCATCAGGAGACGGTCGGCGAGGTCGTGGAGCAGCGCCGTGCCGCTTCGATGGCCGCGTCGATGGCCGTGACAGAGTTGGCGCGGCATAAGGAGACGGCAGCCATGTTGCGCGAACGGGTGAGCGCGCTGGAGCAAGAGCGCGTGCAGCTGCAGCAACTCCGCGAACAACTGCGACTGCTCGAGCTTGAGCGGGATAACGCGTCGCACGACGCGCAGGCGGCGTCGAGCGAACTGGCGGCGCTGCGATCGCGGCTGCATGCGTGGAGTGGAACCGTTGAGCGCGCGCTGGCGGAGTTGTCGCGCGCCGCCGGCTCGATCAGCGCCGAGGGCGCGAGGGCGAACGAATTCCGGTAGAGGCGCTGTGGACCGGGAGGCGTGAACGGTTTTGGTTAACGGTTGCCGCCAATTACGCACGCTGATTGTACCTCGGCGATCGCGCCTTCAGTGAACGGTTCGAGTCAACGGTTCACGGTTGACGGTTTGCGCCGGCTGCGCCGAGCGCTGCCTGCCTTCTGCGCCAAGCGCTGCCTGCCGGCTGCGCCGAGCGCTTCCCGCCTGTGGCGCCGAGCGCTCCGCGCCTGAGCCACGATGCGAAACACCGTCTCGCCTGTTGGGTCAGGGAGACGGTGTGGAACAGCGCGTGAACGCTTGCGGCGACCTCAAATCGCGGATGTCTCCACCGCGAGGCAATCGGCTTTGACCACGGACCGATCGACAATCGACGACGGCTTGATGTAGCCCATGTCGACCGCGTAGCCGGCCAGCTTCTTTTGCAGAATGCGTCGGCCGCGGAACAACCGCGACTTTACCGTCCCCTCCGGCACGCCCAAGGCCTCGGCGATTTCCGCGTATCGCAAGCCTTGCAAGTCACTCAACACCACGGCGGCGCGATACTCCTCCGGCAACGCACGAATCGCGCGCGTGATTTCGTCGTCAAGGAACGAATCATAAAACCGGCTCTCCGGGTCGGCCTCACCAACGGCTTCGAACAGCGCCCATCCCTCGGTGTCTTCCGGCTGCTGCACTTCGCGCGCGTCGATACGACGCTTGCGGCTTACGAAGACGTGATAGAGAATCGTGAAGAGCCACGCACGAATGTTGGTGCCCAGGTGATACTGCTCCCAGCGCTCGATCGCGCGCAGCATGGTGTCGCTGACGAGATCCTCGGCATCGTCGCGCGAGCGCGCAAGTTTGAGCGCGAAGGAATAGAGCGCGTCGAGATGCACGAGCGCTTCCCGTTCGAACCGCGCACGCCGCGCTGCACGATCGAGGAGTGCTTCAGCCGTCAATTCGCTTGCCGACTCTCCCGCCGCATCAGTCGTAGTTGCCTGACGCACCACCGTCTGATTGCTCGCCACCATTGCTGCTCGCTCCCGGGCCGCATGAGACGCGGCCTCTCCACCCGTTACCACCGTCTCATGCTCGCAACCGACGCGTCCCGAGCCTGCCCGATGGACTACCACCTGCTCACACCCCTTGAAACGCGACCACCGCGCCGCCATCGCGCACATGCGTTCCAATAAACCGCTTCAGATCAATCGCAATGCCTTCAAGCACACCCAGGTCCCGCTTCACCCGCGTCATCAACACCGCGCCTTCGAGCGTGGCAATGATGAAGCGCGACAACCGCACAGCATCGACGTCATCGTTGAGTTGCGGACGCGCTTCCCACAATAACGAGCGGATCTGACTAGCCCAGCGTTCGAACACCGCCTCGATTCGGATGCGGAAGCCTTCATGCGCATCGGCCAACTCGGCGGCCAGATTGCCGAACGGTGAGCCACCGCGTCCGCCGCGCTCCGCTTGCAATGCCACCACGGCGTCGATGAACAACGACAAACGATCGAGCGGATCGATCATGGGCTCGCGCAGAATGGCCAGACCGCGCTCCGCAAAACGCTCGAACTGACGGTCAAGCACTTCGTACCCCAACTCTTCCTTGGACCGGAAGTAGTGGTAGAAGTGGCTCTTGCCACTGAGCTTCGCGCCGCGAATAACATCGTCCACCGACGTGGCGGTGTAGCCACGTTCAGAGATCAGCGTTGCCGCAGCATCAAGGATTTGTTTTCGTCTGTCGGATATCACGAGGTAAAACTAGGACCGTCCGGTCCGAAGCACAAGGGCCGCCGTTAGATAATACGTAAGCCATTGCTCTACATACGTTTAAAGGCGAGCGCGCGAGTACTGCTTTGGCACGGTGTCTAACCGTGACTGAGTAGTGACGTTATAATGTCGGATTTGTTGAGACCGAAACGTGTCGCAAAATCGGACACGGGGTCCTAGAGCGGGATGGCGCTCAGCGCCCGCGTCGCTTGCCACCGCGGGCTGGACCGCGCCCACCGCCGCCGCCCGGTCGACCGCCTCCGCTGGCACCACCACCGCCACCGCCCGGTCGACCGCCGCCACTGGCGCCACCACCGGCACTGCCACCACCACCGGGTCCACCACCACGACCGGGCCGTCCCCCACGACCGCCACGCGACTCCTGGCGGCCAGGCTCCCGCTTGAGATCGCGCGCCCGCGACTGCGCCGCGATCTCGTCGTCGCTCCAGGGCGCGTCGAGCTTGTGCTGCAGTTCGGCGACCGAATCGGCGCGCACCGCGCCGCGTTGTCCGCGGGTCACCAGAAAGCGCAGCGGGCGGCCGGACAGCGGGCCGCCAAGCGCCGGCACTTCATCGGCCGACAGGGTGCGCGCGAGCTTCTCCGGCAAACGCAGGCGCATCACGGGCGCGAGCGTGCCGTCGTCGCGCGACTCGACATCGTAGTCGAGCGGCACGGCACGTTCCCGCACCATGAGGTCGTCGGGCAACGCCCGTGCGCGCGCGAGTTCCGACGCGTCCACGAAATTGCTCAACTCGAGCGGCAACGCCAACCGTCGCACGTCTTCCCAATTGTGCACGCCGTCGAGTTGTGCGCGATACCACGCGGCGAGTTCAGCTTGACCGAGCTTCGTCGTCGTGCCCGCCAACCGTCGCCAGACCTCGCGCACCTCTTCGATCGCCGCATGATTGCGCCGCACCGCGTGATGTCGCAGTTGCCCGGTGGCGAGTCCCTCAGCCACCAGATCACGCGCGCGCGACGCCTGCTCACCCTGCCATTCACGCAGCGGTTCTGATTCGCGCGAGAGTTCAAAGCCGAAGTACGACACACGGCGACGTTCAACGATCGGCGTGTGTCCGCGCCCAGGATCGAGCACGAGTTCGGGCGCGTGCCGGTGCGCGTGCTGCCGAATGAGATCGAGCGACAGCTGCGTGCCTTCGATGCCGGCGCGCGGCACACCGAAGCGATCGGCGAAAAAACGCAACGAACCGGCCACCGCGCCCCAGCTGCCGCACACACTGGTGCGCGACACGCGCGCATTTTGACCGTCCACTGTTTCTTCGTCAACAACAAGATCAAACGGCATGAACTGCGCCAGCAACTCCTGAAACCGGCGCAGCGTACTCTCGCGCGCAAATGGCATGGACTGCGGCAGAGGCGTATTCACGCTGCGATACACACTCGCCATCGCCAGTGCGGCATCTTCGAGCGACTTCACAAGGACACCACGCCGTTCGGCCCACAGCGCGATGCGTTCGGCGTCAAACAAGTGACGCGCCAAGCCGTACACTTCGCCCACGTGCCCGGCCTCGCTGAACGCCTCGGCATACACGTTGTACGCCGTGAGATGATCGCTGCCGTGCAGCACAAGTCCTTCAAGATTGCGATCATCTCGCGTCATGCGGTGCAACGAATCGATGCCGCTCATCACCGCCAGAAAGGGCAACAACGCGTCTTCGCCGTGCACCACGAGTTCACCCCACGCGCGCTCCACCGGCAGCGCTTCCACCGCGCGCCCGTAGTCGGTGAGTCGTCCCTGCTCCACCAGTCCACGTGATTCGAGCAACGACAATGCCTTGCGATACGCCGTGCGATCGAGCGGCACCGGCAGTTCAAGATCATCGGCGCGTACACCGAGCCCGGCGCACGTGAGCGCCACGCGCTCTGAATCTCCCGCCAGCTGAAACTCGGGTTCCGTGGGCTTGAGCGACGCGAAGTGGATGTCGCGATCGCTGAGAATGTGCACGCGTCCACCGGCCACACGTCCGTGCACCCGTCCCGCCATTTGCAGGATCTCGTTCGCGCCGAGGTGTGTGCGCGTGAGCACATTACGCCCCCGCATGATCACGTTCGTAAAGCGCGAGTCGTCAATGATGACCGTATCGAGCCCCGGTACATTGAGTGCACTCTGTCCGGCCGCCGTCATCGCCAGGAAGAACGGCTTCTTCACCTCGCCTTCGAGGAACGGCCTGATCACGCGGATGGGCTCACCGCCGTGATAGTGCGCCGCTTCGATGCCGGGATACCGCGACTGCACCCACGCAGCAGCTTCCTCCACCATCGCACGGGTGGGCAGGAACATCGCCATGCCTCGTCCCGCCTTGACGGCCTTGCGTAAAAACCCATCGTCGAGAAACTCCACGGGTTGTTTGCGCACCACCTCCACTTTTGCCGCTTTCTCCGCGTCAAACGTGCTCACGGCCAGCACTTCGGCGCTGTCGAGATAGCGCGCGTAGAACGAGGGATCGACCGTCGCCGACAGCCAGATAAACCGGCACCCGGTGCGTTTGCCGAGTGCAAGACACAACTCGAGTTCCGCGCTCGTCTGGTGGATCTCGTCGACAACCAGCGTATCCTGCGGCAGGATATCGCCATCCTGGAACCAACGCCGTGCGATCCCGGTGGTCACGATGATCACATTCCAACTCGGCGTATCGGGTGTGGCTTCACGCTCCCGATTGATCACGCCAACGCGCAGCTGCTCCGTGCCGAGGATGATTTCGGCGATCGGACGGATCGCGAGTGTTTTTCCGGAGCCGGTACCGGCGACAATACCAAAGCCGCGGCCGCTGGCGGCGAGCCGGCGGAGATCATCACCGCGCGTGCGCTCGAGAAATGTCTCGATGCGCAGCCCAACCGCGAGCTCGATGGTTTCACAAGCGGCCCGCGTAGGCGCGATGACAATGACCCGTCCGGTGGACGGCTTCGCCGCTGCAAAGGCCTCGCGATCGGGCGGGAGATAGCGGTCGTGGACGGTGCGCACCTTGATAACCTAACCGCCCGCGACGCAGTCCGTTCTAGCGCTGAATGAGTTTCACCCGCTGACCATCGCGAAACACCTCGACCCGATCGACCAAGCCGTCTTTGTTACGATCAGTCCATACCTGCAGCAGCTGATTCGTGTTGGCATCGAGAAAAATCGCGCGCCACGGGGTACCTCGGCCCTGATCCGGCAGGCGTGCCACAAATTCATTGGTGCCCAACCACTGTGCGACCTCAACACTCGGACGTCCCTGCATGACATCAACGGCCGCCTGCATGCGCGGCAGCACCTGCGGGTACGCTGCCGAGGCAAATGCCGGCAGATCGTCGCAACGGCCATCTTTGTCGCGGTCGAGACATGGCGGCGGCCCGAAGCGGAAATCGTCACACCAGCCATCACCGTCGCGATCGAGGCACGACGTGGAGCCGCGCCCCGGAGGCGGGGTGGTGCCCGAGAAGTAGCGCGGATCGGCGATGGGGCCGGTGCCCAGGAGCAGTCCGCCCTGACCGACGTACGCGTCAAACCCGACCGCGCCGGCACCGCCCGTCGCCATCGCGCCAGACGACGAGACCGACAAGTTCTCCTGTCGGTCGGCAAACAACTGATCGTCAGTGATGCGTTTGGCCTCCCACGGCTCGCGTCCCGCGTCACTCAGACCTGGCCGTCCGGGAATCCTGATCGGGGGCTTGACGGTGGACTTGCCGTCGAAGGGTTTGATGGGCTGCTCGCCCAGACCAGGGTTGTTTTTGCCGCCCTTTTGCGGGCCATAGACGACGACTCCGTTAGGCGGCTTGTTACGCACCGCAAGACTGCACTCAGTGGGCGCGGGCTGCTGCGTGGGCGGCACACCGTTGAGCCAAATCCGGCACATCCCGGCGGGCGGCTGATACTCCTTGGGCACGCTGTCCGCCGCCGTACGCAGGGCCGTGGGGCGCTGCGCGTCTGCCGCCGTCCACGGGGCCGCGACAGCCACAAGCAACCCGCATACCTTCAGGATTCGACGTACCATGATGTCCTCCGACAAGGCGCCTGTGCCGCATCACGATTGATGCGGCCGACACCGTACGTAATAGATCAGTGCAGAACGCGTGCCACCAGCATGGCAACCCTGGAATCCCGCGGTTTTCCCTCTGTGCGCTCGTCGAGGCGATGCCATTCAACTCACGCCGCCGTCTCTTCGGCAGGACGGTGTCGTCCCCGTAACAGGACGATTGCGCCCCGCTGTGGTGACGGAACCACCGCCTCTGTCCCTGTGGTACCCGTCAATCCCCGAAGCTGATCCCTACGGCCCGGGCGGTTCGCACCACATCGTGGTCGGGTTCGACCCGTTTGCTGACCTTGAGCACATCCACGATGGGCAGCGTGACAATATGCGGCGACTGCAGGGCCACCATATGTCCCCACTTCTTGTTCGCGACCGCTTCCACCGCCGCACCCCCAAAGCGTGTGGCCAGTAGCCGATCATACCCGGTGGGTGAGCCGCCACGTTGCAGGTGGCCCAACACCATGGAGCGCGTCTCCTTCCCGGTGCGCTCCTGAATCTCAGCGCCGATGATATCGGCCACGCCACCGACGCGTCGGAGCTGACCGGGCAGCGATTCGCCGATCAGGCCAACATCACCGTCGGGCATCGTCACCCCTTCCGCGACCACGACAATGCTGAAGCGCCGACCGCCCGCATCACGCGAGCGGATTTTCTCGCAGACTTTGTCCATCGCCCACGGAATCTCGGGGATCAGAATCACGTCCGCCGTCCCGGCGATTCCCGCATAGAGCGCGATGAACCCGGTGTCGCGCCCCATGACCTCGAGCACCATCACGCGGTCATGGCTCTCGGCCGTGGTGTGCAGCTTGTCGATGGCCTCGATGGCCGTCGTCACCGCCGTGTCAAATCCAAAGGTCATGACCGTACCCGACACATCGTTATCGATGGTCTTGGGGACGCCCACGATACGCATCCCCTTGTCCACCAGGCGCTGGGCAATGGCCAGCGACCCGTCGCCGCCGATCGAGATCAGTGCGTCGATCCCGAGGTTACGCGCGTTCTCCATGATCTCATCGGAGCGGTCGACTTCCGACCAGCTGCCGTCGGCGTTCTTCACGGGATACGCAAACGGACTGCCACGATTGGTGGTGCGCAGAATGGTGCCGCCGTGGGCCATGATGCCCCGCACCGAGTCGGAGGTGAGCGGCACAACATCGTCGTCGCCCAACAGGCCCGCGTATCCGCGCTTGCTGCCGAGGACGTCCCAGCCGCGGCCGCGGGCCGCGAGGACAGCCGCACGAATCACGGCGTTCAGTCCGGGGGCATCGCCGCCACCGGTGGAGAGTACTATGCGCATGCCAACACGTCGTGAGGAAAGCGAACGTCGACGATCGACGACCGCGTGGAATGTACTGTGCCCGGTCTCCCTTTGCCGCGACGGTGGGTTGTGGAGACCGACGCGAGACGCGGGCTCAGGGAATCGGCGAGCCCATGAGATTCGCGATCTGGCGCAACGAGGTGTCCTGCCGCGCGACGACTCCTTGCAGCGAATCCACCTGCATCTGCAGCAGTGACGTTTCGTCGCGCATCTGAACCAGCAGGTCCTGCAGGTCGTAGAGTGATTGCTGCAACTCGACGTCGGCGCTGGGGTTCGACAGCTGTTTGCACCCGGTGAACAGCGTCACGGCGACACCAGCGAGGAGCAACGCCTGAAACGGCAATATGCGAGGGGCGTGCATGCGAACTCCGGGCAGTCGTGAAGAGAGGTGCGGCAGAATGCTTGCGCCGGTGCTGTTTCGGTGATGCATCCATGGCCCATGCAGGTGATATAACGCCGCACCCTTCATGGAGGAACGTGTGCATCCACGCGCGGGCATTACCATCGTCGATCAACTGCTGGCCATCGCGCTACTCTCGATCCTGCTCACGATCGCCCTGCAGGGCGTCGGGGCGCTGCGCGATCGCCTGGCGGTGCAGGCGGCCAAACGCGCGGTCAAAGACGCGGTGGCGCTGGCGCGGGAACACGCGGGCGCATCCGGCGCGCGCGCGGCGGTGCACTTCGGGAGCCTCGACGCCTCAGTGGTGGTGCAAGCGGGGAATGACTCGCTATTCACGCTATCGCTAGCGCGCACGTTCGGTGTTTCGCTGAGCGCCACGCGGGATTCCATGGCATATCTGCCATCGGGGCTGGGCTTCGGCGCGGCGAACATGAGCATCGCGCTGTCACGCGGTGCGCGGCACGATACGGTGACGATTTCGAGGTTGGGACGGGTGCGCTGAGGGACTACGTTGAGGGACGACGCGGAGGGACTACGTTGAGGGTCGGCACGGAGGGACTTCTCGTGGCCCGACACGCATCCGACCCGACATTAGCGTCGCATGGCGAGTTCCGAAACGCACGATACCGAATGGCCAGAAGGCCTCAGGCACGCGCGAGGCCAGAAGACCGAATCGGGGAACCGCAACCACAACGGCGGAACGGCAACCACAACGGCGGAACCGCTCGGCATCGCTGTTTTCCTTCAAGCCATGCGGCGCACGGGGTAGCCCGGGAAAACTCCGCGCAACACCACTACCATCAGCATCCCGCACCCGCGCCAAACGGTGCCATGCATCACCAACGATGGTCAGCCGATCGGCGCGCCCACATGCACCGGCGCACCAGTGGCGGCCGCTGCGGTCGCGCTCACCGTGCCAAAGTCAAACCCCGGCACCGAAATCCGCGGAATCTCCTGTCCGATTTCCCGCTCAATCGTGCGCACCATCCCAATCTCGTCCGGCGACATGAACGTGTACGCATCACCCGTCGACGCCGCTCGGCCCGTACGACCAATACGATGCACATAATCTTCCGGCGCCTGCGGCACATCGAAGTTGATCACGTGCGAAATGCCGTCGATATCAAGTCCGCGCTGTGCGATATCCGTGGCCACCAGCACGCGAATCGTCCCTTTGCGAAAATCTTCAAGGGCGCGAATACGCTGCGGTTGCGACTTGTCGGCATGCATCGCCGCCGTGGGAATTCCCCTGCGCGTAAGTTCCTGCTCGATCTTATCAGCGCCGTGCTTGGTGCGCGTGAACACGAGCACCGAATCATGATGCGACTTGGTGAGCAGGTCCACGAGCAACTCCGTTTTGCGCTCCTTGCGCACCGGGTACACCGCGTGCGTCACCGTGCTGGCCGCTTGCGAGCGCCGACCCACCTGTACCACCACCGGACGACGCAAATATTTGCGACCCAGCGCTTCTACTTCGGGCGGCATGGTGGCCGAGAACAACATCGTCTGGCGATAGCGCGGAATCTGCTCCACCACCTTCGAAATCTGCGGCGCGAACCCCATGTCGAGCATGCGGTCGGCTTCGTCGAGCACCAGAATTTCGAGATACGAAAAATCGACGTTGCGACGCTCCATCTGATCGATCAAGCGACCGGGCGTCGCCACCACGATATCGACGCCGGCGCGCAGGGCGCGTTCCTGCGGTTCGTAGCTCACGCCGCCGAACACGGGAATCACATCGAGCGGCGCATGCTTGGAGTATTTGCGCACACTCTCTTCGACTTGCAGACACAACTCGCGTGTGGGCGTGAGCACCAGCGCACGCGTTCGCCGCGGTCCGTGCATGAGCCGATTGAGAATCGGCAGCGTAAAGCCGGCCGTTTTTCCCGTGCCCGTTTGCGCGAGGCCAATGAGATCACGACCGGCCAAGGCAATCGGGATGGCCTCGGCCTGAATCGGCGTGGGGTGCGCGTATCCGGCGTCGTTGAGCGCGTCGAGCAGTTCCTTCGCGAGTCCGAGCGAGGCGAAGGTCGTTAGTGATTTTATAGTATTCGGCATGTATGTCCGAATAAACTAATCACTTACCGGCCTGATGCCATCATAGAATGGGCTCGATGGTACGGCCGGCCAGCTTGGCGATCAGCCCCAGCCGGAAGGTCACATCCACCGCGTAATCGTCGGCCTCCGTCTGCCGATCGGTGAGCGGCATGGTGGGCCACACCCAATCCGGCACGGCGGGCGGCATGCTGACGGAACGGGGCGGATGCCACACGCCGTGCCGGTCTCGGTCGTCAAGCAGGCGGTCGAACAAACGGCTCCACCCTTCGTGACGACGCAGGAAGCCGAGCCGAGCCATCACCTCAAGCCAGGCCAGCGCCGTGGGCATATCTGCGTCCATGACGTGGCGCGTGGGGAGAATATCGCCCAGTGCCAGGTGCGGCTGTTCGATGAGATGGTTCTCGCCCACCTGCTGCATGGGCGTCATGCGCGGCAGCGGCAGCGAGAGCCAGGTGAGCAGTCGCTCCATGTGCTCGTGGTACTCGCTGCGAAAATGCGGCATGTAGGCGAGCATCACCAGCGTGTGGAACGACGGCGGCGCGGCCTCTACAGGCAAAACGTGCTGATTGCCGACGCGAATAAACGGCTTGTCGGAGTTGGGCGTGCGCAGGAACGCGCCCACGCGCTCGAGAATGCGACGGGCTGCACCGCGCAAGCGCGGATCGGCCTCATAGCCCGCTTGCGCAAGCGCAGCGGCGGCAGCTTCGCGGAGAATTTGCCGACCGCGCGCGATCAACTCAGGATCGGTGCCCGCGTCCTTGGCCAACTCATAGAGGTACGTCGGGTCGTTGTCTTCGGGGAGCAGCCGGAAGAGCGCGCGGCGCGACGTGGCCAGCGGCGGCGAATCGGCGTCCCACCCCAGCTCGAGCAGCCGTCGGAACCCCAGAATGCCACCCACCGCTGGCGCCGTCGTCAGGATCGTGCCGGGCACGGTGAGCATGCCATGCCCCCACGTGCCGTCCGGATGCTGATGGAAGAGCAGTTCCCACCCCTGCCGGGAGGCGTACGGCACGCGCCCTATGCGCGTGTCGGACGGCAACGGAAACTCCGCGACGTCGACGAGCGAGCGGTACTGCACCGCTGGCGACCCGTGCGTGAGCAGCCACTTGAGCGCGAAGCTGGCGGGCGGCTGCGGCGGTAGGGGGGCCACCGGTGGCGCGGATGGCAGTTCGAACGGAATCGAGGGCGAAGTATCAGGCAGGGTCACGGGCGGGAGCGGTGGATGGCTCGGCGTCGGATCGGCCAAGTTCCGGTATCATACAGGTTTTAGACCGCCGCGCTAGTAGCGACAGAGGCCCGCGAACGAGCAAGAATGCAGCACTTTCCGTTTCCCATTTACTGGAACACAATGCTCCGTCGGGAAAGCCCTCATGGTGCAGTAAATCAGCCTACTACAACATTAACAACACGCACAACTCGGCGTCTGCTCTGTTTGTACCGTTCGATGCCGGTGCCCCGCGAGCGGGTTTGCTCGAACGCAGTCTACAATCTTCCAGAGGATCGTGTCCCCATGATGTCCCTCAATAAGCTGGTCGCTGTCGCGTTCATGGTTGTCGCGGCGAGTTCACAGGTGGAGGCGCAGGGTGGTGGCGGCGGCGGTGGTGGTCGTGGTGGCGGTGGTATGGGCGGCGCGCAGGCTGCCGAGCGCATGAAGGGCTTGCTCTTCAAAGACATCACCCTCGATGAAACCCAGACCAAGGCCGTAGATTCCATCATGACGGCCACGGCGGCCAAGCAGGCGGAAATGCGTCAGGCGGCCATGGCCGGCGGCGATCGTCAGGCTATGATGGCGCAGATGCAGACGATACAGACCGAACAGCGTGCGGCGATGCGCGGCGTGCTCAAGCCCGACCAGCAGGCGCAGTTCGACACGAATGTCGAAGCGATGCCGGCGCCGGGTGCGGGCCGTCGTCCACCTGCGTTTTCCGTATCGTACAAGTAGGCAACATCGACACTGTTCGTCTCGAGGGGCGGTCCACACGGATCGCCCCTCGTGGCGTTTCCCTTGTTTTCCCGAGCCGCTGTCGCTGAGATTGCGGTCAGCATGCCTGCACCGCAACACTCCGCCCTTGACCCGTTGGCGCGCCGGATAGCATCCGTTGCGCGCTCGCCGGCCCCTCGCTGATGCGCGGCGAGTTCGTCGACCTCGACGATTCCAGATTGTACTGCTTCGCCTCGGGGACGCGCGGCGTGGGCGAGCCGATCGTACTCATACACAGTGCGTTCACCTCCTCGCATCTGTGGCGCGACCTGCTGCCCCGACTGCCGAAAGGGCATCGTGTACTGGTGGTCGACCTGCTGGGTCACGGGCGCAGCGACCATCCGACCGGCGCCGATTTTGGCACGCACGCCCACGCGAGGCGGATCATGGCCCTGCTCACGGTGCTCCGTGTGGAGCCGGCGTGTGTCGTAGGTCACGGCATGGGGGCCGCTGTGGCAGCCGCGCTCGCGCTGCAAGCGCCGACACATGTCACGCGACTATTGTTGTGCAATCCGTGCCTTCTCCAGACCGCAGGAGAAGACGCCGAGGCGCCGCGCAGCTTCAGGCGGCTGGCGCGCGCGCTCCCGATGTGGCGACGGCTGCCGCCGGACTGGATCGCGTCGGCACTGCACTCTGCGCTGGTTCGCGGGTACAGCAACAAATTGCTGGCCGCGCAAGTTCTGGATGTGTATCTGAAAGCGTTTCGCAGTGACGCCGGCCGCGAGGTGGCCTGCCGTCAGCTGGACGCGGTGTGCGCGCCTTCAAGTGTGGTGGCGCTGTCAATCGGTGCATTGCCGATGCCGGTTGGGCTCATGCTTGGCGCCAACGATCCGTTCACGCCGCGCAGCGGTGAAGCGCTACGGCGATCGCTCTCCGCGTGTGTGAACGGACAAGTCACCGTGCATCGACTGGCCGGCATGTCACACGCGATTCCCGAGGAAGCACCAGACCGCCTGGCGATTGCCGTCGCGGAACTGTTGGTCCAATAATGTTTGCCCTGGAGCCCCACCATGAGTAGCCCACGCCTTGAGACCTTTCGCACCATGGTCGCACGTCAACCGGATCACGCGATGGCGCGCTTCGGTCTCGCCACCGAGCTCGCGAAACTCGGGGAACACGCCGAGGCGGTTGAGCACTACACGCAATATTTCGCGATACACGATGACGAAGGCAATGGTTGGCTACGCTACGCAGAATGCCTGCACGCGATTGAGCGAACGGACGAGGCGCGAGCGGCGATTGCGCGTGGTATCGATGCGGCAACGCGGTACGCACACGGGTCGCTCGTGGCCGATCTTGAAGCGCTGCAGGACTCGTTCGACTAGGCCGCGATCAGCCCACCGCGCAGCCCGCGAAACGCTGCGCGACCTTGTACGACGCGATTGTTCAGCGCGATTGTACGACGCGATTGTACGACGCGATGTTACGGCGCGAGCGCTAGAGTCGCCGCAGCTCGTCCGCCACATCGAGCGCGCGCCCGATGTCTTTCGAAATCGCGCGTGCTTCCTGCGTGGCACTGGTCACATCACCAATCGCGGCACCAACGCCCAGCGCGCGGAGTTTGACCACGTCGAGCCTGAGCGATCGCAAGGCGAGTGACGCACTCTCGAGTTGCTGCTGCAGCATATCCTGTCGCTGCACCAGTTCGGTGAGCGAGGCGTGCTGACGGCGCAGCAGCGCCAAGCGGCGCTCCGCATCGGCGGTGCGATCGGGCATCGCCTCGGCTTCCGCGATGCGTTTCTCGAGTGACGGCAGGGCGTGCGCCTCCACCGACCCATCGAGCCGCGCGAGGTTGGTCACAATCGTGGACACGCGTTCGAGTAGCGCGTCAGCCGTGGGGCCGACATCGGGCACGAGATCACGATCGGCGGGGTCGAGCCGAGCCCACGTTTCGCGAATGGTGGTGCAATCATCCACCGCCTCACGCACCACCC
The DNA here is from genome assembly GCA_038203795.1 of Gemmatimonadales bacterium. GTDB lineage: Bacteria > Gemmatimonadota > Gemmatimonadetes > Gemmatimonadales > Gemmatimonadaceae > JAABRT01. The sequence goes on from JBBRDP010000002.1 coordinate 55,990, forward strand.
GTCCGTGCGGTGAACGCAACACATCGGGATCGGCGAGTAGCGCCACTTCACTCGCCATCCGCACGGTGCGCGGGCGATCGTCCATGGCCGCGATTTTGTCCTGCCACGATTCGCCGATCGCGTCGCGCGTGGTGAGTCCCACATCGCGCAGCCGAAGCGAATCCCGCAGCAGCAGTGCGCCGTTGAACACGGCCAGAACACCGCCACCGAGGAACGGTACGAGAAAACCCTGATCACCGTTCGATGACGCGAGTCCAACCAATCCCGCCATCGACGCCAGCAACGACGTCCCCACCCACTTGGCGCGGCGCTTCCAGTCGCGCAGTACGTCTCGGGCACGCTGCGCGCGCGCCGACTCAACGGGCAGTGCCTTCCGGTCATGCATGCGACCGCGAATCACATCGCGCAATCGGATATCGTGCTTGCCAAGGTCGGCCAACATCCCGAGCAAGCCGAGCGACATCCCGAAGGTCGGGAAGATGAACCACGGAAAACCGCGCGCGATCGTGACGTTGATGAAGAACAAGAAACCGACCACCATCAGCAGCGAGAGCGCCTGGGCGCGGAAGCGCGCGATGCGACGGTTGGGCGGCATCGTGGTGTCGCTGTCAGGGGCCTCGGCCACCATCGGTTCGCGACTGCGGCGCAAGCGATCGCCGGCGTACGCCAGCGACTCTTCCATGCGCGCCATGCTCTGATTGAGCGAGTCGGACGCGCCCGCGCGCGGCGCCGCCGGCTCGTGCACCGCCACGCGCGCCGCACGCGCGCGATCCCGCTCGACGCGCTCCAACTCCGCCAGACGATCATCTTCGTTGCCCGCCCGCAGCGCCGCCGCAAACGCCGATGCATCCGGCCACCGCGATGAGGGTTCACGCGCAATCGCCCGCGTGATGGCATCGGTCATCGAGAACGGCAGGTCGGGACGGAAGTTGATCAGCGGAAACGGTGTGCCCTGCACATGCTGCACGAGCATGCCGGCACTCGTGTCCGCATCAAAGGGCAACCGTCCCGAGAGCATCACGTAGCCCACCACGCCGAGACCGTACACATCACTGCGTCCATCAATCTCGCGCTGCCCCATCGCCTGCTCCGGACTCATGAATGCGGGTGTCCCCACCGCAATGCCGGTTTGCGTGAGCCGCGCCCCACTCTGCACGGCGCGTGCAATGCCAAAGTCGGTGACAATCGCACGACCGGTCGCATGCTCCAGCAGAATATTGTCGGGCTTGATGTCACGATGAATCACGCCGGACGCATGTGCATACGCGAGTGCGTCAGCCACCTGCGCCAGCACATTACGCACAAATGGAAGCGGCGGTCGCGGTTCGCGCGCGAGTCGTGCGGCCAAACTCTCACCCTGCACCAGCGCCATGGCGAAGTATACGAGGCCATCGGCTTCGTCGACCGCATAAATGGGGACGATGCTCGGATGATTGAGCCGGGCGGCTGTTTGGGCTTCGCGCACAAATCGTTCGCGCACATCGGCGCGGAAGCCCAGGTCCGGTGGCAGCACCTTGAGTGCGATGTCGCGCTTGAGACGCCGATCGCGCGCCGCGTACACCACCGCCATGCCACCCCGTCCAATCTCGCGCAGTCCGTCGTAGCGTTCGGCCACCGCCACGCGCACGCGCGCCAGCAGCAGTTCGCTGTCGTCCTGTCGCATCGCACCCGAGAGGTCAGCGCTGTTCACGGGGTTGACCGGCATACGCTATCGCGACGATCCCACGCCGCGCGCTGATGTCAGCTCGCGCACTTCCTGTGCGGCTTCCACCGCACGATCCACATCACGCGCCACCGCCATCGCCTGTTCGGCCACGAGCGTGACACTCTGCACCGTGCTGCCACCCGTGCGCAGGCGTACCAAGTCGAGTCGGATATTCTCCAGCGCGAGCGTGCACGAATCAAGTCGTGATCGCAGCTCCTCCCGACGGCGCTCCTGATCAACCGCCGCTCGACGTTCACGACGCAGCGTGGCCAGCCGGCGCACCCGCGCGTCAGAACCCGCTTCCATCGGATTGGCCGCCGCCTCGAGCCGTTCGATTTCTTCATCGAGCGCGCTGAGCGGGCGTTCCTTGAGTGCCTCTTCGGTCAGCGCGAGCGACTGCGCCAGCTGCTCCACTTTTTCCACGAGCGCGTTGGCTGTCCGGGCCACATCGGGAATCTTGCCGAGATCGGCCGGCGGCAGTGTCGCGAGCAAACGCAACACTTCATCGCGCGCGCTGCGAGCACCGTCCACAACGGGTACGTGCGCGCCGAGCGAAGCCGGTGTGATGAAGGCGGCCGCAGCGGTGGCGACACCGGCGACCGGCGAACGCGGCGACAATGCGCCCTTGAGACCCGCACCCGTGCGTCCCTGCGCACGTAACTCTTCGCGCTTCTCTCGCGAAAATGCGGAATGCACCGAATCGCCCACCTCTGAGATCACATCGCCAAACATGCGCTCGCGTGGCTGTCGCAGCACATCACGCCAGTCGAAACCCTCCGCCCACAGTTTCGCATATTGGTACGACATGATGATCGACCAGATGGCGGTGATCGGCAGGAAGTTCTCGCGAAGAATCGTGGAGACCACAATCAGCACACCGTTCACAAAAAGAAACGGTGCCACTTTGGTGCGAAACTTCCGTACCATCGGAGATTCCCACCGCACGAGCTCCTCGGGCGTGGGGACGTAGTGCCCGGGGTCAGCAGGTTGTGACGACATTGAGGCGTTCGCTGCGGCCGCGCCCGGTGCGCGAACACCGGGTGCCCGCGAGGCGAGCGGTGCACTGGCCGGTACCCCCACCCCGCTCGTCGACGCCGACTGCAACGGCCGCGGATTGCGCGACGGCATCGTGGAGAATGTGGCCGACGGCACAATGCCCGACCGCAGCGCCTGCGCGAGTTCGGACGCACTCTGAAACCGGTGCCCCGGATCCTTTTCGAGCAGTCGCATCACCATCGCCGCGAGAATGGGCGGCGTATCGGGGCGTCTGTCTTCCACAGGCACCGGTGTTTCCGTGAGGTGCTTGACCAACAGGACCGGCGTGCTGTTGCCCGTGAACGGCGGCTCGCCGGTGAGCATCTGATACGCGAGAATGCCGAGCGCATACAAGTCGCTGCGTCCGTCAACATCGCGGTCACCCGAC
>JBBRDP010000003.1:0-54585 GCA_038203795.1 Gemmatimonadales bacterium
CCACCGGGCGGCAGCGTAGCCAAACGGATCGCCATATCGGCCATGTGCTCCACGACCCACTCAAAGTAGGCCGGCGTGAGCGAGTTGATGTCCATGTCCGGCGCGGGGTTCATGAAGTCGATGGCGTACGGAATGCCATCCTGCACGGCGAACTCCACCGTGTTCATGTCGTAGCCGAGGACGCGGCAGAGTGTGAGCGCGTCGGCGGCGATCCGGTCGTGCAAGGCTTGGGGCAGGTAGTCCGGATCTTCGATGTATTTGCGCTCCCGCGGGTCGTATGGCATCACGAGCACATGTTCGCGCCCCAGCACCATGCAGCGCACGTACTGCTTCCAGGTGATGAACTGCTGCACCACCATGGTGAGCAACCCGCTGTCATTGTAGTGCTTGATCAGCTCTTCCATGGAATGGCAGATGTACACATCGCGCCAGCCACCGCCGTGCGCGTCCTTGAGCACGCACGGAAACCCGATATGCTCGGCGACGCCCCTCCAGTCGAGCGGATAGGCGAGGTTCCGCAATGACTCCGTGTGGGAAATCCCCTTGATGTAGTCCTTATTGGGCAGGACCATGGTCTTGGGGTGAGCGACGCCGTGCCGAACCGCGAGGGTGGCGTCGATGAACTTGTCATCGGCCGACCACATGAACGGGTTGTTGATGACCGTGGTCCCCTGAATCGCGGCGTGCTTGAGGTAGGTGCGATAGAAGCCCACCTCGTGCGAGATGCGGTCGATAAGGAGCGTATAGGGCACGGGCTGCGCCATGCGAGTCGCATCGAGCGAGGCGTACTCGGCCACGACCCCGGCTCGGCGCTTCTTGACGGCTTCAATGAACGCGGGCGGGAACGACCACTCGCGCCCGACAATCAGACCGATTCGCGGTTCAGGCACCATCAGGGTCTCCAAGGAACTGGATATGAAGAGGGAATGTCCTCGGGCATCATGTCGCGCCGAGCGCGATTTCGCCATGGGCAACGGCGGGCGAAACCAAAGATCTCGTCGCCGAGATCGGCACGATATCCTCAATTGGGGGGATGTGAACACAATCCCTAAGGTCAGATTCGTGATTGACGTTTGTGTGGAAAACATTTGCGTGGGGTCGTGCAAAAGCAGCGGTATCACACCATGTGTTTTCCACACCGATACAGCGCGGGAGCTGTTGCGAGATGGGCACTTGGGTAGTTATCCACATCAAGCAAACGTGCTATCCACATCAATGTCAACAACTTAGCTCGATTGCTTTGTATTGCGTGTACGTCCGAATCGTCGTACAATGCTCGCCCGACACGTGGCCTCGTCCCCGTGCGATCACGAATCTCCGATCCGACGCCAAATATCATGCTCGTCATCGCTTGCGCCGCACCCCTGGGGGCCATTGAGCCCGCGCCGTTGACTTCGCTGCCGATTGCCTCGTTCGAGGACTCGACCGACCAGCTCGCCGGCTTCTGGGCCGCAGACGACATGTACTACGTGCGTGCGCAGCGTTCGGGGGGTGCCAGCCGATGGTTCCGCATCGAGTCGGGGGCCGACGCGGACCTGGCCACGGAAGCGCTGCTCGCCGCAGGAATCGCGGGCGTGGTATCGGACGTTGGTGCCCGTGCGGGCGGTGTGGCCTTTCCGGCCGGCTCTGGCGGCCGCACGGTGTTTCGGGTGTGGCGGGCCAAGGGTTCGGCGCGTCTGGGCCGGACTAGAATCCTGGGAGTTCGAGCTGGGCGGTCACGCCGCCTGCCAGCGTGACGCCGGCCGCTTGAAGCCACGCCAGCAGCACGTCCTGCCCATGATCCCCGGCCATCGCCGAGCGCGCCGCGCTCAGCCGCAGCTTGAACTCCGACGACACATCGGGGAGCGTGCGGCGCAGCACGGCGATCGTGAGCAACTCCGTCGCGTCGGCGAGATGCCGAATCGCGAACTCGGCCATGCGAGCGCGCAGCGCCGCCGTGCTGAGCACGGGGCCGTCGCCAATGCCGACCTGGCTGGACCGACGCTCACGGAAGGCCGCCAGGCGCGAGCGTGTGGCCACGAGGGGCCTCGGAGCAATCTCGGTGGGCTCGTCGCCGATCGGAGCGCTCAGCGGGGCTCCCAGCAGTCCCAGCCAGGCCAGCCAGAGCGTGCCGCGGGCGTAGGGTTCCCACGGCAAGGACTCGAGCGTGTGGGCGTAGGACTCGACGGCAGACGCGATGCCGTCACGCTTCTGCCACCAGTCGGCGTAGACATCGGTCTGGCCGCTGACCATGGCGAGGGCTCCAAGGCGCAGCGCCCAGGTGAGCGCGGCGTCCCCGCCATCGAGGGGCGGACGCAGGGCCGCGCCGCAGCGATAGGCGCGCGAGGCGCCGAGCGTCAGAACCGCTCGCGCCAGATCGCGCGCGGCACTGGGCGTGGAATCAATGGCGGCGTCGAGCTGACCCAAGGCCGCCAGTTCGTAAGCGGTGCCGAGCAGCGCGAGTCCGTCGGCAATGGGCTCGCCGAGGCCTTCACCGGCCGCGACGGCCGCTTCGTCAGCGCGTTCGAGCAACAGCACGCGTCGTTCGACCGGCACGGCGGAGACCGCCCAGTGCTCGTCGAGGGTCGCTCGCGCCACGGCCAGCACATCTCGCTGGTCGAGCGCTCGGTCAGACTGGCCGGTAAGGACGTGCATAACGCGGAATCCCCTCGAGCGTTCGAGGTTGACGACCGCCGCGTCGAAAGCGAGTGGACGGCCAACGGCCGCGTCTGGCACCCTCAGGGCCAGTCCACTCACGTCCGATCATCGCGACGACCAGTCCCGAGTTGCCTGGACTGAGACCGGATGATTCCGGCTCGCCAGACAGCTCGGGGGCGTGTTGCTGATCCTGTTGCTGCAAGAGAATGTAATTCATGCGCTTACAACGCGCGCGTCGCATTTATGTCACAAACGCGATTCTGTCAAGAGCACAGGCCGCGACTCATGGAGATCGACACGGTGGGATTTGAAACTTCGCACGTGGCACGCCGTCGGTTGGCGTCCATGGCCATGAGCAATCAGCGGGTGCAGGAAGCGCTCGCCTGCACGCTTCCCGAGCCTGAGGACGAGGCGTCTTCCGGCGTCGCCGCTGCCCTCGCCGGTTGCGACACGGCCCATGCCCTTTCGGTCGAGTTGGAGCTCCTCGCCCAGGATATCGCGGCCACACCGGGCGCCGGTGGAGCTTTGCTGGCGTCGTTCGCGGAACAGTCCCGGGTTCTGCAATTGGTGGTGCAGGCTGCGCAGCGGGCGCCGGGTGCGCCGCTGCCCATGGATGTGCTCGCTGCGGTGCACGCCGCGGTGCACAGCGCGGGACACTCGGCCAACGAGGGGATGCGCCGGATCGGTTAGTCAGCGTCGTTGGAGGGACCGCGAACGGCGGCCAGGATGGATCGCACGAGCAGCTCCGCGTCGAATGGCGCGGCGGGCGGGTGGCCATTGTGCTGGGCCACGACCGTCGGGCGAGCCGACGAGCCACCGTACAGCACCACCGGGCGCACTGGCGTCAGCCTCCCGAAACGCGCCGCTACCCGCCCTTCGTCGCCGCGTAGCAGCTCCGCGCCGTGCACGATCACGTCGAGTCGATCGGCTTCGCGCGCGATCAGCAACAGCGCCTGCTGCGCCGACGACGCCAGCAGCACCTCCAAGCCGTTGCGTTCAAGCAGTCGACGCAGAAACTGGCGAAGTACTGCGTCGTGCTCGACCACCAGCGCTGTCATAGCCGAGATGGACCGCGGGTTGGAACTGCGGACGGGAGATTGATCAGACATGCCAAACGAAAGGAAGGTGAACCAAGTGAACCGCCCGGCCATCGGGCGCCCCCACTTGGTGGGTACATCGTAGCACCCCGCACGCGCGGTGAACAGTTCCGACCTGCGGGGTAGGTATGATCAGCCCATTCCAGTGTCGCGGGTCACCGGCAGCGTATTTTGGTGGCAGAGGACGCCTTGCGCTGAACCGCCGGGATCGCAAAAGTGTTCGGTATGCCAGCGCGGGTACGCGTTCACGAGGCTGTACCATTTCGCAGAGGTCTGATGTCAGTGGCTCCCCAGTTGCCCCACGGTGGGCGGTGCGTCGCATCGGTTTGCGCCGTGCTCGCACCGGCGTTGCTCCTCGCGGCGGCGTTGCTCCTCGCACCGGCGCTGCTCGTGGCGCAGCCGGCGATGCCGCTGGTTGCGGGGCCCGGTGTTGGGCAGAGCGACGGTGAGCGTGCCTGGCGCGCCGGACAGGACGCGGCGCTCACAGGCCGCGCCGATTCGGCGCTCTCGGCGTACGCGGAGGCGCTTCGTCTGGCGAGACAGGACCGCGACTCCGAATTGGCGAGCGCGGCGCGCCTCGGCATGGCCGAAGTGTGGGACGTGTGGCGGCGCTGTCGCGATTCAGCACGCGCGGCCTATCTCGACGCCGTACAGCTCACGTCGGAAGGCGACTACGCCGCCGCCGATGCCTACGTCATCTGGCTCGCGCGACAGGGTGATCAGGCCGGCGCGCGCGCCGTGCACGCGCGGACCTACACCCCGATCGAGAATGACGTCCCTCGCACGATCACTCGCGAGAGTGTGAACTTCCTGCTCGGACTGGCGCAGATTCAGATCGCGAACAGCAGCCGCAGTGGCGCGTTGTCCAGCCTGACATCCGCCCGGAGTATTTCGGCCCGTCTGGCAACCGGTGACGAGGATTCGTTGCCCACCTCCACGGTGCGCGTGGGCAACTACTGGGTGTTGCACGACCTGGCCGCACTGCAGCTCGACGCCAGCAGTGGCCTGCGGGTGCGAAATGTCAGCGAGGGTGCTTCGCTGCGCCGCGAGCTCGACGCAGCCGTCAATGTGTCGGATAACGGCGGACATCCCCGCTTTACGGTAGGTCGACTGGCCGATCGCGTGGCCCGTATCCGGCGTACCTGCAGGCCGGCCTCGTGCAAACTCCCGCCGCCCCCTCCTGCGCCGCGCTGTCGCTGAACCGCCATCCGGCTGACGTGTCCTCCGAACGCCGTGAGCTTCCCTAGCGCGTGGCGCTGGGCGAATAGTGCGGCGGAGGCAACGGTCACCCGCCGGCCGTGAGCCATCGCCTCCGCTCCCGCGACCGCTTGCCGGCGCGCGCACTCGCGTGCAAACTGCATTCAGCGCGTCCCATCTCCCGCCCATTCTCCACTGTCCGGCATGCCCGCCTCCCGCACGACGACCTGCCCGACCTGCAACGCGGTTGTCGATGACGGCGACCGGTTCTGCAAGACGTGCGGTACGGAGGTCAGCGGCATCTCCGCGTCCATCGCCATCGGGCAAGCGGCGGCCTGGGATTCGGGGTCAGCGCCCGATGTCACAACCGCGTCGCCCTGGGACGGCGTACTGGCGCGATTACGCGCGGTGACGATCGGTGAGTTCGACGTTGGGCGCGAGCTCGGACGCGGCGGGATGGCGGCTGTCTTCCTGGCGCACGACCTGATGCTCAGTCGCAAGGTGGCGATCAAGGTGATGGCGCCCGGGCTCATGCTGGGTGAAGGAATGGTCGCTCGCTTTCGTCAGGAAGCCATCACTATCGCCAATCTGCAGCACGCGAACATCGTCACCGTGCACGCGGTGCGACAGCTCGCCGATCTGCATTTTTTCGTCATGCAGTTTGTGGAAGGGCAGTCGCTTGAGGGCGTGTTGCGCGAACACGGGGCCCTGCCGCTCGCCATTGTGCGTCCGATCCTGTATCAGGTGGGTTCGGCGCTCGCGTACGCACATCGGCGCGGCGTTATCCATCGCGACGTGAAGCCGGGCAACATTCTGCTGAGCGGCGACGGCGACGCGCTCGTCACCGACTTCGGCATCGCCAAGGTGACCGAAGGTCCAACGCAAACACAAACGGGCATGGTGGTGGGCACGCCCACCTACATGAGTCCCGAACAGTGTTACGCCGCAGAGCTCGATGGCGCGAGTGATCAGTACTCGCTCGGCATTGTGGCGTATCAGATGCTGGCCGGCCACGCACCGTTCACAGGTCCTGCATTTTCGATTATGAAGGGGCACACCACGGATCCGGTGCCATCGCTGCGCGAGGTCGCGCCCGATGTGCCGGCCGAGGTGGAAGCAGCGATTCTACGCATGCTCGCGAAGACGCCCGCCGATCGTTTCGCATCCTTCGCCGACGCGCTGACCGCGATCGGTGCACAGCCGCTCGACGAGCACGCACCGATTCGGCGAGAGATGATTCGACTCGCCGCCGTGCAGGAACGCCGGGAGGCGCTCGGCGATCTGCTACGTACGCCATTGAGTCCGGTCCCGAAGTCGCGCTCGAGTGCCCGCGCTGCTCCGGGCGACGTCACACCGCGCACGCCGTCACCGGCCACCACACCGCCGTCCATCGCGATCGCCATCGCCCCTGTCTCCGACAGCATTGAAGTCGGGGAGCAGATCACGCTGCGGGCGACGGTGCGTGGCAGCACCGATCACGCATCACTCGTCTGGAGTACTGAGACGCCGTCGATTGTGCGCGTCGTGCCTGCGACGGGCGGACTGGAGGCGTTGGCCGAGGGCGACGCGCGTGTGTTGGCGCACTGCGGAGACGTAACTGATCGACTCGCGCTGCGCGTGGTCGCGCGACGAGTGGCCGTCGTGCAGCTTCATCCAATTGACGGCGACATCCATGTGGGTGAAACGCGCCCCTTGCGGGCGACTGTCACCGACAAGCGCAGCGCACCGATGGCGCGAGCGGTGGAGTGGAGCACCGTAGGAACCTCCGTGCGCGTTGACGCACATGGCATGGCGCACGCCCTCGAGGTGGGCCGTACGGCGATCACCGCCGCGTGTGATGAACGCTACGACACGCTGGTGGTGCACGTCCTGCCGGCCCGCGTGCGCACGCTCGACATCCTGCCACCGGGCGAGCCGCTCGAAGTCGGGCAGGCGGTGACGCTCGGCGTGATCGCTCGCGACGCGAACGGATCGCGGCTCATCGATCGTGCCGTGCATTGGAGCACCGACCGACCGGAACGCGCGCGTATCGACGCGGCCGGTGTGTTCAGCGCGCTGACAGAGGGCGCCGTGCATGTGCGCGCATGTTGTGAGGGAGTGGACGCTGAGTTCGAGCTGATCGTCCCGCCAGCGCGAGCGGCGTCGGTGAGCATGGCGAACCTGCCTGAGTTGGTGCGCGACGGTGACCGTTTCACGCTTGTCGCTGCGGCGCGCGACCTTCGAGGTGGGGTAGTTGCGTCGGTCGCCACGTGGCGCTCGGGTACTCCTGCGGTCGCAACGATTGACCAACGCGGGGCGGTGCACGCGCGCACCGCCGGCGTGACCGAGATCAGTGTATCGGTGGACGGCGTGGTGGCGTCGGCGCGTTTAGTGGTGCATGCGACGCCAGCGGCATTTGCCGCCGCGAGTCGCGACGGTGGAATCGTGCCGCCAGTGGCGAGTGCCACGGCCGTGCTGTCGGCGCTCGATCCGGAGACTATTCGGGTCACGCCCGCGACTACGTCGCGCAACGTGACGAATGCCGTGACGCATGACGTGGCCAGTGCCGTGACGGATGACGTGGCCAGTGCCGTGACGAATGACGTGGCGAATGCAGCTGCGCCTGATGTGGCAAGCACCGTCGCGCGCGATGTCGCGAGCAATGTCGCGAGCAATGTCGCGAGCAACGTCGCGAGCAATGTCGCGAGCAATGTCGCGAGCAATGTCACAACGCGCGGCGCCGCCAACGTACCCACGCGAACTGCGGCGAAGCGTCCGGCCTTGATAATCGGCGCGGCTGTTGTCGCGATCGCGCTCATGGCGTTTTTGCTCACGCGCGGTGGCGAAGATGCACCCATTGCCACGACGGCGGCACCGCAACCCGCGAGCGTGAGTGCATCGCAAACCGAGCCGCTTACAGACGGGCCAGTGGTCTCCACGCCGTCGGCCGCCGACATCGAGCCCCCGCCCCCAGCGCCGGCCGCCAACGCGACCATTGAGCTACGGCTGGTGGCCCCTGCAAGTACAACACTGCGCGTCAACGAAACGCTCCGGCTCCGAGCCAACACGATCGATGCGCGCACGACACAGGTGGTCAGCGGCCCGGCGGTCAGTTTCACGAGCAGCGATCGCAGTGTCGCCACCGTGGACCGACGCACCGGCGAAGTGCGAGGCGTCACGCCCGGACGCGTCACGATTACCGCCGAGGCAAGCGATGCGGGTCGGGAAACCGTTCGACTCACGATTGCGCCCGCAGCCGCAGCAACGGCTGCGCCCGCAAGTGATCTGAGCGTTGCGCCGACATCGACCACTCCAGCCGTCTCGCCGCCAGCGAGGACACCCACCGCACCAATCACCGCGCCAACCAACGCACCGCCACCGGTCGGCGGCACGCCAGCAGCAACCGAGCCACCTGTTGTCTCACAGGCACAACTGGCGCGGGAGGCGCGCGCCGTGCTCGACGCGTACGCCCGTGCCTTCGCGACCATGGAGGTTGGGCGCCTGCGGTCACTCAACCCGTCGCTCCCCGCAGAAGAGCAGTCGTTCTACACCGATCTCTTCCGGAACTCGGAGTCGGTCACGGTCACCGTGCAAAGCGTGGCGCCCTCGGGTTCGCGTCGCGAGTACGATGCCACGAACGGCGCGACGACGTCACTGACCGCCACATTCGAGTTTGTGTTCGTGTCCAAGAATCGTCGCATTGGGCGTCAGGCGTCTGAAGGACGTTGGCAGGTGTCGCTGCAACGCGACGACGCCGGATGGAAGCTCGTGCGGCTGGTGACTGGCTGAGCGACACGGCGAGCGCATTGATGTCCGCTGTCGCTGCGATTGCCCGCTTCTGAATCCGTGCGGCCATGCATCATGGCTTGCGTCGCAGCGCTGCAGGCGCGAACATAGCCGCTGCGTGCGGGTTGTCCACGTTGTCTTGCACCTTCCCTCCTGGACTTCCGATATTGGTCTCCCTTTCAAGTTCCAAACGACGAGGCACCGCGTACCTCGGCGCGCGTCGGCGGCTGTGCCACGCTTCAGTCCTGCTGTCTGTGGCGCTCCTCATCGGTGCCTGCAGTGATGGTGGATCAGGACCACCGCCGGTTGAGATGACCATCACCATTCCGGCGGCCACGGTCGAGATCGGCGGTAACGTGCAGCTCAGCGCACGGAACGCGCGCGGCGATGTGTCATGGAGTTCGAGCAATACATCGGTGGCAACTGTGGTGTCCACCGGCTTTGTAACGGCCGTCGGTCCCGGGAACAGCCGGATCACCGCACAAACGGCCACGCAGTCAGCGAGTACGGAGATTACCGTCCCAGCGCCACCGGCGATTCAGTTAGCCGCATCAACGGTCTCGTTCACCGCACGCGCCGGCGCGGCAAATCCCAGCGCGATCAGCATCGCGGTCACCAACGCCGGCCCCGGTGTACTGCAGGGGTTGACCGTCGACGAGATTCGCTACGCGGCGGGACAACCGGGCGGCTGGCTGAGTGCGACCCTGTCTGCAACGACCGCGACATCGGTGCAGGCGTCATCGCTGCAGGTGAGCGCGAGCGTGGCCGGCCTGACACCGGGTGTGTACACGTCCATCATCGTGGTCGCCGCTGCCAACGCGCCGAATAGTCCACAGAATGTCGGCGTGACCCTCACCGTAACGGCGGCGCCCACGATTGAACTCTCCGCGACCAGCGCGACGTTGACTGCGATTGCGGGTGGTGCCAATCCGCTCGCGAGTGCCATCACCGTGACCTCGGGTGCGACCGATCCAGCCACGGGACTGGCTGCCACGATCGCGTACGGACAGCCGGGGCACACTGGCTGGATGTCGGCCACGCTGAGCGCGGCGTCCACACCCAGTGTGCTCACGCTGCAGGCGATCACGGGCGCGAGACCGGCGGGCACATACACGGCGACGATAACCCTGACCTCTCCCGATGCGTCGAACGCGCCGCGCACCGTACTCGTCGCGTTCACCGTGTCCTCTCCGCCCCGCCTCGATGTCAGCGCCACGACGATCGTGTTCGGCGCGGATCTCGCGGGGGCGAGTCCGGCGGCGCAGATCGTGCAGATCACCAATGGTGGCGGCGGCGCGCTGAACGGACTCAGCACGAGCGTGCAGTATGCGAGCGGCGCGGGGTGGCTGTCAGCCGCACTCAATACAACGTCGGCGCCCGCGTCGCTCACGTTGCAGGCGAACCCGACGGGCCTCGCGGCTGGTACGTATACCGCGACGGTGCGCATCAACGCGCCGGGCGCGAGCAATACGCCGCGCGACATCAGCGTCACGCTCACGGTGAGTGCCGGACCGCTGCTGGTCGTGTCACCATCGTCGCTCTCGTTCACGTCCTCAACAACGTCGTCACCGGCGGCGCAACTTGTGGCCGTCACCAATGGGGGTGGTGGTGCGCTGAGCGGCCTGTCGACTTCGGTGCAGTACGCGGGAACGGGGGGCTGGCTCACGGCGACGTTGAACACAACCACCGCGCCCGCAACACTCACGGTGCAATCCTCGCACACGGGATTGTCGGCCGGATCGTACACGGCGATGGTACGCGTCAACTCGGCGCAGGCTTCCAACTCGCCGGTGTCGATAGCGGTGACATACGTGGTGGCGCCGTCGGCGGTCATTGCACTCTCGACCACATCGACGGCGTTCACGACGGTGTCGGGGGCTGGTAACTCGGCATCAGATTTGGTGACTATCACCAATGCAGGCGCTGGTGCGCTTTCGTCACTCGCGACGAGCGTCACGTACGCGTCTGGCTCTGGCTGGCTGGCCGCCTCGCTGAACTCATCCACGGCACCGGCCACGCTCACGCTCATCGCGACGCGCGGTGCCCTTGCGCTTGGTACGTACTCGGCGACCGTCACGGTCAGCTCGCCAGCAGCAACGAACTCACCGCGTAGTATCACAGTCACGCTCAACGTCACCGCGCCAATGACGTTGAGTGCATCCGCGCGCTCGGCCAGTGCCGGCCAAGGCAATGGAAGCGTTGCCGTGACGCCAATAACGATCTCGAATGTGGCGCCCGGGACACTGACCGGACTCTCTGCGGCGCTCACCTACCTCTCCGGTCCGTCCACCGGCTGGCTCACCGCCACCCTCAACAGCACGACCGCACCGGCCACACTCTCGCTCGTACCGACGGCTGGCACACCCGCTGCACCGCGTGCGCTGGGCACCTACACGGCGCGCGTGCGCATCACGTCACCGGTGGCCGGCAATGGTCCGCAGGACATCATCATCACATTCACCGTGGGCCTGTCACTCGCCAACAGCGGCGTTTTCACGGCGATCGGTGGCGCTTGCACGGCCTGTCACTTCTCCGGCGGCAACCCACCCAACCTCAGCACCTCGGCGTTGTGGCGCAGTAACATGGTCGACGTGGAGACGAAGCCGTCACTTCGCGGTACGTATCCACTCGCTGGCACGTGGCTCAAGCGCATCGTCGCCGGCAGCGCGACACAGAGTTACCTCACCTATCAGCTTGCCGGGAGCTTCAATGCGTACCGCATGCCGCCATCGCCCACCTCCTTGCTGTCCCTCACCACGCGCAACCTCATCAGCACCTGGATCAACGATGGCGCACATCCCTGACCTGTCTTCACCCCCCAACGGAGTCATCATGCGACGCCTCTCGGCCGCCGTTGTTTTTTGCTCGCTACTCAGCGCCACACCCGCGCAGGCGCAAACACTCAAGCAACAAGTCAACAACCTGTTCCGCTTCGGCGAGTGCGGTGAAGCCCTCTGTCTGCAAGTCAACGCCGGTGTGCACGGGCTGCACTATGCCCCGTCCGCGACGCAGGCCAGCGGCGCACTCATCGGATTTTTTGCCGATGCGATCGGAGCGGCCGTCTCGAATCTGCCGATCAGCTCGTCATCCGGTGGCGTGACCTTTGCGTTTCAGGGTGGACGGCCGGTGAAGACGTCCACCTCGTCCGGACCGATTTTCGCCGAACGCGGACAGACGCTTGGCCGAGGACAGTTGCTGGGCGGGGCCAACGTGACATCGCTCAGCTTTGCCACGTTTCGCGGACTCCCACTCGATCAGCTCAACTTCAACTTCGCGCATCAGAACGTCGGCAGTCCGGTTCTCGGAGATCCGTCGTTTGAGAACGACGTGATTTCGGTACGATCAGATCTCAACCTGAACGTGTTCGTGACGACGGCCTTCGTGACGTACGGGCTGCTCGACCGACTCGATGTGGGCGTGGCGCTGCCGTTCGTCCGCACCTCGCTCAACGGCACCAGTCGCGGTACGATCATGCCATTCACCGAGAACTCGCCGCACTTCTTCGGGACCCCCGGCAGTCCAACGCTCACGGCGGACGGTGCGACCAGCGCGTCGAGCATTGGCATCGGGGACATTGCGGTACGTGTGAAAGCCAATCTGTCGCAGTCGGAAACGGCCGGCCTCGCGCTCTTCGGCGATGTGCGTCTCCCCACCGGCGACGCGGACAACTTCCGCGGCGCGGGTAGTCTGAGCGCGCGCGTGCTGGGCGCCTACTCCGGTCGCTACGGCAGCTTTTCGCCACACATCAACGCTGGCATGTTGCTGCGCACCGACAGTCTGCAGAACAACGCCGCGATCGCCATCGTTGGCTTCGATCAGCTCATCAACGACGCATGGACACTCGCGTTCGACGTGCTCAGTGAGTATCAGCTCGGCGAGAACAAGATCGCGCTGCCGCAGCCGGTGCAACTCACCGTTCCGTTCGTGCGGAGCATCGAGCCCACCAATATCCCGGGATTCCGGGACCATGTCGTGAGCGGCTCGATCGGGGCAAAGTATACCACGGCCCGCGGGCTCACCACGGTGTTCAACACGCTGGTCCCGATCAAAACCGGTGGACTGCAACCGCGCATTGCCTTTACGGCCGGCGTGGAATACAGCTTCTAAGCCAGCGCGTGCCGACCGTGTGCGGAGACGCGCCCACGGTCGCACACGGTCGCCCGCGTTCACGCGCCCCAGCTGCCTCCGGGTGCCTTGCCGGGCGCAAACAACCCCTGCGGCCCGAAGTGAAACATGCGGGAGTGATCGCGCAGATAGTCTGTGCCCTTCTTCGCGAGCACCTCCCGGTTGAGCCGCTCGTACCATGCTTGCACGGTCACGGCGTCGTACAGCAGCAGATGCGAAAAATCGGGGAATGCCACCGTGATCGGCTCGTCGCCGTGCCACGCGAACTGTGCCTCGGCGCCATGCTGCACCATGTCCACACCCATGCGTTCGTTCAACGCGGCGCGCACGCGCTCAAACTGCACATCGAACAGCATCGGCGTGTAGTTCTTCACGCCGTCAATGGTGCCACTGTGTTTGCGATTGTCTGTTTCGTGACCGCGCACGATCACATCCTTCAGATCGTAGTCGCCGTGGATGTAGCACCACGGCGCGGATCCCGGCTTGAGCTGCAGTGCACCGAAGTGTGGTGACGCGGGATCTACATCCACCCGCCACTTCCATCGCGGCGCATTGACGCCCGATCGCTCGACGCCCCAGAGACTCCAGCTTTCCGGCTTGGTCAGGTCAACCCTGATGCTGGCCAGGCCGGGCGAGAGCACCTGCATCGTTTGCTCCCAGCAGTCCATGGCTTTCTGCACCTTCGCGCCCACATAGCTGTGCGGCTGAAACCCGGGATGCACCACCAGGCCCGCCACCTCGTACAGGCGCGTCGCCTTGCGGCCGTTCACAAGCTGCACGTTCGGCGGCGGATTGATATCGGCCGTTTTTGCCTTGACCACCGCCGGCTTCGGATAGTATCCCGGTCGATCCACGTACTGCAGGGAATCGGCGTTGGTGTGGCGCACCAGCAAAATCACGTTGAACTCGCGCGCGACCATCAGGAACTTCTGCAGGTCCTTGCCACGCATGCCCGTGCGAACTCCCATGATCAACGCTCCTCGAGATCGAGTGTGACACTGTCGCAACGCACTGACCACGAAAGTACGATGGCGGCATCGTCTGCGATAGATTGAGGCGTGCTGACTATGCATCGACCCGTCCGGCAGGGTATTCTGAACCTGAGACCGGTGCCCCTGCCGGAGTGGGGCCTGGCGGTCAGGACGGCTACCGCCATCGTGGTTGTCATGGAGAGCTACCCGTTGCTGCGCTCAGGATCACAGAAATGACGGCGCCACGAATTCCCGGGACGGGTCTCGATCGTGTGACGCGCGTGGCTTTCATCGCGGCCTGCGCGGCAATCATCATCGCGGGTGTGCGCAGCGCCTCATCGATTATCGCGCCGTTTCTGCTGGCCGCGTTCGTGGCAGGCGTGAGCCTGCCGATGCTCGACTGGCTTCGTCGCCGCGGCGCCCGCACCGCCGTCGCTATCGTGGCCGTTGTGATGCTCAATGCCGCAGTGCTCGCGTTTTTTGGCTGGATTGTGCTCGAGTCGTTCACCGAACTCCGCCTCGCCCTGCCCTTTTATGTGGAGCGTTGGCAGGTCCTCGAGGCGACTACGCGCACGCGATTGGTCGCGTTCGGCGTGAATCCCGGTCCCGACTATTACGCCACGCTCGCGCAACCGGGCCGACTGCTCGAACTCGCCACGGCAGCCGCGCTCAACGTCACGTCAGCCCTGTCGCTCAGTCTGCTCATCCTGCTGTACCTGGTGTTCATGCTGGCCGAATCCGTCGCGTTTCCCGACAAGTGGCGCACGGTGTTCGGCGAGCATAGTCAGGGAATCGGCGGCGCCGCCACGGTGCTCAGGCAGGTGCAACGCTATCTCGTGCTCAAGACGGCGATTAGTCTCGCGACCGGAGCCGCGATCGGCGTGGGCGCGTTTCTGCTGGGTGTCGACTTTGCCCTGTTCTGGGGATTTCTCGCGTTCGTTCTCAACTACATCCCCAGCATCGGTTCGTTCATTGCGGCGGTTCCGGCGGTGCTGATCGCGTTGCTGCAGTTCGGTCCGGGACGCGCGGTCGGGCTGGCGTCGGTGTATCTCGCGGTGAATGTCATCCTGGGCAACTTCGCCGATCCCATCTTGGTGGGACGTCAGCTGCGCCTGTCCCCGATCGTGGTGCTCACGTCGCTGGTGTTCTGGGGATGGACCCTCGGCATCACCGGGCTCTTTCTGGCGGTGCCGCTCACGATTGCGCTGCGTATCGTGATGCAAGGGTCGCCGTCGCTCAGTCGCTACGCCGCGCTCATGGGACCAATCGATAGCAGTCCAGCGCTTGCGCAGGTGCGTCGGTGGACGGGGCAATACTCGGCCGCCGGCAGCGCTCCAACAGCCCGCCCAGAGCCGTTCGAATAGCGCGCAACGGGTGAGCGCTGGTTGACATGACGCTGACGTGGCGCTGGCATAGCGCACGCCGAATGCGAGCGCGACGCGCTGCCGGCTCGCATAGCACAAGCGCCCCGCCGAACACTCGACGGGGCGCTTACACTGCCGCACGTACCGGCGGCGTTCGTTCGTAGTAGCAGGGGCGGGACTCGAACCCGCGACCCCGGCATTATGAGTGCCGTGCTCTAACCGGCTGAGCTACCCTGCCATCCTTTGCAATATCGACACCCATCGTACCCTTGTGGAGGCGCGCACACCCTTCGCACTCGTCCAACCGCGCACTCCAAACGCAACACAACCACGCACTCAGAACGAAAAACAGCCGGCCCGTGAGGACCGGCCGCTTTTCGATGGCGGGGGCGGGATTTGAACCCGCGACCTTCGGGTTATGAGCCCGACGAGCTACCAGGCTGCTCCACCCCGCGTCAGTCCTACAACTTCGCCCACAGCGGGCGGCAAGTCAACCCCTGCACGCGATCACTGACGCGGCGAGTTTTCAGCATCGAGTTCGTCGGCGAAACGGTAGAGCAACTCGCGACTCCCCTTCACCATACCGTACTCCTCGCGCGCGATGCGCTCGAGTGTGGCGTTGTCCGTCTCCACCAACTGTTTCTCCGCCGTCAGCGAGTCCACGACGCGCTGCAGCGCCTGCACTTCAAGCTCCAGCGCGGCACGCTGGCGTGTGCGCGAGAGCAGCTCCTGCGTGCTGTACTCGCCGCCTTGAACGGCGAACACCGCCACCAGAACGACCGCCACGACCAGTCCCACCCGCCAAGCGATGCGCGTAGCACGGGTGCGGCGGCGCGTTCCTGTTGAGGTGCTCACGACCGTGTCCTCACCCGGGCTCAGAGACCAAAAATCGCGCCGCCGGGATACTCTCCCGTGCCTCCGAGCTGCTCCTCAATGCGCAGCAGCTGGTTGTACTTCGCGACCCGATCCGAACGCGCGGGCGCACCCGTCTTGATCTGTCCGGCCCCCGACGCCACCGCCAGATCGGCGATGAACGTGTCCTCGGTTTCGCCCGACCGATGCGAGATGATCGAGTTATAGCCCGCGGCACGCGCCAGATCGATGGCTTCAAACGTTTCCGTGAGCGTACCAATCTGATTCACCTTGATCAGAATCGCATTCGCAATCTCGGCCTCCACACCCTTGGCGAGAATGCCCGCGTTGGTGCAGAACACGTCATCGCCCACGAGCTGACAGCGATCTCCGACCGCCGCCGTGAGCATCTTCCATCCTTCCCAATCGTTCTCCGCCATGCCGTCTTCGATCGACACAATGGGATACTGCTCCAACCACTTCGTATACAATTCCACCATCTGTTCGCGTGAGCGCGTGGCACCACCGCTCTTCACAAAGCGGTACTCACCGTTGTGAAACAGCTCGCTGGCCGCACAATCCAACGAAAGCGCGATCTCCGTGCCGGGTTGATAGCCGGCCTTTTCGATTGCATGGACGATGAGGTCCAGCGCTTCCTCGTCGCTCTTGAGGTCGGGCGCAAAGCCGCCTTCGTCGCCCATGCCGGTCGAGAGTTTACGCGACACGAGTTCTTTCTTGAGGGCGTGATACACTTCCGCTCCCATGCGCAGTGCTTCTGCAAAATCTTCTGCACCCACCGGTAGAATCATGAACTCCTGAAAATCGACCGTGTTGGTGGCGTGTGCACCACCGTTGAGAATGTTCATCATCGGCACGGGCAGCGTACGCGCCATCGGGCCGCCGAGATACCGATAAAGCGGCAGTCCGACTTCGCTGGCCGCCGCGCGCGCGGTGGCGAGCGAGACGGCCAACATCGCATTGGCGCCGAGCGACGATTTGTTCTCGGTGCCGTCGAGTTCAAGCATGGCCTGGTCAATCGCGACCTGATCGGTGGCGTCCATGCCGTCGAGCGCCGGACCGATCGTGTCGACCACATTGGCCACCGCAGCTTGCACACCGCGGCCGAGATAGCGGTCGGCCTCGCCGTCGCGCAGCTCAACCGCTTCGCGTTCACCCGTGCTGGCGCCGCTTGGTACAGACGCACGACCGGCGACGCCGCTTTCGAGATGCACGTCGGCTTCGATAGTGGGATTGCCGCGGCTGTCGAGGATTTCGCGCGCGGTGATGGAGACGATGTTGGCCATGAGCGGGCAGTAGGTGTCGAGGAAGAGAGCGAACGACGAAACTAGGCGGTCCGGCGGGCGGGCGATATCGCCGAGGGCGATGCACTGCTGGGGTCGGGCGGCGCGGCGCGCTGCACACCGGCCGTGGCGTTGACGTGGTAGAGCGCTTCCATGGCCTCGATCATGCGCGCCTGCACCAGATCGGCCACGGCGTTGCGATCATCGTACGCGAGACCATCGGTGAAAATGGGATCGAGCAAATGGATGTTGACGATACCGGGCGTAACGTCGAGCGAGCCGTTGGGCGTGATCTCGATCGTGCCGTGCATGATGACGGGAATGATTGGCACACCCGCCCGGATGGCCAGCACGAACGGCCCCTTCTTGAACGGACGCAGCGAGTAGTTCGACCCGCGCGTGCCCTCGGGAAACACGATGACCGAGCGGCCGTCCCGTACGTTCATCGCGGCTTCTTCGTACGCGGCAAAGGCAGATTTCCGGTTCTCGCGATCGATGTACACCACGCCAACGGCGCGAGCTGCCGCGCCGAAAAATGGCACCTTCGACAGCTCACGCTTGGCGACGAATCCGTGATCGGGCACCGCATGCAAGATCGCGGGAATGTCCATGATGCTGACGTGATTCACCACGTAGACATGCGATCGTGTGGTGTCGATCGCCTCGCGTCCGTGCGTGACCACGCGCATACCGGCGGCCCGTGCGATCATGCGTGCCCAGCGGCGCGGTGCGGAGTCGAAAATCGTACCCTGTCCATGGCGTACGCCAAAAAATTCGGCGATCAGCACAATCGAGCCGTACCACAACGTGGCGAGCAGGACCACGATCCGCGCATAGAGAGTCCGAATCACACTGCAAAGTGGTCGTGACCGGCCGGAAGATCAACGTGAACGGGCTCGATCGCACCCTCAAACTGTCGAAGCGTCACGAGCGAGGCCGAGGCTTCCGTGCGCTCCCGCACCACGCCAATTCGCGTGAGCGGGACGCCGAAGCGACGTGCAAAATCGTCGGCGTCGAGGTCGGGCGCGGTCGCCACGAACAGCTCATACTCCTCGCCACTGCCGAGCGCGTCTGCGGGTGTGCACCCACGGACCAGCGGCAGCGCCTCCAACCACAGCTCGCAGGTAACCCCCGAGGCGGCCGCGAGATGCCCGGCATCGGCCGCTAAGCCGTCAGATATGTCCAGCATGGCGTGCGCGCCCACAGCGGCCAGCCAGGCCCCTTCCCGGAGCCTCGGCACGGGCGTGGCAAAGCGGGCACGGTTGACGGCCGCAGGCTCGCGACCGGCCAGCAGCTCGCGCAGCGCCGCACCGGGTCCGCCCAGATGCCCCGTCACCCACAAGGCATCGCCCGCGAGTGCCTCGCGTCGGGACACCGGCCGCGCTGACGCGCCAATCACCGTGAGCGAGATCCCCAATCGTTCGCCGCGCGTGATGTTGCCCCCCACAATGCGCGCGTCGGCCTCCCCCACGACGCGTCCAATACCAGCCGCGAGCGCCGCGAGCTGATCGTGCCAGCGCGCGGGTAACTCCAAGGCCACCAGCACCGCCAGCGCGCGTGCTCCCATGGCGGCGATGTCGCTGAGCGCGGCCGCTGCCGCTCGGGCGCCGATTTCCTCCGCCGACAGCCAGGCCGCAACAAAGTGCACGTTTTCAAGCGATGCGTCGGTGCTCACGACAAGTTGTTCGCCGACGGGCGGCGTGAGCACTGCCGCGTCGTCGCCGATGCCGTCAGCCAGCGGCCCCCACGTCGCGAGCAGCGCACGAATGGCGTCAAACTCGCGGCCGAGTCCCATCGCAATGTGCGGCATCACCGGCGTCCTCCCGGCAACGTGGGGAGCGTCGCCTGCATATTCTCTCGTGCCATCACGGCAACCCTCCCTCGCGCGCTCGGCGCACGCGCACAAGACCGTTGTTGGTGCCAACCCAGGCCCACTCGTCGTCGAGTGCCAGCGCGGTGACGTCACCGGGCAGCTCCGAACCCACGGAGATGACCCGCAGGACGCCGCCGTCGCGCGCCATCGCCAGCACGCCGCGTGTTCCCGCGATCCAGATCGATCGTGCGTCCATCGCCGCCGCGACCACGGTGCCGACAATCGCCAACTCACGCTCCGGGATCAGCTCGCGCGACACCAACGAATCGACGCGCCCCCGCGCTGGCGGCCTTGCGGGGCCGATGGCCTCGCGAAGCGACAGCACGATGGCGCGTCGATCGGTCACGATGAGCAACAGCGAGTCACTCGAGGCGAGCGCCTGCACCGGCCGCCCGAGCGCCGGTTGCGTGGACAACACTCGACGAGGTGGCGCGCGGCCTCCATCACCCACCGGTTCACGTGCCGCCAAAATATACACGCCGTCGTTGGTGCCGATCAACAACGTCTCGGCGACGCGCAGCAGCGATCGCACCGGTTGTCCCACAAACGCAACGGTGATCGCGTCCGTGCGCACCGAACGATTCGTCGACGTGTCGAGGATGAACGCCAATCCGCGCGACGTCGCCACCCATGCGCCGTTGTCACGTGGAACAATCGCGGTCACCAGTTCCGACGGCAGTCCGTGTAACGCGCCCCAGCGCGTGACCTCGGGTGTGGCATCGGGTGTGGCATTCAAGTGCACGCGCACCACACCCCGATCGGTCCCGGACCAGACGCGACTCGCGCGCACCGCCAGCGCGGTGGCGCGCACGCCCGCAAACACAGCACTCGCTCCACCATCCACCCAGGCAAACCGCTGCAAATCGTTCCGCACAAACGTGAGGCCACCGCCGCGCGTGAGCCCCTGCCCTGCGGTCCACACACCACCGCCTCCCAGAGCGACGGCACCGATCATGTCGTCAAGCAGACCATAACGCAGACGTTCGGCACGCATGAAGTTGGCGTCAACGCGCCACAATCCTTCGCTGCGCGTACCGATCCACACTTCGCTCGATTGGTCAGGCGAGAGCGTGCCCGAGGTCACCGACGCAAAGCCGCCTGCGGGTGCGACGTCGTCGCGCAACAGAAACGGAAGTTGACCGCGTAGCGCCGGATACTGCTCGTACACATCGCCAAGTCGGGGAGGCTGTACGAGCGGAACATTCCCGATACCATCCGCAAGCGGCATCACGAAGCCGGCGCGCGAAATGCGCAGCCATTGACCGGACGCGCGAACGTACGCGTCACCGCCTCCGCGTGCGAAGGCGATCAGCTCCGGCTGTCCAACCACCGCGATGCGCTGTACCTGCTCCACCTGCGCGCGGTACAACACCACCGCGCCCGGTACGCCGATCCACACGGCCTCTTCAATCGGATCGGCCGCCAGCACGGCCGTGCGCAGCTGTGTGACGCCGGCCAGCTCGAGGTCATCGTGGACGCGAGTCGACGGCGCGCGCCAACGCGCCAGGACGCGATCGTACACGAGTAATCCTTGTGTCGACAACGCGAACACCAGGCGCGTTGAGGCGGCGACCGCCAGGACGTCGGTGTGGCGCCGCACAACAACGCGATCATCGGTGCCAACGGTGCGACTGCGCATCGCCCCGCCCGGTGCTCCGGTCGTGGCGCACGACGACACGGCGGCCACGAGCACCACCGCGCTCGTGCACCGGCGTACTGCCCGAGGCACAGGCGACACGAGATACGCGAGACGCGCAAGACACGCGATGCGTTTCACTGTCCGAGCGCCGGCAGCTCAGCGAGCACACCCGGTGCGTGTGCTTCCGGCACCGCAAAGCGGCGCCAGACGCCGGGAATATTGTCGACGACCTCCATCACCGTGCGGCCGCGAATCGTTGCGTCGCGAAACTCACCGGCCACCCCATGCACCCACGCACTGAGCGCCACCTGCGGCAACGTTTGCGAAGCGTTCGGAACGCGCCCGGCCCGCGCCTGCTCGGCCGCGAGCACCGAGGCGAGCACGCCAGTGAGGACGTCACCCGTACCACCGGTGGCCAGCGCCGACGACCCGCGCGCCACATACCACGCCTCGCCGCCCGGCGATACACATATCGTCGGCGTCCCCTTCAACAGTACGACACACTGCAGCTCGTGCGCCAGCGCGCGCACGCTGTGAAGACGGGCCGCCGGATCATGCGGCGTGCGATCGAACGGCACCGCAAAGCGCTGCGCGAGTGTGGCAAACTCACCCTCGTGCGGCGTGAGGACCACCGGCCGCGTTGCGGCACAGGCCACGAACTCCGGCGACATGCCGCGCTCGGCGAGCAACGCCAGCGCGTCGGCATCGAGGACCAACGCCGCGCGTCCGGCGCTGATGTGCGAGAGCAGCTGCGCGAAAAGATGCGACGCCCGTGTGTCACGCCCAAGCCCGGGACCAATCGCGACCGCGTGCGCCCAGTCGCTTGCGGCTTCGCGGAGCGAGGTGAACAGTGACGCGGGCGTCTCGGTGAGCGAGACCGCCAAGGCCTCGTCGAGATCCGCGTGAAAGGCATCACGATCGTCGCCCCATGGCACGGTCACGACGGCTGGTACACTCGACTGCAGGGCCGTGATGCTCCGCTCATGTACGGCTGCACGCACAAGTCCCGCACCGCTCGACAAGGCACCATGCGCCGCGATTTGTATGGCACCCGCCATGCCGGGTGTTCCGCCCACAAGCAGTATGCGGCCGCGGGTACCCTTATGCGCGTTCCACGCGATGGCCGGCAGCGCCGAGCGCAGTGCATCGGCCGTAGCGAATTGCGGCGCGCCATCGGGTAGCTGCGCGTGCTCCCCCAATCCGATGTCGAGAATCTGCACGCGACCGCACGCCGCTCGTGCGCAGAGCAACCCGCTCTTGCAGGTACCGAAGGTGAGTGTGAGATGCGCCTGCACGTGCTCGTGCGCCAGTGCGCCAGTGCTTGCGTCAACCCCCGTGGGTACATCGAGCGCCACGACGACGGCGCCGTTGTGGCGGGCGCGATTGATACAGGCAACGGCCGCTGCGAACGCTGGCCGCAGTGCACCCGTTGCGCCTGTGCCGAGCAGCGCATCAACGACCACGCGTCCGGCCTGCACCGGTTGCGGCGCGTCGGCGACAAAGGGTGCCATGGCGTGCGGCGGCAGCAGCGAGTGCGCAATCGCAGCGGCCCGTGTACAATCGGGCGAACGCGGTGGTACAACAGCTTGCACGCGCACATGCACGCCCAGTCGCGCCAGCTGCGCTGCAACCACGTAGCCATCACCGCCATTGTTCCCGGCACCCACGAACACGTCAACGCCGTGGGCCAGCGCGCCCGCACACGATCGTACAATCGATGCGGCCGCCACGGTACCGGCGGCGAGCATCAATGGGAACGACTCACCATATGCAGCGATCGCGGCCCCGTCACGCGCTGCGGACTGTACCGCCGAGGTTACTTGCACAGGGTGTCCCCTCGCTCACACGAGCTGAGCGGCGCTCCAGGGGTACTCGTGTTCAAACGCTTGTGCGAAGTCGAAGACGTTGTGAAAATCTTCGCGTCGATCCTGTGGTTGACTGATCAGCAGGCCCAGCTCAACGAGCGTAAAGACAATGTCGCCGATGTCCTGCGTACGACGCACGCCCCAATGATCGAGGACGAGCCGGGCGGTGACGCCGAACCGTTCCATGGCGAGCGAACGGCAGGCCTGTGCGAGCTCCGGGCCCGTGATATGCCGACGCTCGGTCAATCGTCCCTGACAGAACTCGAGCGCGGCCAGCACAAACAAATAGGCGCGCTCGTCAAACCGCTGCTCCCGCAAGCGGATTCGATCCATGATGCCTTCACGAAAGGCCAGCTCCGTCACCGCAACTCCAGAATCCGTTGTCCCCGATTGGCACCGCCGCACCCGCCAACGACGGGGCGGCAACGCGCGCCTACTAAAAGAAAATGTGGCCCGTCACCTGTCGTCACAATGCCTTGCGCTGCGCCTCGAATCAGCTTTGGGACAGTGCGGGCATCGGATACAGCGGGAATTGAGACGCCAGCGCGAGCACATCCGCCTTCACGGCCTGCACGACCGTCTCGTCCTCGGGGGCCTGCAACACGCGGTCGATCAAGCCCGCAATCTGCACCATCGCCGCCCCGTCCATGCCTCGCGTGGTGACGGCCGGCGTCCCAATGCGAATCCCGCTGGTCACAAAGGGCGACTGCGTTTCCTTGGGCACCGTGTTTTTGTTCAGCGTGATACCGGCTCGGTCGAGCGCCTTTTCGGCCAGTTTCCCCGTGAGGCCGCGGTTGCGCAAATCAACCAGCATGAGGTGGTTGTCAGTGCCACCAGACACGACGTGAAAACCACGCTCCATGAGCGCGCCGGCCAACTGCCGCGCGTTACGCACCACACGCTGGCAATAGTCGGTGAAGGCCGGCTGCAGCGCCTCATGAAAGGCCACCGCTTTCGCCGCGATGACATGTTCCAGCGGGCCACCCTGCATCCCCGGAAACACCGACTTGTCAACCGCCTTGGCATACTCGGCCTTACACAGAATCAGGCCACCACGCGGTCCACGCAGCGTCTTGTGGGTGGTGCTCGTGACGATATCGGCGAACGGCACCGGTGACGGGTACGCGCCGGTTGCGGCGAGCCCGGCGAAATGCGCCATGTCCACCATGAACAACGCGCCCACTTCCTTCGCCACGTCGGCGAACGCCGCCCAATCGACCACACGCGAGTAGGCACTGTAGCCGGCGATGATCATCTTCGGCTGGTGTTCACGCGCTTGCGCACGCATGGCCTCGTAGTCGATGTAGCCTTCGTCAGTCACACCATACGACACCGCGTGGTACAGCAATCCCGAGAAGTTCACCGGTGAGCCATGCGTGAGATGGCCGCCCTGCGACAAATCCATGCCAAGGAACGTGTCGCCGGGCTTCATGAACGCCAGAAACACCGCCGCGTTGGCCGACGCGCCGGAGTGCGGCTGCACATTGGCGTGATCCGCACCGAACAACTGCTTGACACGATCGATCGCCAGTTGCTCCACCTTGTCGACCACTTCACATCCACCGTAGTAACGCTTGCCCGGCAATCCCTCGGCGTATTTGTTTGTAAGCGGCGACCCCATCGCTTCCATCACTGCCGGCGACACGAAATTCTCGCTCGCGATGAGCTCCAGCCCTTCACCCTGCCGGACGATTTCCTGTTCAATCAAGTCGGCGATCTCGGGATCCGTCGCGCGCAGCGCGGCGCCGGGTGGACAACGATCCCAATCCGGCCAGCGAGTGGTATCGTGGACGGCCATCGCTCTCCCGTGCTGCTCACTCATGCGTGTGCTCCTTCGGACGCGTCGTCCGCTTGCTCACCGTCACGCTCGATCTTGGCAACACGTCCTTCGTGTCGGCCTCCCTCGAACTCTGTTTCCAACCACGTGTGCAGGATCGCGATCCCGTCTTCGTCCGACAGAAACCGCGCCGGCAGCACCAGCACGTTGGCGTCGTTATGCTTGCGCGCGAGTGCCGCCACGTCGGCACTCCACGCCACCGCCGCGCGCACCCCTGGATACCGATTCGCCACGTACGACATGCCCAGACCCGTACCGCACAGCAGCACGCCGCGCTTCACGCGCCCGTCAGACACCTGCTGCGCGAGCGGATGCGCATAGTCGGCGTAGTCGGTGCTGGCCGTGCCGTGCGTCCCGATATCGTCAACGTCGAACCCGGCGTCGGCGAGTACGACCCGCAGGCGCTCTTTGAGTTCAAAACCGGCGTGATCCGAGGCAATGGGAATGCGTTCCGCCATATGTGATACCGGGCGCTCGCGCGCTCAGTTCTCCTTGTTGGGGTACTGCGGCCACTGCCGCACCATCGCACGCACCGCTTTGATGCGCTGTTCCGCCACCAGATCCGCTGCGCGATAGGTGGGCACGCCATCGCGCTTCGCCAGTCCAAACACACTCAGCACCGTTTGGTAGATTTCATCGGCTTTGCGCAGCGCTCGCTCACGCGTCCAGCCGGTGAGTTCACTGTACACATTGATGACACCGCCCGCGTTAACCACATAATCGGGCGCGTACAGAATGCCTTTTTCGGCGAGTTCGTCACCGTGTCGGTCTTCGAGCAACTGGTTGTTGGCCGCACCAGCCACAATCTCCACACGCAGTTGCGGCAGCGTCCTGTCGTTGATCACGCCGCCCAGCGCGCAAGGTGCAAAGATATCGGCCTTCTGCGAATAAATGTCGTCCGGCGCCACGACGTCGGCGCCCGTGGCATCAACCACACGCTTGATGCGGAATTCATCAATATCGGTGACCACCAGCGTGGCGCCCGCCGCGAACAGTTCCCTGGCCAGATGCAAACCCACGTTGCCGCACCCCTGAATGGCCACGCGCTTGCCTTCGAGCGAATCGCTGCCCCAGCGCTCGTGCGCGGAGGCTTCAATCGCGCGGAACACACCGTGCGCCGTGACGCTCGAGGGATCACCCGACTTTGAACCGATGCCAGTGACGTGCTTCGTCTCCATGTGCACAAAGTCCATGTCTTCGACGCTCGTTCCCACATCTTCCGCCGAGATGTACCGACCGCCGAGCGAGTCGACAAACCGACCGTGGGCCCGGAACAACATCTCACGATTCGTCGTGCGGTTGTCGCCGATCATCACGGCCTTGCCGCCGCCGAGATTGAGTCCGGCCACTGCGTTCTTGTACGTCATGCCGCGCGACAGACGCAGTACGTCAACGAATGCCTCTTCGTCAGTTTTGTAGTTCCAGAAGCGCAAGCCACCGAGTGCGGGGCCGAGCGTGGTGTCGTGAATGGCAATAATGCCGCGATAGCCGCTCGCGCGGTCGTGACACATGACGACCTGCTCGTGGCCCATCTCGGCAATGAGTTCGAAGAAATCCATTGGGGGAGTATCAGTCGGTAAGGTGGCCGTCGATGTCCCCTGCGGACACGGCGGCAAGAAGGTCGCGCGCAATCACGATGCGTTGAATCTCCGAGGTGCCTTCGTAAATCTCGGTGACCTTGGCATCGCGGAAGTGCCGCTCGACGGGATAGTCGGTCACATAGCCGTAGCCGCCGTGAATCTGGATAGCCTCGGTTGTCACCCACATGGCGGTCTCCGTGGCAAACAGCTTGGCCATGGAGCTAAACCGGGTAATGCGCTCGCCGCGCTCCTTGGCCGACGCCGCCGCGTGCAACAACGTGCGCGCCGCCGTGATGCGGGTGGCCATGTCAGCGAGTTTGAACTGAATGATCTGGAAGTTGGCGATCGGCTCGCCAAACTGCTTGCGCTCGGTCGCGTATTTCGCGGCCGCTTCGAGCGCCGCGCGGGCAATGCCAATCGCCTGAGCGGCAATGCCAAGCCGTCCATGATCGAGCGAGGCGAGCGCGTACGTGAAGCCGCGTCCTTCGTCGCCGAGCAATCGATCGGCAGGCACTCGGCAGCCATCCAGGCTGATCTGCACCGTGGGCGACGAGCGCAGTCCCATCTTGTCTTCTTTCTTCCCAACGGAGAAGCCCGGCAGGTCCGGCGTCAGGATGAACGTGGAAATGCCCTTGGCCCCGGCGCGCGCGTCGCTGGTATCGGTGCGAGCCATGGCCAGAATCACATCGGCGTGCGTGCCGTGGGAGACCCAGGCTTTAGTGCCGGTGAGCACATACGCATCCCCGTCGCGCACCGCCTGCGTGCGCAGGCTTGCGGCATCGCTGCCGGCGTCCGGCTCGGACAACGCAAACGCACCGAGGTACTCGCCGCGCGCCATCGGTTTCAGAAACTGCTCACGCTGCGCGTCGGTGCCGTAGTGGAGCAGCATCTGCGTGGGCAGCGAGTTGTGCACGCTCATGAGGACAGCCGCCGATGCATCAGCCACGGCGATTTCTTCGAGCGCCAGCAGATAGGAGTTGGCATCGAGGCCGAGCCCATCCCATTCTTCAGGAATGAGCATGCCAAGAAATCCCAACTCGGAGAGACGGGTGACCAAGGCGTGTTCGAAGCGCGCCTCACGATCGAGCTCGGCCGCGAGTGGTGCCAGTTCGCGTTGCGCGAACTCGCGCGCGGCTCGCTGAATTTCGCGCTGCAGATCGGTGAGTGGAATCAGTGACATCAGGCCGTCCGATAGTCGTAAAAGCCGCGGCCGCTCTTGCGACCCAGCCATCCCGCCGCCACGTACTTCCGCAGCAGCGGACAGGCGCGGTACTTGGAATCACCAAGGCCCTCGTGCAGCACATCCATGATCGCCAGGCATGTGTCGAGCCCAATGAAGTCTGCGAGCGTGAGCGGACCCATGGGATGATTCATGCCGAGCTTCATCACCGTATCGATGGCGTCCGGCGTACCGACGCCTTCCATCACGCAGTAGATCGCTTCGTTGATCATCGGCATGAGAATGCGATTCGCCACGAAGCCGGGAAAATCGTTGGCCTCGACCGGTGTTTTACCGAGACCGCGGGCCGACTGCATCACGCGTTCGGTGGTGGCGTCGCTGGTGGCGAGACCACGGATCACTTCCACCAGCTGCATGACCGGGACGGGATTCATGAAGTGCATGCCGATCACCTGCTCCGGACGCTTCGTGCACGCGGCGATTTCCGTGATGGAAATGGAGCTGGTGTTCGACGCCAGAATTGCGTGGGCCGGCGCAATGCGATCGGCGTCGGCGAAGAGCTGGAACTTGAGATCACGACGTTCGGTGGCCGCTTCGATCACGAGGTCGGCGTTCGACATCGCGTCGAGCGATGTGTTGACGACCACGCGCGCGAGCGCGGCATCTGCGGCGGCCGCGTCGAGCGCCCCTTTCTTTACCTGACGCTCGAGGTTTTTCGCGATGTTGCTGCGACCGCGCTCGAGCGCATCGGGACTCACGTCAATCATCGTGACATCGTGTCCGCTCACGGCAAACACGTGGGCAATGCCGTTGCCCATCTGCCCTGCACCAATCACCGCAATCCGGTCTGCCATTTCTATGAGCTCTCCAGGTTCGCGACACGAGGCCGTCGCAAATCAATATTCGATTCAGGAATCGGCGCCGCACGATTCGCGCGGCGCGAGTACCACCACATGGCGCTGAGCAATACGAGGACGCTCGCCGCGCCGCCTTCCGGTCCCCAGGCACCACCACTCCACCACGACGCGCCGGTTGGCTCGAATCGCCAGCCCGGCGCGTCAAACGGTAAACCACTCACCGGCGCATGCACGACGGCAGCCATCATGAAGTTCCACGCCAGATGCGCGAGCCACGCGGCCGGCACACTCTGGGTACATTGGCGTACGATCCCAAGACTCACGCCGGCGAGCAGCACGATGGTCAGCGTTCCTGCGTTCGCACCGGGGTTGAATGCGTGCACCGCGGCGAACGCGACACTGGTGGCCCAGAGCGCCACACGCGACCCGGCCGCCTGTTCCGCGACGCGCCACAGGTAGCCACGAAACACGAGCTCTTCCCAAAGGGCCGCCGGCGCGAGCAGCCACAGCGCGCGCACTGCGGTCGCGCTCCATTCGGACACGCCCGACGCATCGGAGAGTCCGACAAGTCGTGCGCCGCCGGTGAACAACAGCAGCGCAATCACGCTGACGATTGCGAGCGCACCAATCAGCAGTCCGCGCGCCAGCACACGCCCTCGCCAAGCCTCGTGGCCGCAGGCGATGTCCGACCAGCCTTGTGCGTCGACGTGGCGAAGGGCGATCACCGTGGCCCCCGTCACCGAGATCAGCATCATTAGCGAATACAACGCCGGCGGCGAGTCGAGCCATGACGTCGCCGCCGACAGCACGGGATACACAAAGCTGTTCGCCAACGTCCATACCACGACAAACGCCGCGAGATACACCGACAGCCTCCACGGGGCTCGCAGTGCGCCCGTTGACGCCACGAACCAGAGTGAGCCCTCGCGTACCTCACGCGTAGGCCGTGGCCACGTCATCCGAGGCGCGCGGGCGGTCACGTCGTGCGCCGCTCCACGGCGAGCGCGACGGCGTCCCCACCACCCAGACAGAGCGTGGCCAATCCCTTGCGGCCGCTGCGGTCGATGAGCGCGTACAACAAGGTGACCAGCACGCGTGCGCCACTCGCGCCAATCGGATGTCCAAGCGCGATTGCGCCGCCGCGCACGTTCACGCGCGATTCATCCCAGTCGAGGGCGTCACCGTCGGCCAGCGCCTGCGAGGCAAAGGCTTCATTCGCCTCGATCAGATCGTAGTCACCGATCGCCGTCCCAGCCTTGGCCATCAGGTTCTGCACGGCGGTGATGGGCGCGAAGAACAACTCTTTCGGATCACCGGCGCCCGTCGCATACGCCGTGATATGCGCGAGAATCGTGAGATTGTGCTGCATCGCGTAGGCTTCGCTCGTCACGACAATCGCCGCCGCCCCATCGTTCAGTGACGACGCGTTGCCAGCCGTCACGGAGAGCGATTCACTTTTGTCGCTGCCCGGAAACGCGGGACGCAGTTTCGCGAGGGATTCAACCGTTGTGTCGGCGCGTGGACCTTCGTCTGCGGACACTATCGTGGGGCCCTTGCGACCGGGCACCTCGACGGGCACGATTTCCGCATCAAAATGCCCGCCCTGCTGCGCCTTGATCGCCCGCGCGTGTGACTGCGCCGCGAACGCATCCTGCCGTTCACGCGAGACATCGGCCTTGCTCGCGGTATGCTCGGCGTGACGACCCATGTGCACGTCACAGCTCGCACAGTGCAATCCGTCGTGGATCATGCCGTCGATCATCGTCTGGTGGCCGATCTTCACGCCGCCTCGCATGCCGAACACATAGTGCGGCGCGTTGGACATGCTCTCCATGCCGCCCGCGACAATCACTTGCGCATCGCCAGCCTTGATCGCCTGCGCGGCCATCATCACGGCTTTGAGCCCGGAGCCGCACACCATATTGATCGTGACCGCTGAGACGGAACTCGGCACGCCGGCCAACAACATGGCCTGACGGGCCGGCGCCTGCCCCACTCCGCCCTGCAGCACATTACCCATGATGACTTCGTTCACGTCTGCGGGAGACACGCCGGCGCGCTCCAGCGCGGCCTTGATGGCCACCGCGCCAAGCTGCGGCGCCGTGAGCGACGCGAGGCCGCCCAGGTATCGGCCAATCGGGGTGCGCGCGGCGCCCACGATGACGGGCGTACGAATGAGATCGGTCATAACATTTGGGGTTTGGGGGATAGCCTCAGAAAGGTAATCCGGCGTCTCAGTGAGCCGCGACCGGCGGCGCGTTTCCGAGGGGCTGGACTCGGCAGCCCACCGAGGCGAAGTTGGTGTGCGGTCGGTGACGATCGCATGACGGCGGCCGCTTTCGTGTGCGCATGCCTCGAACCAGACCAACCCGGAGGAGTTATCCCATGCTCGCCTCCCCTGCCCCCATGACTGCTGCAGAGCTGCTGCTGCGGCAGCCCTCCGACAAGCGCAGTGAGCTCATCGCCGGCCGCATGGTCGTCCGGGAACCCGCCGGACTCCACCACGGCAGCGTCGCGGCCCAGCTGCTGATTGCCGTGGGCAGCCACGTGGCACGTGAACGACTCGGCCGCATGGTCGCCGCTGAAACGGGTTTCACGCTCCGCCGCGATCCCGATACCGTACGCGCTCCCGATGTGGCGTTTATTCGGGCCGATCGATGGCCAGCAGCCCAGACCACGGGTTTCGGAGAGATCGCACCGGACCTTGTCGCCGAGGTGCTGTCACCGGGCGATCGCGAACGCGACGTACAGGCAGAAGTCGCCGACTGGCTCGCTGCGGGAACGCAGCTGGTGTGGGTGATCGATCAGGTCCGGCGCGTTGCCCGCGCGTACCGACCAGATGGTAGCGTCACGACCGTCGCCGCGACCGACGAACTCGACGGGGAATCGGTGCTGCCGGGGTTTGTGTTGCCGCTGTCGGACTTGTTCGATTAGCGCGCCAATACCGCCGCGTTCACGCTAGAGTGCGCGCGTGTTCTCCACGTGCATTTTCTGTCACGCGGCGCTTGGTGCGAACCGTAGTATCGAGCAGTTCCCGGTTGGCACGCGCCTCGCGTTTGACGCGGATCGCGGTCGATTGTGGGCCGTGTGTGCCCGTTGCGGCCGGTGGAACCTCACGCCCATTGAAGAGCGATGGGAAGCGGCGGAGGAATGCGAGCGCGCGTATCGCGGCGCGAGGCAGCGAGTGTCTACCGACAACATCGCCTTGGCGCGGCTTGGCGACGGGACAGATCTGGTGCGCATCGGTCGCCCGCTGCTGCCGGAGTTCGCGGCGTGGCGATACGGGCGGGAGTTCCTCAAACGCAGTTGGCGCTATCTGGCCGTTACATCGGTCGCTGCAACTGGTGGACAGGTCGCGGTGACTGGAGGAATGATTGCTGCTGACCAAATCGTTGTTCGTCTCCTGGGCACTATGCCGCCGCTCGCCTTCGCCGGGATACTGGCTACCGGCGCTGGCGCTATCCTGGGACTGCCCTTCGCACGCTTCGCGAATCCGAGCGCGCTCCTGCTGATGATAGACGGCGAGCTGCACGGTCTCTCGCGCTGGGATCTCAGGGCAATGACGATCCGCCGCGATGAGCCGGGACGTATCGTGGCGCGCATTCGATCGAGTGTCGTTACGCCGAATCATGCGGCCTTTCGAGCGGTGGGACTTTCGATGCGACGTGCCACAGGCGCAAAGCGCGCCGAACGTGAGATTGCAGACGGTCTGGCGCTCGACATGATGCGACGGGCGCTCCCAGTCCTCAATTCCGGTG
Organism: Gemmatimonadales bacterium; assembly: GCA_038203795.1. Lineage (GTDB taxonomy): Bacteria > Gemmatimonadota > Gemmatimonadetes > Gemmatimonadales > Gemmatimonadaceae > JAABRT01. The sequence goes on from JBBRDP010000003.1 coordinate 31,899, forward strand.
GCGGATTCTCGAGCGATGTGGCGGAGGCCGTGTCCGTGCTCGAGGAGGGCCCTCGCTCGTCGCCGAGCGAGGGGCCAGCCGCGCATTTCCTGCTCTCGGCGCCAGCCGAGGCTCGCAATGGTCCCACGCTTGGCGGGATTGCATCCAGGTACCGACTCGCTGCGGAAATGGCGTTGCACGAGGACGATGAGCGAATCGCGATGGCGGGCGAACTTGGCGCGCTGTATGCGCGCTGGGAGGAAGCCGAGCGCGTCGCGAAAATCGCGGACACGCTTGCGCTTGTTGACGGTCCAGCGCTGGGGCAGCCGAGCGCCCCAAGCGCGTAGCGGCCGTCGCGACGTCTCAGACGCAGGTGCGATCAACGCCGACTGAAGACGGCCCCATGTGGAACTCCGCTGGCACTGCCACCATGCGGCCACGTCTTGTCATCCATGCGAAACCCGGGCGCGTTGGCGCCGGCATCACGAAAGCGTTCATCCAGCGTGAGCTGTCCGCTCGTGGAATCGAAACGTGCAATAAGTACGCGATGCGTGAGCGCCGAGTAACCGGTGATCACGACACGACGCTGATCGGGCGATATCGCAATCCAATGCGGTACATCGTCAGCGCCGAGTGTTACACGACTCACCTCGCGGGGAGCCGTGGGATCGCTGATATCCAAACTGACCACCGCGTTCCACGCGGGGACCGTGACGAGATAATAGTGACCGGAAATCACGGGAATCGCGCAGGACGCGCCATCAACTGTTGGAAACGATGACACCAGTCGCCCCGAGGGCGTGTCCGTCTCCAGTCCTTCCAACAAATACAGTCCGCACGAGAACGTGGACACCAGCACCGTGCGTCCGTCGGAGAGGACGCGTGGCTCTGCCGTGTACATGGATTCGTCACCGCGAGGACCGTTGGGCAGCGTGATGGTCTGCACGTGCGACAGGTCAGAGAGTCGCCACAGCTGCAGCTGACGGGACGCTGGTGAGTCCGCGTCCATATCCGTGGTTGTGGTCACGATGCGATCAATCGACGGCACGACACCGGCGCTGTACACGCGCAGACCCGGATCAGTGCCCGGCACATTCGCCGAGCTGCTGCGGACAGGTTCGCCAGCGGGTGTCATCTCCACCAAACCGCCTGGCGACATCCCGTTCGCGTTGTGCTGCATCTGAAATGTCGCGAGCACGTGTCCGTTCGGCAGGCGCACAAACGAATGCGGGTGCGCATACCCCTCCACCTCGCCAAACGTGCGCACAATCTTCGGTGTGCGTGGTTCGCGCAAATCAAAGATCACACTTTCGCCCGACGCAAACCCGTTCGCGAAGAGCTGTGCATCTGCCGGCATCTCGTGCTCGGTATGATGCGGACCATTCTTGCGTCCGGGTACGGCCAGCGTGGTGACCAGTGCACCGTATTGCACGGCGTCTTCCGTAACATCGAGCACCGCAAGAAAATCCGGCTGTGTGGTGTCGGCCGACGCCGTCCAGAGATAGAGATAGTCCCGTTCGGCGGTAGACGGAACAGCCTCCGGCGTTGCACACGCCCACGTGAGCCATAGCACCATGGCGGCAAGCACCCGTGATCCGCCCAGTCGGCCGACCCTGGGTAGTGCGTGCGGTATGCCACCGGTGCGCCTGATCACCGCAGACTTCCACCGCGCCGCGGCACCGCATCGAAGAAATCGAACATCCCCGGCAGGTTCGGGACGACAACGTTCGAGTGATCACCGCCCGGCACTTCGATGTAGCGCACAGTGGCGCCTGCCAACTTGAGTGCCGCAACCATCACACGCGACCCACCGACCGCGACCGTCGGATCCGCATCGCCATGCACGACAAACTGCGGGATCTCTTGGATGCTTGGCACCGTACTCGCGACACCGAAGCCGGAGAATGCACCGAGTCCGGCCCACGGACCGGGGCGCTTGGCCGCCATCGCCCACGTGCCGATCGCACCCATGGAATGACCCATGAGAAACACGCGCGCGTCGTCAACTTTGTACTGCGCGCGAACCTGCTCCAGCACTTGCAGCACATCCTGTTCGCTCAACGATTGCGAACGCAGCGCGGCCGGACCGCGACTGCCGCCAAGCGACACGCCGTACCCGCCGTCCACGCGATAGCCGAGCGGTGCGGCCACGATATAGCCACGCTCCTCGGCGAGCCTGGGCAACACGCGACCGTAGGAGTCAAAGAACGAATCTTCCGTCCCTCCCAGGCCGTGCAGTGCGATGATGAGCGGCATTGGCGTGGACGCGTTGTACGACTTGGGCACGTAGAGTCGATACGGCATGATTTCGCCCGCCGCCTCGAGCAGGTAGTGCCGCTTCATATCGCCCGTGCGGCCGGCCCACGGATCGCGCTTGGCGTTGACCGCCACCAGCAGGGACTCGGCGGCCGCAAAGGCCCGCGACGCATTGAACGTATTGAGTGCGATGCGACTGCTGTTCACCTGACGCAACCGATCCACGGGAAACAGCAAGTCGGAGCGTAGCGGTTCGGCGACGCCAGCCGCAGCCGCCTCCAATCGCGTGATCACTGCGTCGAGACCGTTGCGCACCACCACACTCATCGACGTCGTCCCGAGTACGCGTGCGCTGTCGATGACTTCGACGGCGAGTGTATACGTGCCATCAGTCAGCGTGCCAAGATCTGCATCGATCACAAACGGCGCGTCGCGCAAGTCGCGGGGCACGCCATCAAACACGCCGAGATCCTTCACGACTGTCAACGGCGCATTCGCGGCACTACCGACGCCGCGCTGCCGGAGCGTGGCGCGCGCGCTGAGCGCACGATTCAACGCAATCGACGGCAGGTAGATCTGCTCGACGCGAACCGTCCAGCGCCGCGCCGGGTCCACCACCTGCCGATCGGTGCGCAGCACCAACGACGCCGCATACTCCGCCTCTGGCGTCCAGTTACGACGCGCAAGCAGCGTACCCGCCTGCGCATACAGTCGACGCAGTTCCGATGTACGACCAAGCCGATTGGCCGCGCCGATCAGGACATCGAGGGAATCGATTTGTGCTTTGAGCTCGCCAGTGGGCCGAGCGGTGTTCTTGAGCGTCGCGTGTCGGACGCTGAGGGAAAGGACACCCGTGGATGCCTGCGCGTCGGCTGAACCCAACGGGGGCATGATCATGAGAGAGGCGACGAGCGTCGCACCGGACAGCAACCGCAGTGGAATAGTCATGCCCTAACCTGCGATCCGGGAGGGCCTGCTGTCCAGTCAGCTACCGCATCAGATACAGCCCACCCAGCACGAGCGCCACCACCGTCATCACCCCCGCAATCGCCCACGGCACCCACACCGGCGCATTGGCCAGTGTCTCAACCACGGGTCCGCCACCCGAGTGCCGAGGGGACATGTTCACACTGAGCGCCGCAACGATCTCGTCGCCGCTGGCCGGTCGGTCATCGGGCAGTTTGGCCAGCATGCGCATTACGATGTCGGCGAGCGGCTTCGGAACATCCGGGCGACGCTCACTCAGTGGCTTCGGTGTCTGCCTGGCGTGCGCTTCGATCACCTGCTTCGACGAGGTCCCGGCAAACGGTGGACGTCCAGTGATCATTTCATATGCAACCACCCCCAACGCATACAGGTCGGCACGGTGATCGAGCGCCGGATCACCCGCGCCCTGCTCCGGCGCCACGTAGGTGGGTGTACCCAGGCTCATTCCCACTTGCGTGATCCGCAGCAACTCCGTCTCCGACGTGGACGCACTGATGAGCGCCTTGCCGATGCCAAAGTCGAGCACGACCGCTTGGCCGTGAAAGAACATCACGTTCTCGGGCTTGATGTCGCGGTGCACGACCGCTTCTTCGTGCGCGTAGGCGAGGGCCCGCGCCACTTCTTCGAGAATGCGCACGATCTCGTCGAACGCCATCGGCCGCTCACGAGTGATGCGCTCGCGCAGCGACTCGCCGGCCACAAACGGCATGCTGTAGTAGAGATGCGAACCGGCGAGGCCTGACGACAGCAGCGGCACGATGTGCGGATGCTGCAAGCGCGCGGCGAGGGCGATTTCGCGCTTGAATCGCTCCGCAGACAGCGTGGCCGCAAGCTCCGGCGCCAACACCTTGATCACAACGCGGCGCCGCAGCGCGTCTTCGGTGGCCACAAAAACACGCGACATGCCACCGCGCGGCAACTCGCGATCAATCGAGTACTGATCGACCAAGGCGGCCTGCAACTCGGCCTGCAGCGAATCCGCGGCCATACGAGGACCTCCTCCTGCTAGCGTTTCCCGAAGGTGTAGCTTTGCGCGGCCGGAACTGAAACACCGGCCTTCTCGACTTCAAGCCCGATCGTCGCTTGCGGGTTCACGCGAAACACCGTGCCCTCACGCGGTGGATTGCGGGAGGCGACTGCCCCATAAGTGTACTCGCTGGCAAGCCCGTCGCTGGTGGTCCTTTCCAACGCCTGACTCGCGGCGCGCAGTCCGGCCCGCGTGAAGTCTCCCGCCGCGACCGCTTTTTCAAGCATCGCATGAACCGCGAAGGACGCAAGATATCCGGCGTAATAGTAGTAGTCCGGCTGCTGGTCCGGCGAGTATGTGGCCTGTGCGGCTCGCATCGCGCGCACGCCAGCGACTGACGTATCTCCCATCGCCGGGCCGTCGAATGACGTCCAGTAGTGCTGCACCAGATAATCCGTGATCGGAGACGTCGCCAGCGCGTGATGCCACGAAGGCGATGTCCCGATCCAACGCGGCGCGAATCCCAGTTGCGCCGCCGTGCCCAGCACCTTGCCCGTGACACTCGGCAACGACGCAAGCATCACAACGCCGCAGCCGGCATTCTTAAGTTGTGTGACCGGGGCAACGAAATCCTGATCATCCTGTTTGAACGTGGCCTTGACCGGAATCGAGAAACCCATCGAAGTTGCGAGATACTCGACGCCTTCTTCGGTTGCCTTTCCGTAGCCTGTGGCGAGTGACATGGTGCACACGGTCTGTCCGGTATACCCACCATCGGTCAGCGCATAGCCAACGCCGTTGATCGCTTGCAACTGATACGGCGAGCCCCATGGCAGCAGGTGTTCATTGCGGATCCACTCCGCGTCAAACGTGGTGGGCACCGCGATCATGCTGTCTTCAGCGAGCAGCGGCAGCAGGCCGTTGACCTGATCCGTGCCAACAACGAGGCCGATCATGGCGACCTGATCTTTCAGCTTCTGGTACTTCTGTGCGCCCGATGATGGATTGGCGTAGGTGATGTCCTCAGCCAGCACCTTCACCTTGTATTTCCCGCCGACGCCGCCCTGCTCGGCGTTGAGTCGGTCGAAGTATGCCGTCGCCCCAGCGAGAATGGGTTTGCCAATCACGGCCACCGCATCGCTCAATGGCGTCAGCGCACCGATGTAGATTGTATCGCCGGACACGCCCGGCGTTCGCGCGGCCGTGTCGCCGGTACTGCCACCACAGGCGCCGAGCAGCAGTCCCGCCACAATGCTTGTAGTGAACATCAGAACACGAGGGTGCGAACGACGCGTGGCACACATTGACATGTCATCCTCCAGAGAAAGAGCGTGATCAGTACGAGAAGGGCCAGGACTTGAAGTAGCGCGTTGCACGCCGCCACAACTCGGCGAGTCCGAGTGGTTCGAAGAGCAGAAACGAGATGATCAACACACCGAACATCGCCTGATTCAACGATTGCACGGTAAGGCCGCGGCCGGTGCCGTCGGCGCTTACAAAGGGCAGCGTGCCACTCACACTTTCGATCACCCGCGGCAACAGCGTGAGAAAAACGGCGCCAAGTATGGACCCGTGGATGCGTCCGATCCCACCAACCACAATCATGGCGATGAACTGAATGGAGAGAAAGAGCGAAAAATCGAGTGGGCTCACGTAGCGGGCGTATGAGGCGTACAACGCACCGGCACAGGCCGCGTAGCCGCTCGACAGGACAAATGCGCCAACCTTATAGTGTACCTGCGAGACACCAATCACCTCGGCTGCCAGATCGCGATCGCGAATCGCTTGCAGCGCCCGACCGGGCCGCGAACGTGCAATGTTGTGCGCCGCCAGCGCCAATACCGCGACCATGCCCCACACGAAGTACAAGTATCCTTGATTGCGCGACAGCCGTAGGCCGCCAACGGAGAGCGAACTCACGTCCAGTGCGCCGATCGCAACGTTCGCGCGCACCGGCGTTCCCGTGAGTCCACCGGTGACGCCAGTCCAGTTCTCGAAGACATGCTGTCCGATGACGAGCAATCCCAGAGAGACGATCACCAGATAGTTGCCGCGCAACCGCAACGCAAAGGGTCCCACCACACCGCCAACAAGCCCACCCGTCACCGACGCCGCGATAAGCCACAGCGGGAACGGGAGTCCGAAACGGTCTGCGAACACGGCCGCGCTGTAGGCACCGATCCCGTAAAACACGGCGTGCCCCATCGACACCTGACCCGCAAAGCCCGTGAGCAAATTCAATCCGATCGCCCCAATCGACGCGATGCCGGCGTACACAAAAATGGTGACCCAATATTCGCCCAGTACATGCGGCAACAGCAGCCAGCCAAGCAATAGCAGCAGTGCTCCCGCCTGGGCCGGCCTTGAGCGGAAGAGCACGAGATCGTCGGCGTAGTCGGTCGTGAGTCTGGTATTGCTCAGCATCAGCCTCATGCGCGACGCACCTCGGCCGTGCCGAACAATCCGTACGGACGCACGAGCATCACCCCAATCATCAGCACGTACGGAATCACCACATGCACATTGGTCCCGAGCCACGGCGCGTTGGGCGTGATGTACGCCGCACTCATCACTTCCACGAGGCCGACGGCCAGACCACCAGCCACGGCGCCCTCGGTAGAGTCGAGTCCGCCCAAAATGGCCGCCGGGAACGCGCGCAGCGCGACCATACTCACGGTGAGGTCCACCCCGCGCGAGCCGGCACCGATGAACACGCCGGCCACCACCGCGAGCACACCGGCGAACGCCCACGCGATTCCCTGGATCATCTGCGGACTCACGCCGTGCGCCAGTGCTGCTTCGGGATCACTCGCTGCGGCACGCATGGCGATACCGATGGTGGAGTACCGAAATACGAGGAAGCACGACACCAGCGCCAGCAGGGACGCGGCAATGGTCCACACATCCGACACTTTGATGGTCACGTCGGCGATACGCCACGTACGCACCCCCCACGGATCACCGAGAATGCGCAGATCGTACCCCCAGATGGTGGTGCACAGCTGCTCAAGCACGAAGAGCAAACCGAGCGTGACGAGAATCGCCGCGAACACAGGCTGCCCGACCAGACGGCGCAACACGAAGCGCTCAATAAGCAGACCTAATCCGGCCGTGACAACAGCCGCCAGCAGCACCGCCAGCGGGAACGGTACCTCCCACGCAATCAGCTGATACGTAGTATAGGCCCCGAACACCACGAGTCCACCCTGCGCAAAGTTCACCACGCCCGTGGCGCGGTACACCACAACAAACGCCACGCAGATGAGCGAATAGATCGAGCCGAGCGCGAGTCCCGCCATGAGATACTGCGCGAAGTCGGTCATCGATACATCGACTCCACCAGCTCATCGAATCGCGCCACAATGGCCCGCCGCTTCACTTTCTGCGTTGCGGTGAGCTCTCCCTCTTCGTGATCAAGCTCCTTGGGCAGCAGGACGAATCGCTTGACCTGCTCGACCTGCGCCAACTCGCCATTTACCACGTCGACCCAATCGGCAATCAGGCGCAGCACGGACGCCTGTTCACTCAAGTCCCGATACGTCGTGTATGACACGCGTTGACGCGTCGCCCAATCGCCAACCGTGTCGAGCTCGATTCCGATGAGCGCCGTGACGTACTTGCGTCGATCTCCGATCACAATCGCTTCACGCACCCACGGTGAACATTTGAGGCGGTTCTCAATCCAGCTCGGCGAAATGTTCTTGCCACCGGCAGTGATGATGAGGTCCTTTTTTCGATCGGTGATGCGCAAATAGCCTTCACGATCCAACTCACCGACGTCACCACTGTGCAACCAGCCTTCTGCATCGACGGTTTCGGCGGTAGCCTCGGGATTTCGGTAGTAGCCCGGAAAGACAGCCGCCGATCGCACCAGAATTTCGCCGTCGTCAGCAATGCGAATCTGCGTGCCCGGTGCAGCGATACCCACCGTTCCCACACGCGCCGCGCCCCGTGGGTTGAACGTCGCAATTGCCGAGCCCTCGGTCTGTCCGTATCCCTCCTGCACAGGCACACCGATCGCCCAGAAGTACTCAAGGACCTGCGGCGCGATCGGCGCCGCTCCAGAGCCAGCCGCGCGCACTCGTGCCAAACCGAGCCGTTCCCGCAGCGGCCGATAGAGCAGCACCCAGCCGATCACGTAGGTGAGTCGATTCCAGAGCGACCACGCGGTGCCATCGAGCTGCTTGCGCGCCAGGGCACGCCCGTGGTGCATCCAGAAGGCGTGGTTCCGACGTTTGAACCACGACGCATCCGCCATGCGGATCTCAATCGTGGCCATCATCTTCTCCCACACGCGCGGCACGCCAATGAAGAGTGTGGGTTGCACTTCGACAAGATCGGCGACCAGCGATTCACCACCGCCTCCAAAGTTCACGCGATAGCCCGCCGCCAGTGCCGCGAGCGTCGAGAGCGCCCGCTCGAGGATGTGGCAGAGCGGCAGATAGGAGAGCAGCTCGTCATCGGGCAAGGCCTCCCAGATTTGCACGAACGCCTGGCCCGCCACGTGCAAGTTCACGTGCGTCAACATGGCGCCTTTGGGCGGGCCGGTGGTTCCCGAGGTGTACACGATGATCGCGACATCAGACGCATCAAGCGCGCGAACCGCCGACCAGAACACATTCGCGTCTGTCTCCGCGCCACGTTCGAGCAGTGCATCGAACGTGATGGCGTGCCCGCCGTCGATCCACGCCCGCGCGCCGCGTGATTCCATCAGCACGATGTGTCGCAGCGCCGGAAGTTGATCGCGCACCTGCAACAACTTGTCCAGCTGCTCCTCGTCCTCCACAATCGCGACCGCACAACCGGAATGCTCAAGCAGATACTGAATTTCCGCAGCGGGACTTGTGGCGTAGACACCCACGACCACCGCGCCGATGCCTTGCGCTCCAACATCGCTCCATACCCATTCGGGTCGGTTGTCGCCAAGAATGGCGATGCGATCTCCGGAGGCAACGCCGAGCGAGCGCAGGCCGAGCCCGACACGCGCCGCGTGCGCGGCGTATTCGGACCAGCTGTATTCAACCCAGCGGCCAAGCTGCTTGTGCCGTAGCGCGATCTTGTTCGGCGACTGCCGGGCGTTTCGCTCGAGCAGTGCGGGAAGCGTCAGCACAGCATCAGGTGGCAACTCGGCGCCCTGCGCAAAACGCGGCGCGATCACGACGACACACCGAGATACGAATCGATGACGGCCTCATCTTCCTGCACCGCAACGGGTGTGCCGATCGCCAGGACGCGACCAAAATCCATCGCCATCACGCGATGCGCCAGATCCATGACAAAGTGCATGTCGTGCTCCACCAGCAGCATCGCGACGTGCAGCTCTTCGTTGATTTCGCGGATATAGCGGGCCATGTCTTCGGTCTCTTCGAAGTTCATCCCCGCCGCCGGTTCATCGAGCAGCAACACCTTGGGCTGCATGGCCAACGCACGCGCCACCTCCACGCGTTTACGCACGCCGTATGGCAACAACGCCACAGCCTGAAATCGGTACGGCTCGAGCTCGAGCAGTTCGATGATATCCTCGCAGCTGCGACGCTGCGCGAGCTCCTCACGTCGCGCCGGCCCCCACCACATCGCGCCGGTCAGCAAACTCGTGCGCATCAGGTGATGTCGCCCGAGCATGATGTTCTCGAGGACCGTCAAATTGCTGAAGAGCCCAAGATTCTGAAACGTGCGAGCCACACCACGCTTCGCGATCGCGACCGGTGACCGTCCGGTGATCTCATCATCTTCGAGGTAAATGCGACCCTCCTGCGGCCGATAAATGCCGTTCAGACAATTAAAAATCGACGTCTTGCCGGCACCGTTCGGTCCGATGATCGCGAACAGCTCACCGGGCCTCACGCTGAAGCACACGTCGGTGAGCGCGGTGACTCCGCCAAATCGCAGTGTCACACCGTCGAACCGCAGCAGTGACGGTTCCATCACGCACTCCACCGTTTTTTGCGTCGATACGTTTTCACATCGCGAAAGGATCGCCGCTCGCCTCCACCAACGTGTCCGCCGAGATAGGAATCGCGGACGTCCTGATCGTCTCGCAGCTCGGCAGTCGGCCCGTCGCGCACCACCTTGCCGTGCTCAAGCACATATCCGTACTGGGCCACTGACAAGGCCATGGCCGCGTTCTGCTCCACGAGCAGCACACTTGTGCCTTTCTCATAGACATCCTGAATAATTTCACGGACCTGTTCCACGATGCGCGGCGCCAGACCGAGCGACGGTTCATCAAGCAGCAGGAGACGCGGTGACGACATCAGCGCGCGCGCAATTGCCACCATTTGCTGCTCGCCACCCGAGAGGTACCCGCTGATCGCCTGGCGCCGCTCGGCCAGCTTCGGGAACATGGTATACATGCGCTCCAGCGCCTCACGCGCCGGTGCCGATGCGCGGGTGAATCCACCCACTCGCAAGTTTTCTTCGACGGTGAGCTCGGCGAACAGGCGGCGCGCCTCCATCACTTGCGCCACGCCATGTTTCACAATGTCCGGCGCCGTCTCATCGTTCACTGGCATGCCGTCCACACTCACACGGCCCTTGGTGATGCGGCCGCGATGAATCGGCAGGAGGCCGGTAATCGCGCGCAGCAGCGTGGTTTTTCCCGCGCCGTTGGCCCCGAGCAGCGCGACGATACCATGCGCCGGCACGGAGAGGCTCACGCCGCGCAGCACAAGGATGACATCGCTGTACACAACCTCAAGGTTGCGTACGGCCAGGAGTGGCGGCGGTGAACCAGACAAGGCGGTGGTGTCGGACACGGCGGTGCCGGCGGAAGGGCTGGGATGGTTGGCAGTGGCGATATTAGCCCGCCCGCGCGCAGTGTCAAGCAACGCCGCGTAGCGGACGCCTACTCCTCGTCGTCCAGCCCCACCACAAGATTGCGTCCTGCCTGCTTGGCGCGCCCCACGGCGGTCTCGGCCAGCACGAGCAATGCGTCAACCGTTGATGCACCCTCACGCAACTCGGCGACGCCCACGCTCAGCGTACAGCGCACGCCACTGTGCGCCCCCGGAAACACATGCCGCTGCATGCGCTCGCGAATACGTTCGGCGAGTACCAGCCCGCCGGAGAGCTCGGTGCTCGGCAACAACACCGCGAACTCCTCTCCGCCCACACGTCCAATCACATCGGTCGTGCGCGATTCCTGACGGCACACCCACGCAATCGCCCGCAAGCACTCGTCACCGAACGACGTGCCGTTCGCCTCGTTGAGCTCGCGGAACTTGTCGGGGTCGACCAACAACAGCGTCAGTGGTTGCGCGTACCGCCGAGCGCGTGCGATTTCGGTGGCCGCCACGTCGTAGAAGCCGCGACGCGTCGCGACTCCGGTGAGGTCATCGGTGGCCGTGCCGACTCCCTCGCGCACCAATTCCTCAAGCCGGCGTCGCTCCGACAGGTCCCGCGTCATCACCTGAAAGCGACGTTCGCCACCGTTGTTGTCGAGGCTCGCCACCACCGTCGTGGACCAGAATGGCGTGCCGTCGCGGCGCAGCCTGAACCCCTCTTCTTCGCTCCACCCGTTTTGCGACGCTGCGTTGAGCAATTCGCGCACATGCGCTTCCCCGCCGGCATCCTCGGGGGCAAGCACGGCCATTGACTGCCCGACAATCGACGACGCGGCACACTGATGCACGCGCTCGGACGACTCACTCCATGACATCACCACGCCGTTCTCATCGACCAGATACAGCGCGTAGTCCCGCACGCCATGATTGACCGCCCGCAGCTGCGCGACGAGCGCCCGCGTCTCTGACTCGAGCTCCGCCACGCGCGACGCGTCCGTGACCAGGGCGATGAACTGATTCGTTCCGCGCTTCACCAGCGACAGCAGGAGTGCAACGGACTCTCCCCGCCCACCCGACACCTGCAGCAACATGCCTTCCTGCACCACTCCGCGCGGCTCCTCGAAAGACCGGGCCCGACTCCCGAGGTCTCCGACCCAGGGCGACAGCACATCGAAGAACGGCGACAGATCGCCGCTCCGCAAAAACGGATGCAACAAACGCTTCGCGGACGGATTGGCGACCTCGACACGTCCTTCGTCATCGAGCGCCACCATTCCCACCGGCGAGAGAACAAAGAGATCGAGCAATCCGTCCGGGTTCATGCGCCGGCCTCCTCGCCGATCGACGCCGGTGCTGCTATCGGCACCAGCGCTCGTGTTCTGACTTCGTCCAGCACGCGCGCTTCAAACGCATCGACCGACAGAATCTCCTGCTTGCGGCCGGTACCGCGCACGCGCAGCGCAATCGTGGATTCATCCGCTTCGCGTTTGCCCACCACCGCCATATACGGCACCTTCTGCACTTCCCCGTCGCGCACGCGATAGTTCAACGTTTCGTTGCGCGCGTCGACCGTGGCGCGCAGTCCCTTGGCGCGGAATCGCGCTACCAGCGCTTCGCATACCTCGCGGTAGTCGTCAGCAATGGGAATCACCCGGATCTGTTCCGGTGCCAACCACACCGGAAACGCGCCCGCGAAATGCTCAATGAGAATCGCCGTGAATCGCTCGAACGAACCCGACACGGCGCGATGAATGATCACCGGGCGATGCGCGCTGTTGTCTTCACCCACATACGACAAGTCGAACCGTTCCGGCGCGGCGTAGTCGAGCTGAATCGTGCCCAACTGCCAGGCACGCCCGATTGAATCGTGCACATCGAAGTCGATTTTGGGGCCGTAGAACGCCCCGTCTCCTTCCTTGAGCTCGTACGGCAGTCCGGTGGCGTCGAGCGCCCCGCGCAACGCAGCTTCCGCCTGATCCCACATCTCGTCGCTACCGATGCGCGTGGCAGGACGCGTTGCAAACTTGAGCGTCGCCGTGAGCCCGAATGTTTTGTAGTAACCGAGAATGAACTGCACGAGCTGCTTCACTTCGTTGGCAATCTGCGATTCCATCAGGAAGATGTGACAATCGTCCTGCTGGAACTGCCGCACACGCGTGAGCCCGGAGAGTGCACCCGTGACCTCGTTGCGATGCAGCACATCGTACGTGTTGAAGCGCAGCGGCAACTCGCGGTACGAGTGTTTCTTCGACGCGTACATCACGTAATGCGACGGACAATTCATGGGCTTGAGCGACATGTCGTGCTCGCCGGTTTCGTTGTCGAGCACGAGAAACATGTTTTCGCGGTACTTGCCCCAATGTCCGGACGTTTCCCAGAGCGACTTATTGTAGAGCAGCGGTGTCCGGATTTCCTGATAGCCGTCACGCTGCAGTTCGCGCAGATACGCCTGCAATTCGTTCACGATCACCGTGCCGCGTTCCGTCCAGAACGCCGCGCCCGGCGACACCGGGCTGAAGAAAAAGAGGTCAAGCGATTTGCCGAGGACGCGATGATCGCGCCGCTTCGCTTCTTCGAGCTGATGCAGATGCGTGTCGAGTTCGTCTTTCTTCCAGAACGCCGTCGCATAAATGCGCTGCAGCATCTGTCGCTTCACGTCGCCGCGCCAGTACGCGCCGGCGATGGAGAGCAGCTTGAAGTGCTTGAGTGATGACGTGTCCGGCACGTGAGGGCCGCGACAGAGATCCGCGAACGGACCGTCGGTGTACACCGAGATGACTTCGTCGCTGCCCTCGAAGTCCTGCAGCCGTTCGAGCTTGAGGGGATCGCCCGCGAACCGCACGCGCGCTTCGTCGAGCGTCACTTCCTCACGCACGAACGGATACTTCTCCGCCACCACCTTGCGCATCTCCGCTTCAAACGCCACGAGGTCGTCGGGCGTGAACGGCGTGTCGACGTCGAAGTCGTAATAGAAGCCGTCGTCAATGGCCGGACCAAATCCAATCGCGGCCTCCGGGCGCAGTCGCCGCACGGCCGTGGCGAGAATGTGCGCACCGGAATGCCGCAGCACGGCCAACGCTCGCGGATCCTTGTCGGTGATCACCACAAACGCGCCGCTCTCCCGAAGCGGTGTCCCCAGATCGAGAACGTCGCCATTGACCGCCACCGCCACCGACGCGCTGAGCAAGCGCGCGCCGATGGAGCCCACCACATCACGCGCCAGCGTCCCAACCGGGACCTCGCGCGTGCTGCCGTCGGGCAAGGTGAGAACAATCTGGTCGGTGAGTGCGGCGGCGTTCGAATCGGACATACGGGACACGGACAGAGGGACGCCCCGCCGCGCACGGTGCGCTCGGGGGACGAAACAGGGCGAAGCGGGTAGCACCGATGGCGAAAGCCGCCCGACTCGGGTCGCCCTGCGCCTGTTGCCAAGTTATCGTTCAGGAATGTACCGCGCTACAATGAAGGAGCTCCTCATGCCTCGACCAACCATGCGCAAGTCTACGAACGCCAACAACCTGCTCCTGCTGACGCTCGGCGCCGCCGCAGGTGTCGTGGCGGGCGTGTTGCTGGCCGACCGGGTGGGCGGTCTCGATCGGCTCCTGCCCTCACGGCGCGCGGTGCCCAATGATGATGGACACGAGGAGACGGATGAGAGCGAGCTGCCGTACGGCCTCCACGACGCCGACGGCTCGTATGAAGAAGCGCACGACGACGAACACGACGACGAATACGACGACCTCGACGAGGACGGGCTCGACGACGATCTGTCGCCCGAGTCCACCAGCCATATCCACGAGGGGCCCGCGCGCGGCGCCAGCCGTCGGGTTCGCCTGAGCGGGACGTCAGACGCCCAGCGTTCAAGCGCCCCGGATGTGCTCACGCTGGAGGCACGGGTCCTGGAGGCATTCCATCATGACCCGGTCCTGCGCGAGCGGGCCATCGACATCGGGGCGATTGCCCTGGGCGTCATCGAACTGACTGGATGGGTGCATTCCGACCGCGAAGTCGAACACGCTATCACCATCGCCCGCGGCGTGCCCGATGTATTTCATGTGGTGGACCAGCTCGCCGTCCGACCCCCCGTCAGGAGCCGCCGAGCAACCGACGCCCGCACGGTGGTGCCGCCCGACGATGCGCCAACCGAAGCATCTCCGCCGCGCGCCGACTGACCGGCAGCGCTTGCCCTCCGGCCGGTTCGGTGCCCCACGCATCCGGACCGGCCGCATAGCTTACGCCACATGAACGGACACATCCCCCTCGACGAACTCCCGCCGACCTTTGAACCGGCGGCCATGGAACGCACCTGGTACGATCGCTGGACCGCCGACGGCGTCTTCACGGCTGACCCCAACCGTACGGCGGATCACCCGCCCTTCGTGGTGATGATTCCGCCGCCCAATGTCACCGCCGTGCTGCACATGGGCCATGGCCTCAACAACTCCGTGCAAGACGTGCTGGTGCGGTGGCGTCGCATGGCTGGTGACGAAGCGCTGTGGATGCCGGGCACCGATCACGCCGGTATTGCCACGCAAAATGTCGTGGAGAAGCTCGTCGCACGTGACGGGCAAACCCGCTTCGATCTGGGACGCGATGCGTTCGTGGCGCGAACGGCGAAGTTTGTGGAGGAAACGGGCGGCACGATTCTGCAGCAGCTCAAATCGATCGGCGCGTCCGCCGACTTCAGTCGTACCGCCTACACGCTCTCGCCGGAACTGTCGCGCGCGGTGCGCGAAGCGTTTGTGCGACTGCACGAAGACGGGCTCGTGTACCGCGGGCATCGCGTGATTCATTGGTGCACACGCTGCGGCACATCGCTGTCCGATGAAGAGGCCGAGTTCCACGACACATCCGGCAAGCTGTATCACTTGCGGTACCCGCTCGCCGACGATCCATCGCGTGGCATCACCGTCGCGACGACGCGCCCCGAAACCCTGCTCGGCGATGTGGCCGTGGCCGTGCACCCCGAAGACGCGCGCTACCGCGATCTCGTGGGCAAGGAGTTGTTGCTCCCACTGGCCAACGTGCGCATCCCGATCGTGGCCGATCCGTATACCGATCCGGAGTTCGGCTCGGGTGCGGTGAAGATCACGCCCGCACACGACGCGAACGACTTCGAGGTGGGCAAACGCCACGCGCTGACGATGCCGGTCATCATCGACGCCGAAGGGTTCGTGCGCGAGGTGACCGACGCCACCGGACGAGTGCCTGACGCGCTGCGCGGTCTCGACCGATTTGCGGCCCGCACACAAATTGTGGCGCTGCTGCAGGAATCGGGTGTCCTGCAGAAGATTGACGCGCATGAGCACAGCGTGCGTCACTGCTATCGCTGCGAGACCGTGGTAGAGCCGCGGTTGTCGGACCAGTGGTTTGTGCGCATGCAACCACTCGCCGACAAGGCGCTGGGCGCGCTGCGCACAGGCGAACTGCGCATTCTTCCCGAACGATGGGAAGCGGTGTATGTGAACTGGCTCGAGGGCATTCGCGACTGGAACATCTCGCGTCAGCTCTGGTGGGGCCACCGCATCCCGGTGTGGTACTGCGACGCGTGCGGCACCGACCCGATCGTGAGCCGCGAGGACGTGCTCGTGTGTCCGACATGCGGCGCCGTCCCGCGTCAGGACGAAGACGTCCTCGACACCTGGTTTTCTTCGTGGCTGTGGCCCATGAGCACGCTCGGCTGGCCCAACGAAGACGCCCCCGATCTCAAGGCCTTTTATCCGAGTGACGTGCTCGTCACCGCGCCTGAGATTTTGTTTTTCTGGGTGGCACGCATGGTGATGGCCGGTGAGTGGTTCATGCACAAGGCACCGTTCCACACCGTGTATCTGCACGGCACCGTGCGCGACATGCAGCATCGCAAGATGTCCAAGTCGCTGGGCAACGGGATTGATCCGCTCGATGTCGTACGCGACTACGGTGCCGATGCACTTCGCTGGACCGTAATCGCTGGACTCGGATTGGGTGTTGATGTGATGCTCGATCCCGACGACCTCGACAAGTCGTTTGCGCCGGGTCGCAACTTCTGTACCAAGCTGTGGAACATCGGACGCTTCCTGCTGGCGCGCGTTGGTGCCACGCCCGTCGCACCGCTGGCGACGATTCATCCGGCGAGGTTGACGGCGGCCGATCGCTGGATTCTCGATCGCCTCGACGATGCGATCGCCGCCTGTGATGCTGCGCTTGGACCGCCTCGACCTGTAGCGGGCGTGTGGAGCGAGAGCGAGCGACTACGGGGTATGCGCCTGGCGGAGTACGCGGAATCGGCGCGTCGGTTTGTATGGAACGAGCTGGCTGATTGGTATCTCGAATCGGTCAAGCCGCGGCTCGCGGTTGAAGGAGACGATCACGAAGTCGCGCGAACGGTGCTCGCACATACGTTTGATGCCGCGCTTCGTTTGTTGCATCCGGTCATCCCATTCATCACCGAAGAGTTGTGGCAGCGCGTGCCGTTGCCGCGCCCGTCGGCGTACTGCGCCAACGCGCCGTGGCCGGTTGCGCGCGCTGCGTCCGACACGCTCGCTGGCGGCGATGATTTCGAGATTGTGCGCCTCGCCGTGACCGCGCTGCGTCAGGTGCGGTCCGAGTACAACGTACCGCCCGGTCAGCCGGTCGATGCCACGTTGATTACACCACGCGACCGGATGCAGGACTTCACCTTCCTTGTGCCCATCGCCGGCCGCATCGCCCGCGCCAATATGACGTTGGCGAGTGTGGCGCCGGCGGGCGCGGCGGCACAGGCGCTGCTGCGCGCTGGCTTTGAGCTGGTCGTCCCGCTGGCTGGCATGGTGGATCTCGACAAGGAGCGACGTCGTCTCGAGGCCGAGGCCACGCAGTTGTACACGCAGCTGATGGCGCTCGATGGTCGTCTCGCAAACGAAAAGTTCACGGCCAAAGCGCCACCGGCCCTTGTCGCGACCGAACGCGCGAAGGCCGACGAGTGGCGCGAACGACATGCGCAGTTGCGTGAGCGCATCGCCCGACTCGGCGCGTGATGCGCGTGATGCGATCTGCGGCGAAGTATCGTGCGGCACTGGTCGTGACGGCCGTTGTCACGACCACGTGGCTCGCGGGCGCGTGCGCCAACGCCATCGCACCTGAAGGCGGACCACCGGATGTGCTGCCGCCACTACTCGTGCGCATCAGCCCGGAGAACGGCGATACGTCGGTGCGCCCCAAAGTGGTCGCGCTGCAGTTCAACGAAGTGATCAGCGAAACGCCAAAGGGGGCATCGGAACTGGCGGGCCTTGTGTTCATCAGTCCGCGCAGCGGCGACGTGACTGTGGACTGGAAACGCTCGCGCATGGAGATCCGACCCAGGTCCGGATTTCGCGATAGCACCGTGTACACCATCACGATTCGACCTGGCGTGCAGGATCTGAGAAACAACGGCATCGACACGGCGCTGACGATTGTATTCTCCACGCGCGGTTCAATTCCACAAACGACGGTGAGCGGCGTGGTCTTCGACTGGCCCGTCGGCAGGGGCGCCCGCAACGCACTCGTGGAGGCGATCAGTGTCGTTGATACGACCGTCGCGTACATCGCGGTCTCCGATTCCGTTGGACGCTTCGCGATGCGCTTCATTCCACCCGGCCAGTACCTCGTGCGTGGTTTCATCGATGGCAACAGGAATCGATCACTGGAACGCACCGAGCTGTGGGACACCGTGCGCATTCCGCTGCTCGACAGCGCCGCAGTCGAACTGTATTCGTTCATTCACGACACCACCCCCGTCCGAATCACCGAAATGGTCGTGCAGGATTCGGGCCGGCGCATGCGATTGACGTTCGACAAGCCGCTCGCCCCAGGGCAGTTGTACACACCGCCGCAGTTCACGATTCGCCTGCTCCCCGACTCTACCCCCATGGCGCAGCGTGTGGTGCAGGTGCGCACGGGCCAACAGCAGTTGGCGCTCGATTCCACCGAACGCAAGCGACGGGCCGATTCGGTGGCGGCGGTCGCACTTGCGCGAGACACGATCAAGCTCGACAGCGCGGCGCAAGCGCGCGCCGACAGCGTCGCTCGCGTCAAACGGCTCGACAGTCTCGCCACCGTGGAACGCGCCCAACGCGAGGCGCGGCGCCGGGCACTCACGCTCGGAGGACCGCGTCCCGCCGCACGGGTGGATTCCACACCGCCGCCCAAAATGTCGCGTCCCGTTCCTGACAGGGAGCTGTTGATCATCTTCGACGCGCCGGTGCCAGACGATGCGCGCATCGTGGTTGAGGCCAGGGACATCACGTCGCTCAACCAGATCGTCGGCACCGCGCGCCGACCGTTTCTCGTGCCCAAACGGGACACTGCGCCAACGCGTGACACGGCCGCCGCCGGGGCACGAGGGGCCGCACCGCCACTACGCCCTCCGGCACCACGCCCTCCGGCACCACAGTGAGCGTGACAAACGTCGGGCCCTCTCAAGAGCCCCGTGCCGCCTGCTTCGTCGACCGCGACGGCACGCTCATGTTCGACACGCACTATCCATCCGACCCGGACCGGGTGCGTCTCATACCGGGTGCCGCCGACGCCCTGATCGCGTGCAACACGGCTGGCGTGCCCGTTATTGTGGTCACGAATCAGTCAGGCATTTCGCGCGGCCTGCTCACCGAGGCGCAGTACCAACTCGTACGGGCGCGCCTCGAATCAGAACTCGCGCGCGCGGGTGCGCGCGTCGACGCGACGTATCATTGTCCGCACTGGATTGACGTCACCGGTCCGTGCGATTGTCGCAAGCCCGGACTCGGGATGTACCGTCGCGCCGCCGCAGATCACACGCTCGACCTCGCTCACTCCGGCTACATCGGGGATCGGTGGCGCGATGTGCAACCGGCCGTGGACACGGGTGGCGTGGGCGTCCTCGTCCCCAGCGTTGATACCAGCGACGCCGATGTGCAATTGGCGCGCGCGGCCGCGTATGTGATGCCGTCGCTCGGCGACGCCGTCTCGCACTTTCTCGCAACGCTTCGTCCCCGCTCATAACGTATGACTCCCATGCGCATCGCTGTGCTCGCCTCCGGTGGCGGCTCCAATCTGGGCGCACTCTTCACGCACTTCGATGAACCGCGTGCGGCGGCCGTGGGCCGTCTCGTGTGCGTCGGGTCCGACAAAGCCGATTCCGGTGCACTCGCGAGAGCGCGCGATCGCGGGGTGAGCACACTGGTCATCACCGATCATCAGGACGGTGTGGCGCTGCGCAGTCGCTTTCACGAACACGGCGTCGATCTGGTCGTGCTGGCGGGTTACCTCAAGTTGCTCCCCGCTGAAATCGTCTCCGCGTGGCCCGGACGTGTGCTCAACGTGCATCCCGCACTGCTGCCCGCATTCGGTGGCGCCGGCATGTACGGATCGCGCGTACACACGGCGGTGATCGCATCGGGCGCGCGCGTGTCGGGGGCCACCGTACACTTTGTGAACGCGCACTTCGACCGCGGCGCTATTGCCGCACAGTGGCCAGTTCCAGTATATCCGCGCGATACGCCATCCGATCTCGCCGCGCGCGTGCTGCAGGTTGAACATCGTCTCTTGCCGCTTGTCGCAGAGGCGGTGGCCGGTGGGTCGCTCTCCCTCGGCGCGGACGGTCGCGTGCACGGACACATGGGGCTCATGCCGGCGCAACCGGTTCCACCGAGTGTGCGATTCTGCCTGACGGACAACGATCTGGCACCACGAGATCCCGTAGCCCCGGACACCGGGAACGCCGACGCCGTTGCGCGTGCGGCATTTGCGTACGACGTTGCCCGACTCTATCCACGCTGACCCTTACCGATTTCTCCGTGCCTCGCGCCCTGCTCTCTGTTTCCGACAAAACCGGTGTGGTTGAACTCGCCACACGCCTCGTCTCCCTGGGTTGGGACCTGATCTCCACCGGAGGAACCGCCCGTGGACTGCGTGATGCGGGACTTACCGTGCACGACGTCGCCGACATTACCGGTTTTCCGGAGATGCTCGACGGGCGCGTGAAGACGCTGCATCCCGTCGTGCACGGCGGACTGCTCGCCCGGCGTGACGTGCCCGAACACATGCAGGCGCTCTCGGAACACAACATCACACCGATCGATCTCGTGTGTGTGAACCTGTATCCGTTCCGCGAGACGGTTGCACGGCCCGATGTCACCGACGAACAAGCCATTGAGAACATCGACATTGGTGGCCCCTCCATGTTGCGCTCGGCGGCGAAGAATCACGCCGCCGTATGGGTACTTGTAGATCCGTCCGACTATGCGCGCACGCTCGACGTGATCGCCGGCGGCGATGATGATCAGCCGTTGCGTCGGCTGCTGGCCGAAAAAGTGTACGCGCACACCAGCGCGTACGATGCCGCGATTGCACAGTGGTTTGCCGGCCGCCGAGACGAGCCGTTCCCCGAGACGTATGCGCTGGCATTTACCAAGCGTCAGGCGCTGCGCTACGGTGAGAACCCCAGTCAGCGTGCGGCGTTTTACGTGGAAGGTGCGGGACGTGGACTCGGCGGTCTGGTACAACGAGGCGGCAAGGAGCTTTCGTTCAACAACTTGCTCGACCTCGAAGGGGCCATGCTCGCCACCGAGCCGTTCGGTGATGAGCCGTGCTGCGCGATCATCAAGCACACCACGCCGTGCGGATTGGCCATCGGCGCCGATGCACTCGATGCGTACAAGCGCGCGTTGGCGTGCGATCCAGTGTCGGCGTTTGGTTCGGTCATCGCGTTCACCGTGCCCATTGACGAAACGGCGGCTGAGGCGATCGCGAACCTGTTCGTGGAGTGCATCGTGGCACCGTCGTTCAGCGAAGGCGCGGTGGAAATTCTCGGGCGCAAAAAGAATTTGCGCGTGCTTGAAGGTCGCGCAACGTGGCGCCCGGGCGACATGGACTACAAGCGCGTCCGCGGCGGATTGCTCGTGCAAGACCGAATGACCGTGCCAGCGCTCGAGAAGGGCTGGAGCGTGGTAACAAAACGGCAGCCCACCGCTGTTGAGCAACGCGATTTGGCGTTTGCCTGGCGCGCGGTTGCCAGTGTGAAGTCGAACGCGATCGTGCTGGTTCGCGATGGCGCCACGATCGGAATTGGTGCCGGTCAGATGTCGCGTGTCGATGCGAGCTTTCTGGCCGTGCACAAGGCGCGGCTGGCCGGACACCCGACGACGGGCGCCGCACTTGGGTCTGATGCCTTTTTCCCGTTCCGCGATGGCGTGGAGCACGCCGCAGCGGCGGGCGTCACCGCACTCGTGCAACCCGGCGGCTCCGTACGCGATGCCGAAGTGATTGCGGCGGCTGACGAGCACAACATGACCATGGTGTTCACCGCACAACGCCTTTTTCGTCACTGATCGATCACGCCCTGCTGCGACATGACTGCTCCTCCGCTTCCGCTCGCCAGCGCTGCCAACGCTTTGCACACGGAGCTCGACGACACGCCGTCCTATCGCGCCGCCGCGCTGACGGCGTTCGGGGTCATGTTGCTCTACATCCTCACACTCGCGCCCACCACGAGCATGTGGGACACGAGCGAGTACATTGCTGCTGCGTACGTCGTGGGCATTCCGCATCCACCGGGGAACCCACTGTTTGTGCTCATCGGACGTGTGTTTGCGCTGCTCCCGATCGCACCAAACGTGGCCATGCGCATCAACGTGCTGGCTGCGCTCTCGAGTGCGGCCTCGGCCTTCTTCTGGTTTTTGATCACCGAACGCGTGCTCGTGCGCATGCTCACGCAGCGCTGGCAACGGCTCACCGGGGC
>JBBRDP010000004.1:0-53832 GCA_038203795.1 Gemmatimonadales bacterium
GAGACTACTCCGTCAATAGGTGGCACGTGGAAGCGCTGCGAGGCGTTCCGAGCGAAGCCATCCTAATCGCCCGTGAGGCTTGACTCCCCCCATGGTTTTCCATGGGTAGAGTTCAAACACAATGCAAAGCACATGCTATACTCGGTGCGCGGATTGGATCCGCTGCACCCCATGATCACTTCCTCGTCTGTTGTTAACAACAGCACATATTTTCGCTGGCAACTAGAGCGTCAGGGCCACACCCGTTCCCATCCCGAACACGGTCGTTAAGCCTGACAGCGCCAATGGTACTCCGGTCGAGAGATCGCGGGAGAGTAGGCCGTTGCCGGCACCCTTGCGAGGCCCCCGTCACTTCATTGTGGCGGGGGTTTCGTCGTTTCCACACACCGCGCAACCGCGCTCCTTTCCAAACTCCTCTCCACTCCGAACGCGCAGCCCGTTGCGCACCCGGCATTTCACACTATTCTCCCCTCATGTCTCGCGCCGGTATCGTCACTGTCGCCGGTAAACCAAACTCCGGCAAGTCCACGCTCCTCAACCGACTCGTCGGTGAGAAGCTCGCTATCACCAGCCCCAAAGCCCAATCCACCCGACATCGCGTCGTCGGACTGCGAACCGAGAACGACACGCAAATGGTCGTGCTCGACACCCCTGGGCTACTCGATCCCAAGGACTTGCTGCACCAAGCCATGCGCGGGGCATCCCTCGCCGCCGTGCGCGACGCCGACGTAATTCTCTACCTCGTAGATGCCTCGGCGATCAAGACACACGCGCTGCGGGATTGGGCCGCCGAACCGGCCAGCGAGATACCGTGGCCGTCGTTCCAAATGGCGGCGTCGCTGCAGCGAGCGCCCAGAGCCTCGGTGATCACCGTGCTCAACAAGAGCGATCAGCTGTCGGACGAATTGCGCGACGCACTGCGCCGGGCGGACCCCAGCGTGATCACCATGTCCGCACTCACCGGCGATGGAGTGGACCCGCTGGTGATCGCCGTCACGGATGCGCTTCCCGAAAGCCCGTACTTGTATCCGGCCGATGAAATCAGCACGCTCCCGATGCGTTTTTTTTGCGCCGAGTTTGTCCGCGAGACAGCCTTAGAGCAGTTGGGCGATGAGTTGCCTCACGCGTTGGCCTGTGCTATCGACGAGTACCGTGAAGGCTCGTCGCCGCTGTATATTCGTGCGGTTCTCTACGTCGAACGTGACAGCCAAAAGGCCATTGTGATTGGTGCCGGTGGACAACAAATCAAAAAGCTCGGGCGCGCCGCCCGCATCAAAATTGAAAAATTTGTCGGAGAGCCCGTCTATCTCGATTTGTGGGTGAAAGTGCTGGCGAACTGGCGCAAAAAGCGTGGCGCGGTGACCCGTTTGGGTTACGGCGATCCTTCGTCGCCCCATTCCACCTGATGCAGGTGCCATCGTTTGCCACGCGTATTCACGCCTGGATAACGGAGAGGCGCCACCGAGTCGCACCGTGGCACGCGTTGTGCCTCGGCATCGCCGCGCTTGCGATCGGGCTGGCCCCCGCGCGAGCGGCACAGGCGCAGGGCGCAGGATTTCTGCTGCTCCCCATTGGCGCGCGCAGCGTCGGCGGCGGCGAGGCTGTTATTGCCGACACCATCGGCGTCGATGGCATCTGGTGGAATCCCGCCTCGATGGCGTCCATGGGCAAGGGCGAGCTTTCGATCAACGGATCACAGACGCTCGAAGGGAATAGCGCTGCCATCGGCTTTGCGCGTCCGTCTCGTGTGCTGGGGACGATTGCCGCCGCCGCCAATATTCTCGACTATGGCACGCAGGGCGTCACGGATAGCGCCGGTGTCGAGGGGGCGACGAGTACCGTGCGCAGCAGCATTCTGATGCTCTCCTACGCGACGGAAATCGGACAACGATTGCGCGTCGGACTCAGCTACAAGTACGCGCGTCTCGCGTTTACCTGCACCGGGAATGTCGTGTTTTGCGGAGCCCAATCGCAATTTGTTGGAGCCAGTAGCGCGGTGGATTTCGGCGCGCAGTACGTGTTGCCGACCAGCCTCCCCGTGACGATTGGCGCTGCCGTCCGAAACCTCGGTCCGTCCTTCCAGGTGAAGGACTCGGAGCAGGCCGATCCGCTGCCGCGCACGTGGCAGGCTGGCGTTAGCGCACGGGTGCCGCTTGCGGCGCTCGACACCGCCGGCGTCACGCTCGATGTGATGGCTGATCTGCTCGGCAGTTTGGCCTATCAGGGTATCAGTGCGCGCCTTGGTGGCGCCCTTACCTATCAGGATCGATACTCACTGCGGGCCGGCTACACTCTCGTTGAGGGCGCCCTCGGCGGCGCCGCGCTCGGCCTCGGTGTACGGTTGTCCGAGGGGATGGCCATCGATATCGCCCGCCGGTTCGACTCGTTGGCGGCGCAGTCGGGTGTGTCGCCCACCTACGTTACGCTGCGGTTTCGCTTCTGATGCCCAATCGACG
The DNA here is from genome assembly GCA_038203795.1 of Gemmatimonadales bacterium. Classification (GTDB taxonomy): domain Bacteria; phylum Gemmatimonadota; class Gemmatimonadetes; order Gemmatimonadales; family Gemmatimonadaceae; genus JAABRT01. Next base: position 2,457 of record JBBRDP010000004.1, read on the forward strand.
GTGGTTGCGTTTGGGGATCGCGCTGCTCGCAGCCATCGCATCCGTCATGGAACCGGCCGCGTTGCGCGCCCAACCGGTGCTGCGTCGATCGATGGTCGTTGTGCCCAGCGCTTCAGCGCTCAGCGCAGCCGTTCACCCGGCTATTGTTCCGGACTCGGCGAGCGGAGGACGCGCGTGGACGCAGACCGCGATGCTCGGTGACCTCAGTGCGCGCTCACTCCCCAGCGGCGGCGTGTCGCCATGGTACGCCCCGCTTTTGTCGGCTGTGATTCCCGGCGCGGGACAGGGGCTGCTGCGTCAGCAACGCGGGGTCGCCTATCTCGCCGCCGAAAGCTATCTGATTCTGCAAGCGCTGCAATCGCAGCGTGACGCGTCACGCGAACAACGAGAGTATCGCGAAATCGCGCGCACCGTTGCCCGCGCCAGCGTCGCGGGCGAGCGACCAGATGGTCCTTGGGCGTATTACGAGCGCATGGCGAAGGTGCTCGAGAGCGGTTCGTACAATCGCACGCCGGGCGCAGGCTTCACGCCTGAATCTGATGTTGAGACGTTCAACGGGTCGATCTGGCTCTTGGCTCGGGAAACGTTCTGGCGCAACCCCGAGACGGCACCCGACGCCGGCTCGCCGGAGTATCTGCGCGCAATCGCGTTTTATCAGTCGCGGGCTGCGACCGATGAATTCTTCTGGAGTTGGCGCGACGCACAGTTGCAGCAGGATCTGTTCCGGCAGACGATTGCGCGCAGCAACGAATCAGCGCGTCGCACACGGCAGATGGTGGGTTTGCTGCTGGCCAACCACGCCTTGAGCCTGGTGGATGCGTACGTAAGCGTGCGATTGCGTGTGTTTGGCACCGATCCCGCGAGTGGTGAACAGCGACTGGGCGTGAGCGGAACGATTCCATTGCCCTCACGTCGACGCTGATTGTTGCATCGGCTCGGCGCGACTGTCACGCCGATGGTGACGCGCGTTACATCGTGCCCAACGTCTCCTGCCAATCGTCTGGTGTGGAAGACCTCGCTTGTGTGAAACTACACATCGCGCTCCGCATTCAACGAGCGCACCCCTTGAACCCCGACGGCGCATCGCCGACCGGATGACCTCACCGCGTATCACCGAAGACACGATTGTCGTTGTGACCGGCGGCGCACCGCTGCCGGTCTGGCTATCGGCGTGGTGGTCGGACGTCGGTGATGCCGTGTTGCCCTGCGATGACGGCGACACCGTGATGGCCTGGGCCCTGCGCGCTCGGCCCCGCGCAATTGTGATCGATGCCCGTCGTGCGGCTGGCGCGATGGCGTTGTGCCGTCGGCTCAAGCGCGATGCGTGGACGGCAATCGTGCCGGTCCTGGTCGTGGGAAATTCGGTCGACTTCGCGCTCGCCTTTGACGCGGGTGCTGATGAGGTGTTGCAGCTGGACCTTGACCCACGTGAAGCGACCGCGCGCTTGCTGGCGCTGCTTCGCCGCTCGGACCGCGACACCGATGTGCATCCGTCCACACGCCTGCCGGGCACACGCGAGATTGAGGCCGAGATCGGCCGTCGGCTCGCGTCGAGCGACGCCTTCGCGGCCTGCTACGCCGACCTCGATCACTTCAAGGAGTTCAACGACCGCTATGGATTCTATCACGGTGATCAGGTCATCCGTTTGTTGGCGCGGCTGTTGCACGACGTGGTCAAGGGGCTCTGCGGCGCCGAGGGGTTTGTGGGGCATATCGGTGGCGACGATTTTCTGTACATTGTTCCGATAGCTGCAATGCCGAGGGTGTGCGATGAGGTGATTCGGGTATTTGACGAGTTGGCTCCGTTGCAGTACTCGGATGCCGATCGTCGCGCAGGGTATTTCCTGGGCAAGGATCGGCGCAACCAACTCCACCGGGTGCCTCTTATGACGCTCTCCGTCGGCGTTGTCACCAACCAACGCCGTCGCTTCGCGCGCGCGGTCGAGGTCAGCGAGCTGGCCACTGAGATGAAGAGTTACGCCAAAACACTCCCCGGTTCCGTGTGGACCGTTGATCGCCGTCGCGACGACGACGCAATCGAAAGTCCGGCCGCCTTGCGCGATCCGGGCGCTCCGGCCGTGATTCCGTTGCGCACGGGGACTGGTCGATGACGGTTTCCTGTCCCGACTGTCGTTCGGTTTTTCGCGTGGATCCGGCCAAAGTGCCGGCCACCGGCGTCCGGGCCCGTTGCTCGGTGTGTGGCGGGATCATTGTGGTATCGGGCGGCACTGGGGCGCTGCGCACGCCGACTCGGACGCCTGTCTCGGCGATGTCCGCGGCCGTCCTTTCGCGAACGCCGGCGCGCTCGGCGACCCCGCAGGCGCCCGGTCCGATGGTCACGCCCAGTGGCGCTGGGGGCATGAACCGTCCGACGCCGTCGCGTCCGACGCCGTCTCGTCCGACCCCGTCGCGGGCGACGCCGTCGTGGGCGACTCCGTCTGCGGCGACGCTGCACCGCCCCACGCCCGCCGCCCGGCCCACCGCGCCCATGACGTCGGCGCCCGTCCAGCATTCCGTCTCGACGCCGCTCGGCGCGGTCACACCACGCAATGCCACGCCAACGGCGGTCCCGGGTGTTGTCAGCTTCATGACGCCTCCGGTTCCGGCCCCTGTGCTCGTGGTCCCGACGCGGGTGCCAACACCGCAGGCGCCGCCGAGCCAGCGCGTTGACGTGACAGCTCCGCCGCACCCGGGGGGAGCGACGCCAGCGTTTGCTGCGGCCCCCAGCTCGGACGTGGCAACGGCCGGGTCGGCAACGGCCGGGTCGGCAACGTCTGAGTCCGCAACGTCTGAGTCCACAACGGCGACCGCGTCACTGACACCGCGCCGCACCATCAATCCGTTTCTCAAGGCCGATCCCGGGCAACGGGCTCGACGGCTGGCGCGCGCGCTGGTGTCGGACCTCGTGGCCTACCACCCGAAGAAACGCGACGAAGGGCTGACGCAGGGCACGCTGCGGGCGCTGTTCCGGGAGGACATCAAAAAGAGCTACGAGGAGTACGTCGATCAGGTCGGCCGTGAGATCGCTGAGTCGACGCCGCACTTTCAGGAAGCGCTCAATGATATCCTCGCCGGTGGGCAGCGCATGTTCTAGGCGACATCAATGCGCTACCGCCGTCGGTCGGTGCGCCCGTGTGACTGGAGCGTCAGTGGCCCGGGCGCTATCTTTCAGATCGGCAACGTGCAGGTTACTTGCGAGCCGCGCTCTGTGACCGGAGCAGCGGCTCGTGTCGTTTTTGGAGGCAGAATGCTGGACGGAAATCGCGGGGCGATCCTTGAACAGGCCGCCACCAAGCTGGACGACATGCGGAGGTTCCTTTGACCTGGAGACCAAGCGTCTCACGCTGATGGCCCTCGAGAACGAGATGGCCGACGCCTCCTTCTGGAACTCACAGGAGCGAGCGCAGGAGGTCGTGAAGGAGGTCAAGATTCTCAAGGCCTGGGTGGATCCGTACGACGCGTTGGTGACCCGTGTGAGCGCGGCGCGTGAGCTGGATGAGCTGCTGGCATTGGAGCCCGACGACGCCATGGACGCGGACGTCGACGCCGATGTGGAGGGTATGCAGAGCGAGCTTGAGGCCTACGGATTGCGCTCACTGCTGCGTCATCCTGATGATGTGCGCGATGCGCAGGTGGAAATTTCTGCGGGCGCGGGCGGCACGGAGGCGCAGGACTGGGCGCAAATGCTCATGCGCATGTATACGCGCTGGGCCGAAAAGCGCGGGTATACGGTCGACCTCATGGACGTGTCTGAGGGAGAAGAAGCCGGCATCAAGGGCGCGGTGCTCGAAATCAAGGGCCAGTATGCGTACGGTTTTCTGAAGGCCGAATCAGGCGTGCATCGGTTGGTGCGCATCTCGCCATTCGACGCACAGGCGCGTCGGCACACCTCGTTCGCGTCCGTGTTTGTCTACGCGATGGTCGACGATGAAATCAACATCGAGATCCGCGACGAAGACATCAAAATGGACGTGTTTCGCGCGTCCGGGGCCGGTGGCCAGCACGTGAACAAGACGTCGAGCGCTGTGCGCCTCACGCATATTCCCACAGGCTTGGTGACGTCGTCACAGGCCGAGCGTTCGCAGCTCAAGAATCGCGGCCACGCCATGAAGCAGCTCAAGAACAAGTTGTATCAACTCGAACTCAACAAGCAGATGGCTGCCAAGGCAGCGATCGACGCGAACAAGATGGACGTGTCGTTCGGCAGCCAGATTCGCTCATATGTGTTTCAGCCGTACACCATGGTGAACGATCATCGCACGGAGCTCAAGATCGCCGACATCGAGCGGGTCATGTTGGGCGGTGTCGATCCCTTCATTGAAGCGTACCTCAAGAAGTCAGGTGACATTTCGCTCGGGAGCAGTGCGTGACCGATACGCCGAATGAAGCGGGTGCGGTAGTGCCCGGCGACGAACAGGATATCGGCTTCGTGATGCGTGATCGCATCGCGGCGCTGACGCGGCTGCGTGAACAGGGGGTGGAGCCGTTCGCATACAGCTTCGATCGCACGCACAGCACGCAGGAAGCGCGCGCCTTGCTGGGCGAGCGTGAAGAGGGGCCGGTGGTGCGGCTCGCCGGACGCATTGCGTCGTGGCGTTCGCAGGGGAAAACGGCGTTCGCGAATCTTGTAGACCAGGACGGCCGTCTGCAGCTGTACATGCGCCGTGATGAACTGGGCGAAGACGCGTGGGCAATGGCCGGCGAGCTGCACGTGTCCGATGTGATCGGGGTGAGCGGCCCGCTCATGCGCACGCGCACCGGTGAAGTCACGGTGCGCGTGACTGAACTCACGTTGCTCGCGAAAGCGCTGCGTCCGTTGCCGTTCGGCAAGGAAGCGGTGGTCGACGGGCAGGTGGTGCGGTATTCCGCGTTCAGTGACACGGAACAGCGGGCACGTCAGCGCTACGCCGATCTGGCGGTGCATCCCGAAGTGCGCGCGCTATTTACGGCGCGCTCGCTGCTCACGCGCACGATCCGTCGGCATCTCGACGATCTCGGGTATCTCGAAGTGGAAACGCCGGTGCTGCAGCCGCTGTACGGCGGCGCGGCGGCGCGTCCGTTCATCACGCATCACAACGCGCTCGACATGCCGCTCTATTTGCGCATTGCCGACGAGCTGTATCTCAAGCGCCTGATCGTGGGCGGCTTTGAGCGCGTGTATGAAATCGGGCATGACTTCCGCAACGAGGGCATCGACCGGACGCACAATCCGGAGTTCACGATGCTCGAGTTCTACGAGGCCTACGCCGATTACGAAGGCATGATGTCGCGTGTGGAATCGTTGATGGTGGCGGCGGCGGATGTGCTGCGCACGGTGCCGGTGATTGGCGAGAAGGTGCCGGCGCTGACCACGCCGTTCCCACGCATTTCGTGGGTTGGATCGCTGAACGCGGCCGCAGGCGTCGATGTGACGACCCTTGACGATGCCGGGTTGAAAGACGTCGCGACACGCGTTGGGGTGGAGCGCCCGGGTACGCTCAGTCGTCCCAAACTGCTCGACGAACTCTTTCAGGCCCTCGTGGAATCACAGATCGACGTGCCCACTTTCGTGGTGGATTATCCCAAGGCGCTCTCGCCGCTGGCCAAGCCCAAGCGTGGCGATCCCGAACTCACGGAGCGCTTTGAGCTGTTCGCGCGCGGTAAGGAGTTGGCCAACGCGTTTTCGGAACTCAACGATCCCATCGATCAGCGCGAGCGCTTCGAGGCACAGGCACGTTTGCGCGCCGCTGGCGACGACGAAGCCACAATGGTAGACGAAGACTATCTGCGTGCGATGGAGTACGGCATGCCGCCCACGGGCGGGGTGGGTATTGGTATTGACCGGTTGCTCATGTATCTCACCGACACCGCGAATATTCGCGATGTGATTCTGTTCCCCACCATGCGTCCGGAATGATGCGAGGCACGAGCGTCTGCGCTCGTTGGGATCGTGGACTGTGCGTTCACGGGAAGCGCGCGTGAGCGGCTCGGCGCCTGCACTCGGTCGGCTCGAGTTCTCGATCGCGTGGCGCTACTTGCGCAGCCGACGCGGGTCGCGGCTGCTCTCGCTGATCAGTGTGATTGCCATCGGCGGCGTCATGGTGGGCGTCGCGGCACTCATTGTCATCATGGGTGTCATGAATGGCTTGCAGCGCGATCTGCGAGAGAAAATTCTGATCGGGTCGCCGGATGTGCGCATTCTGCCGTTCGGCGATGAGTTGCGCCTGAGTGGATGGACCGACATGCTTGAGAAAGCGCGTGCGGTGCCGGGTGTTGTCGCGGCGGCGCCGTTTGCGCAGAGTGAAGGAATCATCAGGCGTGATAGCGGATATCGCACCGGCGCACAGGTGGTCGGGATCGATGAACGCGACACGGCTGGTGTCGATGTCACCACGATTCGTGATCGCGCAATCCTCGGCAGCTTCACGTTCATGAAAGATGGACGGGCCAACGGAGCGGTGGTGGGCAAGCTGCTCGCGGCCAAGTTGAACGTGTGGCCCGGCGACACGGTGTTGCTGCTCGGTGGCAGTGGCGTGCGCATCAACGCGGCCACCGGGATTCCCAGTTTTGCGCTCGACACGTTTATCGTCACGGGAATCTTTGAAACCGGGATGTACGAGTATGACAACGTGTATGTGTACGTGTCGCTGGCAGCCGGCCAGAAATTCGCCGATCTTGGTGATGACGTCACGGGCCTCGAGTTGCGCACGGTTGATCGCTGGCAAGCACCTGCGGTCGGCGATTCCGTGGTCGCAATGCTCGGCGGGAACGTCCACTCGGTGGATTGGCAGCAGCAGAACAGCTCGCTCTTCCAGGCACTCAAGCTCGAGAAGCTTGGCATGGCGGTGATTCTCACACTGATCATCACGATTGCGGCGTTCAACATCGTGTCGACCCTCACGATGGTGGTCTCCGACAAAACACGGGAGATCGGCATCCTGCGCGCGATGGGCATGCCCGCGAAATCGATTCGTCGCATTTTCCTGTTGCAGGGTGTGGTGATTGGTGTGGTGGGCACGGCCGCCGGCGTGTTTGTGGGGCTCGGTTTGTCGTTGCTGCTCGAGCACGTATTCCCGATTCCGCTCGATCCGTCGGTCTATTTCATCGATCATTTGCCGCTGTACACGGAACCGATGGATGTGCTGCTCACGATCGCGGCGAGTGTGGCCGTGGCCGCGCTGGCCACGATCTATCCGGCGGGGCAGGCGGCGCGCCTGTATCCGGTCGAAGCCATCCGGCACGACTGATGAGTGAGGCCTACAGAGACGCCGGGATCGCGCCCGAGCTGTCGCCACCGCCCGACGACGTCGTGATCGAAGCGCGTGGTGTCACCAAGTCATACGCCGGCGGTGACGGTGGCACGGTGGACGTGCTCAACGGCGCCGACCTTTCGGTGCGTCGTGGTGAAATGGTCGCGATCGTGGGCGCGAGCGGTTCCGGCAAGAGCACGTTTTTGCACGTGCTGGGCGCGCTTGAGCGTCCCACGTCGGGCGCCGTACTCCTCGCTGGTACACCCGTCGCGTCACTTGGCGACGACAAGTTGGCCGCGTTACGGAACCGTACCGTGGGATTTGTGTTTCAATTTCATCATCTGCTGCGTGAGTTCTCGGCGCTGGAAAACGTCATGTTTCCGCTGCGTATCGCGGGGAAATCGGTTGGCGAGGCGCGTGAGCGGGCAGAGTCGTTGCTGGAGCGGGTGGGGATGTCGAGTCGGCGTCACCATCGGCCCGCCGAACTGTCCGGCGGTGAACAGCAGCGGGCCGCCGTTGCCCGGGCCTTGGCCGCCGGACCGGCGGTCTTGCTTGCCGACGAGCCAAGTGGCAATCTGGATCAGGACAATGCGACACGTCTGCACGACCTGTTTGGCACGCTGGCCCGCGACATGGGGCTGGGGCTCGTGGTCGTGACGCACAATCTGTCGTTGGCCGCCCGGGCAGACCGGTCGCTGACGTTCGAAGCCGGTCGGTTGGTGCATTCTTCCTTTGCTGAGCGAGTTCTCTGATGTTGTGCGATCACTGCAAGGAACGGGACGCCGTGGTGCATCTCACGCGCATCGTGGACAACGCCGTCACGCAATTGCACCTGTGTGAAAAATGCGCGGCCGAAAAGGGTGTGGAAACTACGATTGCGCTGCCGCAGCATCCGCTTGGCGAAATCCTGCAGGCGGTCCAGCAGCAGTCGGAACCCGCGAGCAGCTCGGATGCCGCCGTGTGCTCGTTTTGTGGCGCGACGGCACGTGATTTTCGCGCGACCGGTCGTCTGGGGTGCGCGCACTGCTACGACGCCATGGAGACGAGCCTGCGTGAGTTGCTGCGGCGCTTGCACGGCAGCAGCAAGCATGTGGGGCACCGCTACGACGCGCCGCGGCCAGAGTCACTGGCCGAGGTGGACGCGCGCACCGAGTTGCGTGACAAACTGCAGCGCGCGGTCAACGCGGAAAAGTTTGAGTTGGCGGCCGAGCTGCGCGACAAGTTGCGGGTGATGGAATGACGCGCCGTGAATCGATCGATCTGTCGCTGCTGCCCGATGGCGGTGTGCGCTGGCTGGACGCGTCGGGCCCGAACGCCGACATCGTGATCTCCACGCGACTGCGGCTGGCCCGCAACGTGGTGGGGTACGCGTTCACGGCGCGCGCGCGCGATGGGGAACGACTGCGTATGCTGGCGCAGGTGCGGGAGGCGTTGGCGCATGTGCCCACCCTCGACGGCAGCGTCTTGCTTCGGCTCGATGAATCGTCGTCCCTTGATCGACAGTTGCTTCACGAGCGCCACCTCGTCTCCAAAGAGCTGGCCGGACTCGATGCCCAGCATCCGCTGCGCACTGGGGCGGCGGTCTTTCTGGGGGAGCAGGTGGGCGTGCTGGTGAACGAAGAAGACCATCTGCGTCTGCAGGCGATGCGCAGCGGGTTCGACGTGCCGGCGGCATTCGCGATGGCGTCCCAGATGGACCGTGAGCTCGGGGCGCGGGTGCCGTTCGCCTTTCACAAGGAGTTCGGGTATCTCACCGCGTGTCCCACGAATGTGGGCACGGGACTGCGGGCCTCGGTGTTGATTCATCTGCCGGGGTTGGTGCTCACCAAGGAAATCGGCAAAGTGCTGGCTGGTCTGCAGCAAATGGGGTTGACGTATCGCGGCCTGTATGGTGAGGGCAGCGAAGTGGTGGGCAACTTCTTCCAGCTGTCCAACCAGACGACGTTGGGTCGTTCTGAAGAGGAACTGCAGGACCTGCTGGTTCGGGTGGTGCGCCACGTGATCGAGCGGGAAGAGGAGGCTCGGCGTGTGTTGGTGCGCGATGCCGGGTATATTATTGAGGACAAGTTGTGGCGAGCGTACGGGACGCTGCGTTTTGCGCGTAGTCTGTCGTTCGACGAAGCCATGAATTTTCTCAGTGGAGTACGGCTCGGGGTTGGCCTGAAACTGATCCCTGGCCTCAGTGTATATACGCTCAACAAGCTCCTGATCTTTGCGCAGTCAGCGCATTTGTCCCATTCCGAAGGACATGTGCTGACAGATAGCGAGAGCAACCTGGCGCGCGCGCGATATGTGCGGCAGGTGCTCGCGACGGAGGGGAGTGGCGTCGAGTGACCGCTCCAGCCCTGGGCTGAGGAAACGATGAACGGCTATAACTTCACTGAGCGCGTACGAAAGGTGCTCGCGATGGCCCGTGAGGAGGCAGCACGCCTCCACCACGAGTACGTGGGCACGGAGCACATTCTGCTCGGCCTCATCCGTGAGGGCGAGGGGGTGGCAGCGGCTGTGCTGCAAAACCTCAACGTCGACCTCGACGAGGTGCAGCAGCGGATCGAGGACACGGTGAAGAAGGGCAAGGCGGCGACAGCCACCGGCCCGGATTTGCCGTACACATCACGCGCCAAGAAAGTGCTTGAGCTGGCGATGGCCGAGGCCCGCGATCTCAATCACTCCTACGTGGGCACTGAGCATCTCCTGCTCGGGCTGTTGCGCGAAGAAAAGGGGATTGCGGCGCAGGTGCTTACCGATGCGGGCGTGAATCTCGATGCCGCGCGCACTGAGACATTGCGGCTGCTCGGCACCGAAATGCCGCAGAGTGGTGCCACCACGGCGTCGGCCGAAAAATCGGGCGCCGTGCCACCGTCGTCGGTGCCGGCTAAGGGCGATAAAAAGTCCAAGACACCGGCGCTCGACCATTTCTGCCGCGATCTCACAGCGCTGGCCCTTGAGGGGCAGCTTGATCCTACGATCGGCCGCGCGAAGGAGATCGAGCGGGTGGTCGAAGTCCTGTCGCGTCGCAAGAAGAACAATCCCGTGCTCATCGGCGAGCCCGGTGTCGGCAAAACGGCCATCGTCGAAGGGCTGGCGCAGATCATCGCCACCGGTGACTGCCCGGAGCCGCTGCGCGACCATCGCGTGTTATCGCTCGACATGGCGGCGGTGATTGCCGGCACGAAGTATCGCGGTCAGTTCGAAGAGCGCCTCAAGGCGGTCATGAACGAAATTGTGCAGAACAAGCAGATCATTTTGTTCATCGACGAGCTGCACACGCTGGTGGGTGCGGGCGCGGCGGAAGGGGCGATCGACGCCAGTAACATGCTCAAGCCAGCGCTCGCGCGTGGCGAACTGCAATGCGTGGGTGCGTCCACGCTGAACGAGTACCGCAAGTACATCGAGAAGGACGGGGCGCTCGAGCGTCGCTTCCAGACGGTCGTCGTTGAGCCGCCTTCAATCGACGAAACGGTGCAGATCCTGCAGGGGCTTCGCAAGAAGTACGAAGATCATCACCGCGTCACGATTCCTGATGCCACCTTGGTGGCGGCCGCGAAGCTGTCGGAGCGTTACATCACCGATCGTTTCCTGCCGGACAAGGCGATTGACGTGATCGACGAAGCGGGTGCACGCGCGCGGCTGGCGGCGCAGGCTCCGCCGCCGGAAGTGTCGGCGCTCAAGGAGCGTCTCGAGGGTATCAATACCGAGAAAGACGCCGCCGTTCGCGATCAGAACTTCGAGCGCGCTGCCGCGTTGCGCGATACCGAGCGTGAAGTGCAGGGCGAGATCCGCAAAAAGCAGGACGAGTGGGAGTTGCGGCGTCAGTCGCATCGTCCGGAGCTGGGCGAAGAAGAGATCGCGTTCATTGTGAGCCGCTGGACGGGGATTCCCGTGACGCGCTTGCAGGAAGCGGAAACCTCGCGTCTGCTGCGCATGGAAGAGGAGTTGCACGGTACGGTGGTGGGCCAGGACGAGGCTATCAGAGCGCTGGCGCGGTCCATTCGTCGCAGTCGCGCCGGTCTGAAGGATCCACGTCGTCCGATCGGTTCGTTCATCTTCTCGGGACCCACGGGTGTGGGCAAAACCGAGCTCGCGAGGGCGTTGGCGCGGTTCCTGTTTGCCGATCCCACGGCACTCATTCGCGTGGACATGAGCGAGTACATGGAGAAGTTTTCCGTGTCGCGTCTCATTGGTGCGCCGCCGGGCTACGTCGGTTACGAAGATTCGGGCACGCTCACGAAGGCGATCCGTCGCAAGCCCTACAGTGTGGTGTTGCTCGACGAAATCGAGAAGGCGCATCCGGATGTGTTCAACATTCTGCTGCAGGTGCTCGATGAGGGTCATCTCACCGACAACTATGGCCGCGTGATCGACTTCAAGAACACGGTGGTGATCATGACGTCCAACGTGGGCGCCAAGGACATCACGCGGAATCGTTCGCTGGGCTTTGGCGCGGCCGATGCGCAGGCCGATTTCGAGCGTATCTCGGAGAAGGTGAAGGAGGAGATGGCGCGGGTGTTCAATCCCGAGTTCCTCAATCGCCTCGACGAAGTGATCGTATTCCACCCGCTGGTGAAGGAGCACATCTCCAAGATCGTGAGCATTCTCTTTCGCGATGTGCAGAAGCGCCTCGACGAAGAGGAGATCAAGATCACGCTGACCGAGGCGGCCACGGAGTTTTTGGTCGACCACGGAACCGACGAGCACTTTGGCGCGCGACCGCTGAAGCGTGCGATTCAGCGCTACATCGAAGACCCGCTGTCGGAGAAGATCCTGATGCGCGAGTTCTCGAAGGGTGACGAGATCGAGGTGGATGTGGGGCCGGAAAAGGAAAAGCTGGAGTTCCGGGTGCTATCGCCCACGCCCCAGCCGTGTTTGTTATTCCTGACACCTTGCGCGGGCGGGACCCTTGGAGGGTCCGGCCGGCGTTGTGTTTCGCTATATTGCGAGGCTGAATGTATGAGGGGGCCATTGGTGAGGCACCATCTGGTGATTTCCGGTGTCCAATCGAACAGACCCCTTTCCCCTTTTCCTGTGTCTCCTGTGCTCTTTCGGTCGTGGCGCCCGGTTCGCCGGCGCGCATTGTCTGCGCTCGCACTGTTGATGTGTTGTTTGGCGCTCCCCAAGGGGGCCGCCGCGCAGGATCCGGAACCAGAGCTGGCCGGTCGCTGTGCCACGCCGGATTCCATCGCCGTGCGTGGTGTCTCTCGCGTCGGCGAAGGAGTGGTGCGCGCCGAGGGAGGCCTGCGGGCGGGCGAGCGTTTGAACTTTCAGGTGTTGCAACAGGCGATCAAGGCGTTGTTCGCGCTTGGGCAGTTCCACGATATTGCAATCCAGTGTGATCTCGCGTCGGTACCGGACAAGGCGCTCATCGTCTATGTCGTTCAGGAGCGCGCGCTGCTCGGCGAGGTCAATGTCACCGGCGTCAAGGCCGTGTCGGTGAGGAGCGTACGTGACCAGGTGTCGCTGTTGATCGGGCGCCCGGTGGATCCTGCGGAAATTGCGACCTCGCGCGCGCGCATCGATTCCCTGTATCGGGCGGGCGGCTATTATCTCGCGGTGGTGAAGCCCGACTCGGCCGTCCTTTCTGATGGCCGTCTGGGCATCACGTTCAAGATTGAGGAAGGGCGCCGCCTCGCCATCTCCGGTATCGAGTTCGAGGGGACCAACGCGGTGGGACCGAAAGTGGTGGCCGGCGCCATGCAGATCAGTCCTGAGGGGTTTTTCTTCTTCCGTAAGGGAGAGTTCGACGACGAAAAATTTGCGGGCGATCTTGGTGAGCGAATTCCGGCATTGTACGCTCGCCTTGGGCACATTGACGCGCGCGTGCTCGAAGACACCTTGCTCGTCGATCCGGAGCTCGGCAAAGGCAAGTTGCGCATCACGATCGATGAAGGCCCCAAGTATCTCATCGGGAGTTTTGGCATCACCGGGAATCGGGTCGTGCCCACGAGCGTTCTCGACGGCATGTACCAGTCCAGCGGCGGTGGCATGTCGCTTCGCCAGCGGTTATTCTCGCTGGTAAAGCGCGAGCCGCGTGCTGCCGAAGGTGTGTTCGACGCCGAGCAATTCGAAAAAGCGACGCAGGAAGTGCGTACCATGTATGCCGATCGCGGCTACATCTACGCGAACGTCTACCCGGTGATCGAGCGTGCCGTGACCGCTGATTCAACACCCGTGGTGAACCTGCGCTGGGAAGTCGATGAGCGCTCGCCGGCCATCGTGAATCGGATTGAGATTGTGGGGAATGACTACACCTCCGAAGATTGCATCCGGCGTGCGATCGTCCTCGTGCCGGGCGGCGTGTTCAATCAGACCGCACTGATCAACAGCTATCAGCAGATTCAGAATCTCGGGTTCTTCGAATCGCCGATGCCCACGCCCGCGACGAAAACGGTGAATGACGCGGGCGATGTCGATCTGGTGTTCACGGTGAAGGAGAAGCGCACCGGCAGTGTCGGGTTTGGCGCGTCGATGGGTCAGGGCGGCGTTGGTTTTGGTGGTTTCATCAATCTCGAGCAGCCCAACCTGTTCGGTCAGTGCAAGCGTGGATCGCTGAACTGGCAGTACGGCCGATTCTTCAACGACTTTACGCTCACGTATCAGGATCCGGCGCTGCGCCGCACGCGCACGTCCGGTACGATCAGCGCGTATCGCACGCAGTCGCGTTTCGTGGTGGGTAATCTTGGCCAGAACATTCGGACCGGTGCGCAGTTCCGCGTCGGTTTCCCGGTGCCTTGGTCGTACAACTCCTCGCTGTCTCTTACGTACGGCGCTGAGTCGGCGACTTTTACGCAGGGAGCGATTCCGGGGCAGTGTTCGCGCAACTGTTTCCGTTCCAGTCTCGGCTTCGACTACACGTTCGACAATCGCCTTGGTATGCCGTTCCCGTTCACGGGATCGCTGCGCACGCTCACCGCAGATTTCAGTGGTGGGCCGCTTGGCGGAACGGTAACCTTTCAGCGCTACACGGGCGAAATGCGGACGTTCACGCAGCTCGCACAGCTCGGTGGCAAGTCACCGGGCTCGCAGCCGCTGCCGATTGTGCTTGGATTGTCGGCGAGGTCCGGTACATTGTTTGGGAACTCGGGACCGTTCTTCTTTCAGCAGCAGTTTGCCGTTGGTGGTGTGCAGTTCGGACAGATGTTGCGCGGCTATCCGGAGTTCTCCATCACACCACGCGGATTCAATCCCAACACCGGGCAGTTTTCGTCGGAGCCGGAGTCGTTTGGCAATGCCTTCGCCGTGGTGTCCGGAGAGATTGGTTTGCGCATCAGCCAGATGTTGTACATCAACACGTTTTTTGACGCCGGCAACAACTGGGCGTCTGCTCGGCAGTTCAATCCGGCCCGGCTGTTCCGTTCGGCTGGATTCGGTGTATCAACTGTGACACCCCTCGGGCCTCTCGGGCTCGATTTGGCGTACGGATTCGATCGCGTCGCGGTCGATCCGACTACCCTCCGCGTGCGGCCGGACCCGCGGTGGCAGTTTCATTTCCGGCTCGGACAGCTTTTCTAGGCAGGCAACCAGATGCGTTCTTTGTTTTTTCGTAGCGCGCTCGCGCTTTCAATTCTCGTGCCGGCCTCGGCGCAGGCCCAAGGGCCCGCGCAGAAGTTTGCGTTCGTAAACACGCAGCAGATTCTGCAGTCGGCGCCTGGTGCGACCGAAGCGCAGGCGCAGTTTCAGAAGGAGATGGAAGGGATGCGGACGCAGGTACAGGCGTTGAGTGATTCGCTCGCACAGATGGAGCAGGCGTTCACGAAAGAAGCGCCGGCCATGAGCCCGACAGCGCGCGACGCGCGCCTCAAGACGCTCACCGAGAAAAAGGATGGCTTCGAGGCTCGCGCGACCAAGCTCAATGAGCAGGCCGAGCAGCGTCAGTTCGATCTGATGCAGCCGATCATGGACAACGTGCGGAAGGTGCTCGATGACCTGCGTCTCGAGGGCGGCTACTCGTTCATCTTCGACGTGGCCAACTCGTCGTTCATCGTGGCCGCAGACAAGAATCTTGACATTACCGAGCGCGCGGTGACCAAGCTTCGCAGCATGCCGAAGGCCGCCACGACGCCGCCCGCTGGTCCCACGACGCGTCCGGCGGGTGTGCAGGCCCGGCCGCCGGTTCGGACGCCGCCTACGCGGTGACCTCCACCGCGTCCTCGGCGGGACGTGACGGCGGTGACGGGCGCAAGCCCGTCACCGCCTCGGCTATTGCGGCACTCGTCGGCGGAGAGTTGATCGGAGACGGGTCGGTGGTGGTGCACGGCGTGGCGGCGCTGGATCGCGCGGAGCCGCATCAGCTCAGCGTGCTCGCGCACGCGCGCTACGCCGCCTGGTATCGCGATACGCGTGCGGGTGTGGTGCTGCTCGGCCACGAGTTTCGCGATGCCGTGGGAAATCCGGCGGCGCGCATCGTTGTGGCCAAGCCCATGGAAGCGATGCTGTCCGTGCTGCCGCACTTTCATCGTACGGTGTCGCGCGTGGTTGGCGTGCATCCGACGGCGGTTGTCGCCGCTGACGCCGTACTCGGCGACGAAGTGACGATCGAGGCGTACGCAGTGGTCGGTGCCGGGGTTGTGCTCGGTGATCGCGTGTGGGTTGGATCGCACGCTGTGGTCGGCGACGGTTGCGTGGTGGGCGCCGACTCACGGCTCTACCCGCACGCCACGTGCTATCCGTTTGTGGAGCTTGGCGCACGCGTGGTGCTGCACAGTGGCGCGCGTATCGGACGTGAGGGGTTTGGTTGGGTACCTCGGAGTGGTGGGGTGCAGCGCATTCCGCACGTTGGACGCTGCGTCCTTGGGGACGATGTGGAGATCGGCGCGAACAGTTGTGTGGATCGAGGCAGCATTGATGACACGATTGTTGGCGCCGGCACGAAGATGGACAGTCTTGTGCAAGTTGGGCACAACGTTCGCATTGGACGCGGATGCATGATTGCGTCTCAGGTTGGTATCGCGGGCTCAACGCGCGTGGAAGATGGCGTGCAGTTGGGTGGTCAGGTTGGCCTCGCCGGACACCTGGTCATCGGCGCCGGAAGCACACTGGCCGCCCAGGCCGGCGTCGTGGGGAACGTGCCGGCTGGCGAGACATGGTCGGGCTATCCGGCGCGTCCTCATCGCGAACAGCTGCGTGCAACCGCCGCGCTGCACCGGCTGACCGCGTTATTGCGTCCGATCGAGCAGTTGGTCGCGCACGCGTCCGGAAACGTTACGGTTCGCGTGGCCACGTCTGCATCCTCTTCAACAACGGTTGTATGACGATCGTGATGCCGACTGCGGGTGGGCCCTCGCTTGCGCCGCCGGTCTCCGAAACGCGCGAATCCTGGAGTGTGCCGCTGCCACCGCTCCCGATCACGGGACAGCGGCGTACGATCGGGCGTGAGATCAGCGTCTCCGGAGTGGGCCTGCATCTTGGGCGCGCGTGTCGGCTGATTTTTCGACCGGCGCCCACCGGTTCCGGTGTCGTGTTTCGCCGTAGCGATCAGCCTGCAGCACCCCCTGTGCCGGCCACGGTGCAGGCGGCCGTTGAAGCGGAGCGGCGCACGCAGCTTGGCACCGGTGCCACAGCGCTGCACACGGTGGAGCACGTGCTCGCCGCCGTCGGCGCACTGCAGCTTGACGATCTTGAAATCGTGATGGATGCGCCGGAGCCACCCATCATGGATGGCAGTGCGGCGCCGTTTCTGGCGGCGCTGGCCGACGCGGGAGTCGTGGCCAATGGTGGCCGTCCCGACTGGCTGGTGCTGCGACGCTCGATTCGTGTGGTCGATGGCGAGTCGATCTATGAAGCGGAGCCGTCGCTCGATTTGACGCTCGAAGTGCGCATCGGTTTTCCGCATCCGTTGATTGGTGAGCAGGTCGGCACGTATCATGTGACGCCGCAACTCTTTGCGCGCGAGCTCGCGTCGGCCCGTACATTCGGGTTCATGCATGAAGTGGAGGCGTTGCGTGCGGCCGGACTCATTCAGGGTGCATCACTGGAGAACGCGGTGGTGCTGGATGCCGACGGGCTGTGCAACGGCCCACTGCGATGGGACGACGAGTTCGTGCGTCACAAGGCGCTCGATTGCGTCGGAGATCTCGTGTTGGCCGGCGCGCGTCTGCGCGCAAAAATTATCGCTCACCGTCCGAGCCACCGCGGCACTGTCGCGTTCGTTCGGGAGTTGGTTCGCACTGCGGTGCGGGAGTCTGCCGTGTACACCGTCGAAGACATCATGAAGGTGCTGCCGCACCGCTATCCGTTCCTGCTGGTTGATCGCATCCTTGAAATCGAGGAAGGGAAGCGTATTGTGGGGCTGAAGAACGTCACCATCAACGAGCCGTTCTTTCAGGGGCACTTTCCCGGACATCCCATCATGCCCGGCGTGCTGATCGTCGAGGCCATGGCCCAGGTGGGCGGCATGCTGCTCATGCGCACCATCGAGGATCCGGGGAGCAAGGTCGTGTATTTCATGTCGCTCGACAACATCAAGTTCCGTCGCCCTGTGAAGCCCGGCGATCAGATCCGGTTCGAGCTTGAAGTGACGCAGCTGCGTGGCAACATTTGCAAAATGCACGGCGTGGGATACGTAGACGGTGAGGTCGTCGCACAAGCCGACATGGCTGCGATGATCCGAGATCGATGACCGCGCACATTCATCCAACCGCGCTCATCGATCCGAGCGCTTCCATCGGTGTTGATGTCGACATCGGACCGTGGGTGATCGTCGGGCCGCGTTGTGTCGTTGGCGACGGGTCTGTGCTGAGCGCGCGCGCGACGCTTGAGCGTGACGTGACGCTGGGTCAACGCGTGCGCGTTGGCGTGGGGTCTGTGTTGGGCGGTGATCCGCAGGATCTCAAGTATCGCGGCGAAGCGACGCGCGTTGAGATCGGCGACGATTCCGCGATCCGGGAGTACGTGACCGTGAATCGCGGGACGTCGCACTCATTGGTGACCAAGGTGGGGAAGAGCTGCTTCCTGATGAGTTACGTGCACATCGCCCATGACTGCCTCCTGGGCGATCACGTGATCATCTCTAACAGCACGCAGCTCGCGGGACATGTGATCGTGGAAGATCGCGCCACGATCTCGGGCCTCTGCGCCGCGCATCAGTTTGTGCGGATCGGCGCTCATGCGTTTGTCGGCGGGTGCTCGCGTGTGGCGCAGGACGTGCCGCCATTCGTGAAGGCTGTCGGAAACCCGGTCAAGTTGTTCGGCCTCAATAGCGTGGGCCTGCAGCGCAGCGGATTCAGCGAACCAGTGGTGAAGGAGCTCAAGCGCGCCTATCGATTGCTCTTTCGGTCTGAACACAATGTGTCGCAGGGGTTGGTGCGCGCGCGCGCCGAATGCGAGGCGCTGGCCGAAGTCACGCGGTTTCTGGATTTTGTCGAGCAGAGTGATCGGGGAGTCGGGTTCTGATGGCGACCCGCGTGGGAGTCATCGGCGCCGGTGCGCTCGGGCAGCACCATGTGCGTATCCTGCGCGATCTGGCCGGTGAACAGTTCGTCGGTCTGTACGACGTCGATGCAATGCGTGCGGCGGCGATGGCCCAACAGTTTGGCGTGGTCGCGCACGCCTCGCTGGACTCGCTGCTCGACGCCGCCGACGCTGTGTCAATCGTGGTGCCAACGACCGCGCATCATGCGGTGACCGCTGCGGCGTTGGCGCACGGGTGCCATGTGTTTGTCGAGAAGCCGTTCACGGTCACGCTCGAAGAAGCCGACGATCTCCTGGCCGCCGCACGTTCTGCCGGGCGACTGGTGCAGGTGGGACATGTGGAGCGCGTGAACCGCGCCGTGCGAGCGGCCATGCCGTACGTCGACTCGCCACGATTCATTGAGAGTGATCGGCTGGCCCCGTTCAACCCGCGTGGTTCAGACGTGGCGGTGGTGCTCGACCTGATGATTCACGACATCGATCTGGTGCGCACGCTCGTGGGCGAACGTGTCACCGACGTGCAGGCCACGGGTATTCCGGTGCTCACCCCGCAGCTCGATATCGCCAACGCACGCCTGGTGTTTGCCAATGGTGCCGTAGCGAACGTGACGGCCAGCCGTGTGTCGCGTGAGCGCGTACGCAAGCTTCGCCTGTTTCAGCGCAGCGGCTATCTATCGCTCGATCTGGCCTCAGGCACCGGTGAGTTCTTTCGGCTGCGGCGTGATCTCGATCCGGCGTTGCTCGCCGCGCAGCCTCGCGCGCTTGAGGAGTTCGTCGAGCGCATTGCGTTGAGTGCGCCGGAAGCGGAGCCGCTCTGGATCGAGCTGTCGCAGTTCCTTGAAGCGATCGAAGGGCGCGCGCCGGTCGCCGTTTCGGGTGACGAGGGGCGAGAGGCGTTGTCGGTGGCGCTGCGCATCATGGCCGAAATCGAGCGCACGATGCCGAGTATGCAGGCGGCGAATCCCGTGCGGCCCCCGAACGCCGCGGCGGAATCTGCAGGTGCGTGAAATTCTGTTCGTCGTCGGCGAGCCGAGCGGCGACTTGCATGCGGCGAAGGTAGCGAGTGCGCTGAAAGCCGCTGATCCTGCGCGCCCGTTGGTGGGTGTGGGTGGGGAGCGCATGCGGTTGGCTGGTGTACAGCTCATCGAACACAGCGAACGCCTCGCCGCGATCGGCTTCACTGAAGTACTGCGTCACATTCCCAAACATCTGCGACTGTTGCGCACGATCAAAGCGCGACTCGTCTCGGGCAAGGTGGGGCTGGTGATTCTCATGGACTATCCCGGTTTCAACATGCGCGTGGCGGAGGCGGCACACGCGGCGGGAGTGCCGGTGCTCTACTACATCACACCGCAGGTGTGGGCCTGGGGCGCGGACCGATTGCCCAAGCTCGCGCGGTGGGTGTCAAAAGCGGCGGTTATTCTGCCGTTCGAGGAGGCGTTGCTGCGCGAGCACGGCGTGGACGCCACGTTCGTGGGGCATCCGCTACTCGACCGCGCGGCCGAGCTGCCCGAGCCGGAGGCGGCGCGCCGCTCGCTTGGTCTCAATCCCGATGCGCCGGTGCTCGCCGTCTTTCCCGGCAGCCGCAAGAGTGAACTCGCGCGTCACCTGGCACCGTTCATGGCCACCGCGCGCGAGTTGACACGCCGTCATCCGGCATTGCAGGTGATTGTGAGTGCGGCGCCCGGTATCACCATCGATCCCGCGATCTGTCCGTATCCGGTCATCCGCGACCGGTCATTCACCGTACTGCGCGCGGCGACGGCCGGCTTGCTCAAGAGCGGCACGACTACGCTCGAAGCGGCAGTGGCGGGTCTGCCGCACATCATCGCCTACCGCACGAGTGCGATCAGTTACGCGATTGCCCGTCGTGTCGTGAAAATTCCCAACATCGGACTCGTCAATGTGGTTGCCGAGCGCGAGGTGTCGCGCGAGTTTGTGCAGAATGCCATCGTGCCAGCCCGCATGGCCGACGCGCTCGAACCGCTGCTGCACGCAGCGCATCCGCTGCGTGTTGAGGCTTTGGCCGGTCTGGCTGATGTTCGGGCGCGACTCGGCGAACCCGGTGCGTCGGAACGAGCGGCCGCCTTCGCGCGCGCCTTGGTGACATGAGCGGCGCCACGCTCAATTGGCGCACACGCTGGTCGATTCGTGCCGGCACGATTCTGCTGCGCATGCTGGCCGCTACCTGGCGGATTACGGTGCATGGTCGCACGCCAGCGCGCGAGCGCGTCGCGCGTGGAGAAGGGGCGATTGTTTTGTGCTTGTGGCACGGACAGATGTTGCCCCTGCTGTGTGCGCATCGCGGCGAGCCGGCCACGGTGCTTGTGTCGGAACATCGCGACGGAGAGATCATCGCGCAGATCCTGCACGCGTTCGGCTTTTCCGCAGCGCGTGGTTCCTCGTCACGCGGCGGTTCGCGCGCGCTGCTTGAGTTGGTGCAACTCGCGCGCGCTGGACACGATCTGGCCATCACGCCCGACGGACCACGCGGGCCGCGTCGTAAAATGGCACCCGGCGTCTTGCTCATCGCGCAACGCACCGGTGCGAAGATCATTCCACTCGTGGCGCAGGTAAATCGTGTGTGGCGACTGCGATCATGGGATGCGTTCGAGATTCCCAAGCCGTTCGCGCGGGTCACCGTGTTGTACGACACGCCGGTGGCGGTGCAGGCGGCGTCCGCGCGTGACGCGGCCGGGCAGGTGCCGCAGTACGAAGCGATCATGGAAGCGGCTGTGGCGCGATGCGCTGAGCTCCACGCGGACCGTGCCGGCGTGCGCGCGACCTCGCATGCGTCTCCGCTCAACAGGTCGTCGTCATGAGTCGCGCTGCGTCGATCGCGGAGTGGGTGTGGCATGGATCGGGGATTGGTCCCACGGTGGTCCGCGGCGCGTTGGCTCCCGTCGGTGCGATCTTTGCGGCGGCTGTCGCTCGTCGGAATCATCGCTTCGACACGGGCCAGGGCGTGGAGCCGGTGGCGATTCCGGCGCTGGGCGTGGGCAACCTCTCGGTGGGTGGCACTGGCAAGACGCCGATCGCCGCGTGGTGCGCGCGTTCGCTGCTGGAGATGGGTGCCAAGCCCGCCATCGTGCTGCGAGGATACGGCGACGATGAGTGGCGAGTGCATACGCTGCTCAATCCCGGGGTGCCCGTTGTGGCCGACGCCGACCGGATTCGGGGTGTGGAGTCGGCCGCTGCGCAGGGCGCCGACTGCGTGGTGCTGGACGACGCGTTCCAGCACCGTCGCGCCACGCGTGTGGCCGATCTGGTGCTCATTGCGGCGGACGGCTGGAACGATTGCGTGCGACCGCTGCCGACCGGACCGTGGCGTGAGCCACTTTCCGCGCTGGCCCGGGCCTCGGCGGCCGTGATCACGGTGAAGGCGGCCTCGACGGAGCGCGTCGAACAGCTGCAGTCCGCCATCAAGGCGGCCGCACCAGCCGTGCCGATCGTCATTGTCGGCCTGGTGCCTGGCGGGCTGCGTGAGGTGCCAACCAGCGGTCCCATGGAGCATCTCAACGGTGCGTATGAGCCGCTGGAGACGCTCCGGGGTCGCCGGATCATCGTCGTCAGCGCCATCGGCGATCCCACGTCGTTCGAACGCCAGCTCACCGCGCTCGGCGCGCGCGTGGTGCCGCAGCGCTTTCGCGACCATCATGCGTTCTCGCCGTCCGACGTCACACGAGTGCTCACCAGCGTCGATCGCGACGGAATGGTGGTGTGCACGCTCAAGGATGCGGTTAAGCTTGCGCCGTTATGGCCTCGCGCTGCTCCGCCCTTGTGGTATGTTTCGCAGACCATCGAGGTCCGCCTCGGTTGGGACGTGCTGCACGCGGCCCTTACGCGGGTTGTGTCGGCGCGCAACCTTCCGCCGGCGGCCTCACCCCCTATTGCCGGCTGAGCCGGCCACTCCTCCCGCCGCATGGCCATCGACCTCCGACTACCCACCGATTCCATCGTCCACCCGGACAAAGATCGGTTCCTGAATGAAGACAATCCGTTCGAAGCGATGATGTCACGTTTCGACCGGGCCGCCGAATTGCTCGATCTTGAGCCCGGCATTTACCGGATTCTCCGTCATCCCGAAAAGCAGCTCATCGTCTCCGTGCCGGTGCAGCTCGACAGCGGCGACGTCGAGGTGTTCACCGGGTACCGCGTGGTCTACAACTCATCGCGCGGTCCGTCCAAGGGCGGTATCCGCTTCGACATGAACGTCACGCTCGAAGAGGTGAAGGCGCTGGCCGCGTGGATGACATGGAAGTGTGCGGTGGTGAACCTCCCGTTCGGCGGTGCGAAGGGTGGCGTGATTTGCGACCCGCACAAAATGAGCATTGGCGAACTCGAGCGGCTCACCCGTCGCTACACGTCGGGTATCATGCAGCTGCTTGGTCCCGACACCGATGTACCGGCTCCCGATATCAATACCAACGAACGTGTCATGGCGTGGGTCATGGATACGTACTCCATGCGTGTGGGTCGCACGGAGAACGCGGTGGTCACGGGCAAGCCGGTGGAAATGGGCGGCTCGTACGGTCGTCGTGAAGCAACCGGACGCGGCTGCATGCTCGTCACGCGCGAAGCGATGCAGCATCTCGGCCTGCCCATGCACGGGGCGACGGTCGCCATACAGGGCTTTGGCAACGTGGGTTCGGTGGCCGCGCGATTGATGGCGCGTGAAGGCTGCAAAATAGTGGCCATCGGCGATCGTTTCGGGTCGCTGCACAACGCCAACGGTATCGATATCGACGCCGCGATTGCCTGGGTGCTGGAGCATCGCAGCCTGGTGGGATTTCCGGGTGCGGACGCCATCGACAGTGAGGATCTGCTCACGATGGACGTGGACATTCTGCTGCCGGCCGCGATGGAGAATGTCATCACGACCAAAGTTGCACCGAAAGTTCGCGCCAAAGTCATGTGTGAGGGCGCCAACGGGCCCACGACCGCAGCGGCCGACCCCATTCTCGACTCGAAGGGCGTGTTTGTAATTCCTGACATCCTCGCCAATGCGGGCGGTGTGACCGTGTCGTATTTCGAATGGGTGCAGGATCGCATGGGATACTTCTGGTCGGAGGACGTCGTGAACGAGCGCCTCGCCGACATCATGACGCGCAGTTTCCGCGACGTCCTGCAGTTGGCGACGCAGCACAATGTGAACATGCGTACGGCTGCGTACATGCTGGCGATCAGTCGCGTGGCCACCGTGCATCGTTTGCGCGGTATCTACGCCTGAGTTGGAACAACGCGCGATGCGTGTTTCGGTGCTGGTGGTGGGACGACCAAAACAGGGCGGTCTCGCCGAGGTGATTGCCGACTACGAGACACGCGCCGCGCGGTATTGGCCGCTCGAAGTGCATGAGGTGCGCGAGGAGTCGTCACGGTCCCGATCGGCGGAGCAGGTAAAGTCGCTCGAAGCGGATCGACTGCTGACGCGTGCGCCCGGTGGAGCGCGTCTCATCGCCTGCGATCCGGGTGGGGAATCGATGACGTCAGCGCAGTTTGCCGATCTGCTCGCTTCGTCGCGGGACAGTGCCACAGATCTGGCGTTCGCCATCGGCGGTGCACATGGTCTCGGCGAGGTGCTGCTCACCCGCGCCACGCGTCGATTGAGCCTCGCGCCGTGGACGTTGCCGCACGAGCTGGCGCGGCTTGTACTCGCCGAACAGTTGTACCGCGCCGGCACCATCGTGCGCGGTGAACCGTATCACAAGTGACAGGCCACAACTCGTGACAGACTCCGATTCGTTGCAGGTCCGAAGCGCTCCGCTCGGCGGCTCAGCACTCTCGCTCTCGATTCAACATCGCGGCGTACCGCCAGGCTGGGACGTGCTCGCACCAGCGGGTGTCGCCGCCTGGCGTGCGCACGTGTCGCGCGTGCGCGAGGCGAACGATGGAGTACCGCATGAGGCACCGAACGGCGCGTCGCATGGTGCGCCGCACGGCGCGTCGCATGAGGCACCGCACGGCGCGTCGCATGGCGCATGGCTTGATGCGTTGCACGGCGCCTTCGGAACCAACACGCATTCTGTAGCGCGCGCCCGCTTGGCCGAGGCCGCACGCCATGGCGTGGTCGTGACCACCGGGCAGCAGCCGGGGCTATTCGGCGGACCGGCGTACACCATCACGAAGGCGCTCTCTGCGCTCGCGTTGGCCGATGAACTCTCAGCGCAGCTGCGGATTCCGGTGGCACCTGTGTTCTGGGCGGCGACCGATGATGCGGATTGGCACGAGGCGACGGTCACGCACGTGGTGGGGCCGGGGGGGCTCGAACGTTTGCAACTCGTCGGGCCCGCCACGGACGGCGTCGCGATGGCCGACGTTCCGCTCGGCGATGTGTCACGCCTGCGCGCCGCACTGCGGGCTGCTTGCGGTTCGTTGGCTGATCCGATGGTGCTCGATGTGGTGGACGCTGCGTACACGGACGGCGCGACGATCGGTTCGGCGTATGTGACGTGGCTGCGCACGATGCTTGAGCCGCTCGGCATCTCCGTGCTCGACGCCTCGCATCCGTCGGTGCGTGCGGCCTCGCATTCCGTCTTGTGTCACGCGCTGCAGTACGCGTCGGCGATTGACGCCGCGCTACGCGCTCGCAATGACGAGATCACGTCGGCCGGCTTTTCACCGCAGGTAGAACAGGTCGACGGACTTTCGTTGGTGTTTGAAACAATCGATGGTGTTCGCGCGCGTGTGCCGTTGGCGAACGCCGCCGCACGTGCGGCGTTGGCTTCAATCGGGTCGTTCGGCGCGAACGTATTGCTCCGCCCTGTGCTGGAACGCGCGTTGATGCCCACGGCCGCGTACGTGGCCGGTCCGGGCGAGTTGGCGTACTTCGCGCAGTCCACGGCCGTGGCGCAGGCAGCGACGTTTGATGTGCCCATCGCGGTGCCGCGCTGGAGCGCGCAGTGGCGCGAACCGTCCGTCACTCGCCTGCTCGAACGCCTGGGTGTGAGCGCTGAAGAACTGCAGTCGCCGCATGTGGTCGAGGCGCGATTGGCGCGCGCCGCGATGGACCGGAATGTCGCTGATGCGATCGAACGGCTTCGGGTTACGCTCGACGCGCAGATCGGCGCGCTTGGCAACGCCGTGTCCGCTGACGCTTCACTCGTAGCCCAGCCAGTGGTGGACGGGTTGTCGCGCGATGTGGCACAGCGCGTGACACGCGTGGAGCGACGGCTGATCGCGGCGGTCAAGCGTCGTGAGCGCGACACCGCGCGTGATATTGCCGTGCTGCGCGCCGCGCTGTATCCGCTCGGATCATCGCCGGAACGCGTCCTGTCGCTGGTGCCCACGCTGGCGCGATATGGGATGTCGGCACTCACCGCAATGCGCGAGTTGGCGACTGTGCACGCGCGCGCAATCGTTGCCGGGAGCACGTCGTCGTCCGAATGACGTGCCTTTGGCGTGGTCGATCGCGTGAGCCCGCCCGCGTGACGGTGTGCGCATGACCGCGCCCGTGGCTGATTCCGCTGCGGGCCGATCAGCGGGACTGGTTGGCGCCGGCATTCTTGTGAGCCGGCTCACGGGCCTCGTGCGCACCAAGCTGATTGCGCATTTCCTTGGGAGCGGCGCGGAGAACGATGCATATTCGATGGCGCTTCGGGTACCGAATGCGTTGCGGAATCTGCTCGGTGAGGGCACGCTATCGGCGGCGTTCGTGCCCGTGTACAGTGCGATGCTCGGTCGCGGTGACGCGCGTGGTGCGAAGACGCTGGCGAACGGATTACTCGGTGTGCTGCTCGTGGGTGTGTCCGTGCTCACGCTGGTGGGCATTGTCGCAGCGCCGTGGTTGACGGCGGTACTCGCGGCCGGATTTCCTGCGGAAACCGCCGAACTCACCACGCGACTCATGCGCGTGTTGTTTCCCATGGCCGGCCTGATGGTGATTTCCGGCTGGTGCCTCGGCGTGCAGAACTCGCATCGACGGTTCTTTATTTCGTACGCGAGTGCGGCGCTGTGGTCGGTCGCGCAAATCGTGTTGCTGGCCGGCTGGGGGGCACGCGCCTCCTCGATGGTGGAACTCGCCTGGTGGCTCTCGTGGGCCACGTTGGCGGGTGCGGCTCTGCAGGTGAGCGTGCAGTTGCCCGAAGTGTGGCGCTTGGCCGGGCCGCTCAGGCCCACCCTGCAGTCGGCCAACCACGACGTGATGCCGGTGCTGCGCAATCTTCTCCCCGTTATCGGCGCGCTTGGGGTCGTGCAACTCTCCGGATTCGCTGACGGCTTCATTGCGGCGTTCCTCGCCGAGGGATCGGTCTCGAACCTTGGCTATGCCAACCAGATCATGCTGTTGCCGGCAGCGCTGTTCGGCATTGCCGTATCGGCGTCGTCGTTGCCGGAGTTGTCGCGCGCTTCTACCTCTGCGGTTGATCCTGTGGAGCTGGCCGCGCAGCGCGAGGCCGTTCGTGTGCGTGTGCAGAACGGATGGATGCGCATTCTGTTTTACGTGGTGCCGAGCGCGATCGTGTTCATGGTGTTTGGCGATCTCGTCATTGGCGTGCTGTTGCGATCCGGCAAGTTCGGCCTACAGGAGCAGACGCTCGTGCATGCCACGCTGGCGGCGTACGCCGTTGGCCTTGTGGGCTTTTCGTCGAACCGATTGTTCGCCACGGTGTTTCATGCCATGCAGGACTATCAAACACCACTTCGGTTCTCGATGGTCAGCGTGGCGGTGTCCATCGGGTGCGCGGCGGCTCTGGCGTACGTGTTCCGTTCGCACGCGTTGGCCGTGGCTGGCGTTGCACTGGGCGCAACGATTGGATCATGGGTGAACTTCGGGCTGCTCACCGGGCGTATCAGGAGCCGTTTCGGTCCGCTGCTCGATCAGGCAGCGCGAAGCGTGGCAGGCCGGATCGTGGCGCTGTCGACGGTGGCCACGGTGGTCAGTGTGGCGGTACGCCTCTCGCTACCGCCGCTGCATCGGTATGTGGAGGCGACGGTGGTGCTGGGCGTGTTTGCGCTCGTGTATTTGCTCGGGTCCTGGTGGTTCGGCTCTGCCGAAGCGTCGCGCTGGTTGCGACTCGCGCCGCGCCGCGCGTCGGAGCACACGTGAGCGGGCCCCGTCCGCTTCAGCGTACGACACGTACGACACGTACGACACGTACGACACGTGCGCACCCTGCGCGAGGCGCAGCATGAGCACCACCGAGCGCATGCCCGAAGCGGTTGCGGCCAAGGTCCCGCACCTTCCCGAATCACCCGGCGTCTACCTCTGGAAGGATGCCACCGGCACCATTCTGTATGTGGGCAAGGCCAAGCGCCTGCGCTCTCGGGTGCGCAGCTATTTCGCGCTGGATCTGGTCAGTCCGCGTACCATCGCAATGGTGCGGCGCATTGCCGATGTGGACACACTGGTCGTCCCCACCGAAGCGCACGCGTTGATTCTCGAAGCCAATCTGATCAAGGAGTATCGTCCGCGATTCAACGTCGCGCTGCGGGACGACAAATCGTATCCGTACATCAAGGTGACCGTGGGCGAGCCGTTCCCGCGTGTGTTTGTCACGCGCCGCATTGCCGACGATGGCGCGCGATACTTTGGGCCGTACACCGATGTGAGTGCCATGCGTCGCGCGCTCAATGTGGTAAAGCGTCTCTTCACGGTGCGGTCGTGTCACTACGACCTGCCGCTCGAAGCTCCGGAGCGACCGTGCCTTGACTACTTCATCAAGCGCTGTCATGCGCCGTGTGTCGGCTGGCAGGACGTCGCCTCGTATCGTGTCATGATTGACGACGTGGTGGCGTTTCTTGATGGTCGCACCAACGATGTGGTCGCTCGTGTTCGCGAGCGGATGCTGGAAGCGTCGGAGCGGCTCGATTTTGAAACGGCCGGCGAACTGCGCGACGCACTGCAGAAGCTCGAGCGGATGGAGGAGCCCACCGTTGTGGTGGATGTTGAGGGCGGTGACCGGGATGTGATTGGCTACGCGCGCGACGGTGAGGACGCGTGCGCGGTGGTTCTGCGTATTCGCGATGGCAAGTTGTTGGCCCGTGAGCAGCGATTGCTCGAGCACGCGGAAGACGTGGACGACGCACTGGTGCTCAGCGCGTTTTTGTTGCAGTGGTATCGCACGGCGCCCGGTCGTTCGCGTCAGTTGTTGTTGCCATTCCCGTTGCCGGAGCAGGAGATGGTGGAGTCGGCGCTGGAGGGCACGGCACTGCGCGTGCCGCAGCGCGGGCCGCGACGGGCGCTCGTTGATCTGGCCGATCAGAACGCACGCCATCTGCTGGAAGAGTTCAAGTTGGCCGCGCTCGAAGCCGATGAACGCGCGTCGGATCCTGTGTACGAGTTGCAGCGTGAGCTTGGACTCCCCAAACTGCCTCGCACCATTGCGTGCTTTGATATCTCACACGCGCAGGGCACTGATACCGTCGCGTCGTGTGTGTGGTTTGAGAACGGTCGACCCAAGCGGAGCGAGTATCGCAAGTTCATGGTCAAAGACACCATCGGCATCGACGACTTCAAGTCGATGCACGAGGTGGTGCAGCGCTTTTTGCGCCGTCGGGTTGACGAAGAAAAACCGCTGCCGGATCTGGTGGTGATCGACGGTGGCAAGGGGCAGCTCAGCTCGGCCGTCGTCGCGCTCGAAGAACTCGGACTTGGCAAGCAGGCGATTGTGAGCCTGGCCAAGCGCGATGAAGAGCTGTTCCTTCCCGGTCGTAGCGACGGGATTCGCCTGCCGCGTCGTTCGCCGGCGCTCCGCATGCTGCAACAGGCACGCGACGAAGCGCACCGGTTTGCGATCACGTTTCAGCGCAGCAAGCGCGCCGCGCGTACCATCACATCAGAGCTGTTGCAGATTCCGGGCGTTGGTCCGAACCGGCGTCGTGCCCTGTTGCACCGCTTTGGCAGCGTGCAGGGCGTGCGCGACGCGTCACTCCTGGATCTGGCGGAGCTCCCCGGCTTCGGCTTGGCGATTGCGCGCAAGGTCCATCTCGCGTTGGGTGTGCCCATCCCCGACGCTGCTGAAGTTTCTCCTTCCGATTCTCCCGCACCCAGCGATACGTGACTTGGACTCTTGCCTGTTCTTCCTGTCGGATGGCGCTTGCCTCGAATGCCGGCGCGACCACTTGTCCGTCGTGCGCGCAGCCGCTGTTTGTTTCGTACAGCGTCTCGGTGCCGCGTGACCACACCTTTCCCGCGCGCTGGGATATGTGGCGTTACGCTGCGTGGCTCCCGTTGCACGTCGGCGAGCATCCCGTGACGCTCGGCGAGGGGCTCACGCCATTGATCGAGGCGCCGATCCTGGCACGCGAGGTGGGCGTGCGCCGGCTCCGCATCAAGGACGAATCGCAGAATCCCACCGGCTCGTTCAAGGCGCGCGGCATGAGCGCGGCCGTTACGCGTGCGCGCGGTGACAACGTGCCGGGACTGGTGGTGCCAACGGCAGGCAACGCCGGCGCCGCGCTGGCGGCCTACGCCGCTGCGGCTGGCATTCCCGTTCGCGTCTTCGCGCCGCGCACAACGCCTCGGCCCATTCTCGATACCATCGATGCCCTTGGCGCGCAGCTTGTGCGAATTGATGGACATATTGGTGACGCGGGGAAGATGGCCGCAGCGTACGCGAAGGAGTCGGGCTGGTGGCCCGTGGCCACGCTGCGCGAGCCGTATCGTGTGGAGGGGATGAAAACGATGGGCTTCGAACTCGCCGAGCAGTGCAACTGGTCGCTGCCGGATGTCGTCGTGTATCCAACGGGCGGCGGCGAAGGAACCGTTGGAATCTGGAAGGCCATCAACGAACTCATGGACAGCGGATGGCTCGCCGACGGATCGAAGCAGCCGCAGTATGTCGTGGCACAATCGGCCGGATGCGCACCGATTGCGCGTGCGTTTGCTGCCGGTGCCGACCACGCCGATCCGTGGATCGATCCGGAGACTTATGCGAGCGGACTGCGCGTGCCGACACCGCTGGGTGACAGAATCCTGCTGCGAATTTTGCAGGAGACCGCAGGGCAGGCAGCCAGCGTCACGGATGACGTGATGCGTGTGGCCACACGGCGGCTCGCCGAGACCACGGGCATCGACGCCGCGCCCGAAGGCGGTTGTGCGATTGCCGTGCTCGCGGATCTCGTGCGCGATGGCAAGGTGGCACGTGATGCAGATGTGGTGGTGTTCAACACTGGTGTTGGTGCCTCGTACCGACCGTAGTCTCAATCAATTGGAGTCTTGATGCGCACGTTTTTGAAGGCGAAGGGTCGCACCAACATGCGACGTGTGGTGTGCTCGCTGTCGCTGCTCACGCCGTTGTTCGTGAGCGCGTGTGGAGAGCGTGAGGCGTCGATTGCAGCGGCCGACGTTGCCCTGCCGGTGTCGATTGACTTTGAGCGCTACGAGTTGCCCAACGGTCTCGACGTCATTCTGCACGTCGATCGCTCGGATCCAATCGTTGCCGTGGCCATGACCTTTCACGTGGGGTCGGCGCGCGAAATCCCCGGCAAGACAGGCTTCGCGCACCTTTTCGAGCATCTCTTCTTTCTTGATTCCGAAAACCTCGGACCGGGCGGCCTTGATCGCCTCATGACGCGCGTGGGAAGCTCGACCAACGGCTCCACGAGCAACGATCGCACCAACTACTTCGAAGTCGTCCCGGTGGACGGCCTCGAAAAAACGCTCTGGGCCGAGGCGGATAAACTTGGCTTCTTCATCAACACCGTCTCCGAGTCGGTTGTCGCAAAAGAGAAGCAGGTCGTCAAAAACGAGAAGCGGCAGTCGGTCGATAACCAGCCGTATGGCCACAACGACTACGTGATTGATCAGGCGCTCTATCCGGCCGGTCATCCCTACCAGTGGCAGGTCATCGGCTCACTGGCCGATCTGGAAAGCGCGACGCTGGCTGATGTGAAAGATTTTCACAGCCGCTGGTATGGTCCCAACAACGCGACGCTCGTTGTGGCCGGCGACATCGATGTGGCGAAAACCAAAGCGTGGATTGAACGCTATTTCGGCGAAATCCCAAAGGCCGAGATGCCGGCGACGCCAATGGTTCCCGCCGTGGCGCTCACCGAATCGCCGCGACTGATGCACGAAGACAATCTGGCGCGCGTTCCGATGCTCACGATGGCCTGGCCCACGGTGCCGGTCTATCATCCCGACCAGTATGCGCTCGACATGCTCGCGCAGCTGCTCACCGACGGCAAGACCGCACCATTCTACAAGGTGCTGGTGGAAGAGGCGAAAGTTGCACCGTCCGTCAGCGCCTCGCAGTCCAACGGGGAGCTCGCGGGACGCTGGGACCTGACCGTGCGCGCCTTTGCCGAGACGGATCTCGACAGCGTGAGCAGCGCGATTGATCGCGCGTTTGTACGCTTCGAGCAGGAAGGGGTGGTGCCCGAGGAGCTGCAGCGCATCAAAGCGCGATACGAAAGCGGGTTCTACTCGGGATTGTCGTCTGTTATTGGTAAGGCGTTCCAGCTGGCGCAGTACAACATCTTCGCGAAGGATCCGGGGTTTGCCGCAGAAGACTTGCGCCGCACACTCGCCGTCACCGACGCCGATGTGCAGCGCGTGTATGCGCAGTACGTCAAGGGCAAGCACCACATCATCACCAGTTTTGTGCCCAAGGGAAGTGCCGAGCTCGCGCTTGTCGGCTCGAAGCAGGCGTCGGTGGTTGAGGAGCCCATCGTGATGGGAGCCGAAGCGGAGATCGGTGCAATCGCGCGTGGTGAAACGCGGACCGCTTCGTCGTTTGATCGTTCGGTCGAGCCGGAGTACGGCACGCCGCCGTCGCTCACGCCACCCAACGTGTGGCGCGCTGATCTGGGGAATGGCCTCCCGGTATTTGGTATCGACGATCGCGAAGTGCCGCTGGTTCAGTTTGTGCTACGCATGCGCGGCGGCCAGTTGTTGGATGCACCGGATCGCGTGGGCGTAGCCAACCTGCTCGCCGAGAGCATGATGGCGGGCACGGCCACACGCACACCGGCCGAACTCGAGAAGGCCATCGATCTACTCGGTGCCAGCATCAATGTTTCTGCCGACGGCCAGACGTTCGCGATCAGCGGTAGCACGCTCGCGCGGAACTACGATTCCACCATGGCCATCGTGCAGGAGATGTTGCTCGAGCCTCGGTTTGATACCGCCGAGTTCTCGCTCTCGCAGCAGCGGGTGGCCAATCAGTTGCGACAGCGGGCGGCGAGCCCGGTGGCCATCGCCGGCGATGTGTTTCAGCGACTGCTCTACGAGGGCCATGTGCTGGCGCAGAATCCGCTGGGCAACGCCGCCACAATCAACGCGATCACCATCGCCGACTTGCAGCGCTATCACAGCACGGCGCTCAAGCCGTCGTTGGCCGCGTTCCATGTCTCCGGTGCCGTGACACAGTCGCAAGTGGTGCGTTCGCTCAGCCGGCTGGCGTCAAACTGGACGGGCGACGCACCAGCACTGCCCCCCGCGCCCACCTGGTCGCCCGCTCGAGCCGGTCTGTATTTCGTGGATGTGCCCAACGCCAGCCAGTCGGTCATCCGCGTCGGCTATCCGGCGCTCGCCGAAGTCGATCCTGAGTTTTATCCGGCCACCGTCATGAACTTCCGTCTCGGTGGCGGCGGGTTTGCATCGGAACTGACGCAGGTACTGCGTGAGCAGCGCGGGTATACCTACGGCATCAGCTCGCGATTCAGCGGTACGGAGATCGCCGGGCCGTTTTCCATTGGATCGTCGGTGCGTGCAAACGTGACGTACGAAGCGCTCGACGCCATCAAGCAAATTTTGAACAGGCACGGTCCTGACTTTGGTGCCGCCGATCTCGACGCCACCAAGAGTTTCCTGCTGCGTGTCAACGCGGGCGCATTCGAGACGGGCGGCGCGAAGTTGGGCCTGCTCTCGGCGATGAGCGCGTACGGCTTTCCGGCCGACTACGTGCTGCAGCGCGAGCAGATCGTTCGTGGCATGGACGTGCCGCGCATTCAAGCGCTCGCCACTCGGTACCTCGATCCGTCGCGCATGGTGTGGCTCGTTGTGGGCGATGCGCAAACACAGCTTCCGCGTCTTCGTGCGCTCGGGCTCGGCGAACCGATTGTTCTCGACCGGGACGGGCAGCGCGTCAAGTGAGCGGCGGTCGTGATGGCGTATTCCGGCGTTCGGTGCACTCGCGCGTCACTGTGCCACCCTCTTCGTACGGAACCTCTGTAGACGCGCCCGAAGTCCATGTTATTACTTGACTTCGGGCCGGTGACCTCGTAAACTTTCTCAGATGCGCCGCACCTGTCCGGCGCGCATCATTCCGGGGGCCTGCCGCGCGACGGTCTTGGCCCCCGTTCTGTTCCTACTCGTTTTCGTAAGCCGGCGTCCGTTCGTATGGTTCGTGTCACTGCTGTCCAGCCCGAGAGCATCGCCGACGCCGTCGGTATCGAGCCGGGCACCGAACTGCTGGCCGTCAACGGCCGCCCACTCGAAGACTTTCTCGACTGGGAGTTTCTCACGGCCGACGAGGCGTTTGTCGTCACCGCGCGGCTCCCGGACGGCACGGAAATCGAGTACGACATCGAGCGCGACGCCGATGATGTCATGGGCGTCAGCCTCGCGCCGCCCACGATCCGACGCTGCGCGAACCGTTGCGAGTTCTGCTTCATCGAAGGGCTGCCCAAGGGGCTGCGCAAGCCGCTCTACATTCGCGACGATGACTACCGACTCTCGTTCGCCTACGGCAACTTCGCCACGCTGAGCAACGTCAAGGAAAAGGATATCGCGCGCATCCTTGAGTACCGGCTCTCGCCGCTCTACGTGTCGGTGCACGCCACGCCATGGGAAGCGCGCAAGGTGCTGCTCAACAACCCGCGTGTCCCCAACATCGTCGAGCAGCTCACGCGGCTCGCCGAGGGTGGCATCAGCTTCCACGGGCAGATGGTCATTGTGCCGGGCCTGAACGACGGCGCCGTGCTCGAGGAGTCCTTCAGCGACCTGTACGCGCTGGGCGATGCCATGATGTCCGTGGCGATCGTACCGGTGGGACTCACGCAGTTCTCGCATTTGTACAATGGGCAGTCCATGGATCCGGCGACGTCGGGCGCGCTGCTCGATCACGTCGATCGGTGGGCCACGCGAGCGCTCAAGGAGCGTGGTGACCGGTGGGTGTACGGATCGGATGAGCTGTACCTGCTGGCCGGTCGCGAGCTCCCCGCGCCTGAGTTCTACGGTGAGTTCCAGCAAATCGAGAATGGCGTCGGCTCGGTGGCTTCATTGCGTCAGCGTGTCGCCCGTGGGCTCGAGCAGCTGCCACGCCTCGATGGGCAGCGCATCGGCGTGGTCACGGGTGCGTCCATGGCCCCGCTCATGCCTGAACTGCTGGAGCAGCTCACACAAAAAACCGGCGCGACGTTTGTGCTCATCCCGGTAGAAAATTCTTTGTTCGGCCCTACGACCACCACCGCAGGCTTGTTGGTCGGGGCAGATATTCGCCGCGCGCTCGATGGTCGTCACGACCTCGATCTCGCTCTTATTCCGGCCGAGTGCATCAACGACGACGGCCTCTTTCTCGACGACGAGCCGTTTGTGACTTTGCGTGAAGCATTTCCGATGCCGGTGTACCCTTCGTACGATTTCATTGACGCGCTGGTGCCGGAAGGCAGCTGCGCGTGGCGGCCCGCCGCATGAGTCTCCCCGTCGTCGCGCTCGTGGGGCGCCCGAATGTTGGGAAGTCGGCGCTCTTTAACCGTATTGTCGGCGGCACGAGCGCCATCGTGAGCGACGAGGCCGGCACCACTCGCGACCGCCACTTCGCACAAACCGACTGGGCCGGCAAGCATTTCTGGATCGTCGACACGGGCGGTCTGGCCGATGACCCGCATATGCCCATGGATCTCGAGATTCGCAAGCAGGTGCTCATGGCGATCGAAGAAGCGGATCTCATGATGATGATCGTCGACGCCAAGGCCGGTTTGCATCCGTCTGACCGTCGCGTGCTCGATTTGCTCCGCAACGCGGGCAAGCCGTGGGTGCTGGTGGTCAACAAGGTGGATGACGCGCGCGACGCCAACTGGTACGAGTTCTACGAGCTCGGCGCCGGCGATCCCGTGCCGGTCTCGGCGCGCAACGGCACCAGTACCGGCGATATGCTCGACGAAGTCGTCAAGCGTATTCCCGATTCGCCGGAAGAAGTACCCGACGCACTGCGCGTGGCGGTGATCGGACGGCCGAACGTGGGCAAATCATCGTTCATCAATCGCGTGCTCAAGGAAGACCGGCTTGTCGTTGCAGATGAAGCGGGTACCACGCGCGATTCCATCGACACACCGATGCGCTACCACGATCGGAATCTCATCTTCGTGGATACCGCTGGTTTGCGCCGCCAGAGCAAGGTGGACGAAGGCATCGAATTCTACGCCACGCTGCGAACGCGCAAGGCCATTGATCGCGCCGACATCTGCGTGTTGATCGTCGACGCGGTCGACGGCATTCACAATCAGGATCTGAAGGTTGCCACGATTGCCTGGGAAGCAGGCCGAGGGCTCATTCTCGTGGTGAACAAGTGGGACCTCTATCCCGAGAAGGGCGATAAGAGCGCCGACAAGTTCCGCAAAGCCATTGTGGACAAGGCACCGTTCCTCGGGCATGTTCCGTTTCTCTTCACGTCGGCGCTCACGGGCCAGCGCGTCAACAAGATTCTTGATATGGTGATGGAAGTGGATACCGCGCGCAACACGCGTATCTCCACGAGCGATGTCAACGAACGACTGGGCGAACTGCTCGCGCGTCGTCAGCCGCCGCAGCAGGCGGGCCTCGAAGTGAAGCTCAACTACGCCACGCAAGTGGAAGTCGCGCCGCCCACGATCGCGGTGTTTGGCAATCATCCCGATCTGGTCGTCGAGCACTACATCCGGTTTTTGCACAACGGATTCCGCGAGACGTTTCCGTTCACCGGGAGTCCGCTGCGCATTGTTCTGCGCCGCAAGAACGCATGATCGTCGCGCTGCTCGCCGGCCTGATGCTGGCCTGGTTGATGGGCTCCATCCCCACGGCATACCTCGTGGGCAAGGCGCATGGCGTCGATCTGCGTACTGTCGGCTCCGGCAACCTCGGCGCGACCAACGCGCTGCGGACGCTCGGTTGGAAAGCGGGGCTGCTGGTGTACGCCGTCGACACGCTCAAGGGCGCGCTCCCGGTGGCGTTGTTGCCGCGATTGTTGCCGGCGGTGTTCGGCGGCTCGGCGCATCCGCACTGGGGGTTGGCGTTTGGCCTCGCGGCCATCGTGGGACATGTGCGACCGGTGTTTTTGCGCGGGAAGGGGGGCGGCAAGGGTGTGGCCACAGCGAGCGGCGTGTTCCTCGCGCTCGTACCACTGCCGGCATTGTTCGCGCTCGTCTCCTTCGTTGCCACGGCGTGGGCGTCGCGCTACATCTCGCTCGCATCGCTTGTTGGCGCGGTGGTGCTCGTGGTCAGTGTTGGGGTGCAGTATGGTGTGCGCACGCCGGTGTTTGGCATCGCGGCGCTGGTTACCGCATTCGTGTTCTATACGCATCGCGATAATATTGCGCGCCTGCGACGCGGCACCGAACGTCGGCTTGGTGATCGCACAGCGAACAGTGCGAACGGTGCTGCAGACGGCACCGCGAGCGCTTCGGAGCAGTCCCGATGAAGCATCACGCACCATCGGCGCGCATGCGTTGTGCGGTGATCGGTGCTGGCGCCTGGGGCACCGCCATCGCTGATCGGCTGGCTCGCAACGGGCACGCCGTGCGATTGTGGGCGCGTGAAGACGATGTGGTCGCATCGGTGAACAGCACGCACATCAACGATCACTTTCTGTCCGGTGTGGCGCTCGCGCCATCGCTGGTGGCCACCGGCGACATGGCGCAGGCGCTCGAGAACGCGGTGCTCGTAGTGTACGCCGCACCGTCGCATGTGTTGCGCACCGTGGTGCGGGCCGGCGCTGCACACATCGCGCCTTCGGCGGTGCTGGCGATTGCCACCAAGGGCATTGAGCGCGACACACTCGCCCTCATGACCGATGTCGTGAGCGAAGAATCACCCTCCCACGCTACGGTCGCACTGAGCGGTCCGAGCTTTGCGGCGGAAGTGGCGGCGCTGCAGCCCACCGCGATTGTCGCGGCGAGTGCGGTGCCGTCGGCGGCCGCGTTTTTGCAGCTGGCCGCGAGCGCACCCACGTTGCGCCTGTATACCACCGATGATGTCGTGGGTGTAGAGCTGGGTGGCGCCATCAAGAACGTCATGGCCGTGGCTACCGGCATTGTGGAGGGCCTTGGGCTCGGCTTCAATCCGCGCGCCGCCCTCATCACGCGCGGACTCGCCGAGATGACACGACTGGGTGTCGCGCTCGGCGCGCATCCTGAAACATTCGCCGGACTCGCCGGACTCGGTGATCTGGTGCTCACATGCACCGGCTCGCTCAGTCGCAACCGTGCCGTGGGTGTGGCGATCGGTGAGGGGCAGACGTTGGAAGAAGCACTCGCCGGCAAGGACACAGTCGCCGAAGGCGTCCTCAATGCGCAGAGCACGCTCGCGCTCGCGCAACGCGCGGGCGTTGAGATGCCGATCGTGGAAGCGACGCACCGCATTTTGTTTGACGGACAGCCGCCCGTCGAGGCGATCATGGAGCTCATGGCACGTGAGCTGCGCGCCGAACGAGATGTCGCCTGATGTTGAAGGGCGAACCAGTACAGGAGTTTTATTCCATTGGCGAAGTGTGTACGCTCACCGAGCTCAAGCCGCATGTGCTACGGTACTGGGAGAGTCAGTTCAAGGTGCTGAGTCCCGCCAAGAACCGGTCCGGCAACCGGGTGTATGCGCGCAAGGAAGTGGAGTTGATTCTACTCGTCAAGCAATTGTTGTACGCTGAGAAGTACACCATCGATGGCGCACGCCAGAAGCTCGACGAACATCGCCGTGGCGGCGCGCTGCGTCAGTCGGCGCGCGCGGCGCTTGAGCTGGAAACAGTCGAAGCGCTCGAACGCGACTTGCACGCGCTGCAAGCGCTGCTCGACGCGCCGCTCCGCGCACCGCACAACACTGCACCGCGCATCGATCCTGACAAGCCTCCCACCAACTGACATGCGAATTCTTCTCAGCAACGACGACGGTATTCTCGCGCGTGGACTCGGCGTGCTGGAACGCGCGTGTGAGAGCCTCGGCGAGCTCACCGTCGTAGCGCCCGACCGCGAACAGAGCGCGACCAGTCATTCCCTCACGCTGCATCATCCGCTGCGTCCGGTGCGACTTGGTGAGCGGCGGTGGCAGGTGGATGGGACGCCCACGGATTCCGTGCTGATCGCTGTGGGGGCGTTGATGAACGAGCGCCCTGATTTTGTCGTGAGCGGCATCAATCATGGGCCGAACATGGGCGAAGACGTGCTGTATTCAGGTACAGTCGCCGCTGCGATGGAGGGTCTCGCGCTCGGCATTCCGTCAATCGCCGTGTCGTTCGCCGGCACCGTGCTGCGCGCCGATGCGCTGCTCGATTCACACGTGGGGATGCTGCGCAAACTGCTGGCACACATCATGGCGCTGCCCACGTTTCCGGCAGATACGCTCCTCAACGTGAATCTGCCGGCGCTCGACGCATCGCAGATCAAGGGCGTGAAGCTCACGCGGCTCGGTCGACGCGTGTTCTCGGATTCGATCACGCGCATGAAGGATCCCTGGGGGCGTGAAATCTTCTGGATTGGCGGCGGATCCGTTGAATGGAGTGGACCGACGGACTCTGATTTTGCGACGGTGGCCGACGGGTACATCTCGGTCACTCCCTTGCACCTCGATCTTACGCATCGTGATCAGCTCGACGCGTCGGCGGACTGGTGGCGGGAACTGTAGAGCCGAGCTTCGGCGGCGCGCGCCGACGCCTCATCGAAGCGCTGCAGGAAAAAGGGATCAAGGATCTCGGTGTGCTGCGAGCCATCGATGTGGTACCGCGGCACAAGTTCGTGCCGGAGTCCACTCGACACCGCGCCTACGAAGACGCAGCGCTGCCGATCGGTTCAGGGCAGACCATCTCGCAGCCGTACGTCCACGCGCGCGCGCTCGAGTTGCTGCAGCTTACCGGGAAGGAGCGCGTGCTGGAGATCGGCACCGGTTCGGCATACCAGACTGCGCTGCTGGCGGAACTGGCTGCACAAGTGTTCTCCATCGAACGCATTGCGGCGCTGCTGGATCGCTCGCGCCTCTTGCTGAGCGAACTCGGCGTCCGCAATGTGAGTCTCTTGCTCGGTGACGGGACGCTCGGTTGGCGCGACTACGCCCCGTTCGATGCGATCGTGGTTGGGGCAGGGGCGCCGCATGTGCCGCCGGCGCTTGAAGAGCAGTTGGCTGAGGGTGGCAGGCTGCTCCTGCCGATCGGAGACCGGGAGGAGCAGGTGCTGGCGGTGTTCACGAAACACGATGGAGTGCTGGAGCGGCGTGACATCACACCCGTCCGCTTCGTCCCTTTGATTGGAGCCGGCGGGTGGCCGCCGAGCTGAGGCCCTGGTTGCCACCCTTTCGTTTGCCCGAGTGTGATATGTCATCGAACCCTGCGCGGTTGTCGTCTCTTCTTCCCTACGCTGCGCCGGCCGCCCGTGCGCTGTCCGCGCTCAGTGCGGCACCTGCCGGTTCATTCATGCCGTTCGTGCCGCCCACCTGGGCGCAAAGCGCCGAGCGCGAGGCGCAGCGCGATGTTCGGACCGAGGTGAGTCGCGAAGGAAGTGCGGCGATGGCAACGCCGATCGAGGCCATCTCGGCGCTCGAGGCGGCTGCCGCCACCGAAACGTTCGCGGCGACTGAGACCATCGACGACGCCTTGCCGTGGATCGAGGCGTTCGCCGTGGATCCCGACGTGCACGCCGTCACCGATGCGGCAGACGACAGCTGGGCGATGAACGAGGCCAGCGCCGACATCGCCCAACTCGCCGACGAACTGAGCGCCGTCTCGGCCGACGCATCGGCCGACGGATCGGCAAGCGCATCTTCAAGTGCGCCGACGGTGGCGGTGGAGCCGCATCTCCCCTGGCAGGAGGACGAGGCGTGGATGGACATCATGCCGGCACTCCCCCACTCCGGCGGTCGCGATATTGCGGCCGAAACCGAGTGGGCGCGTGCCTTTGGCGAACCGCCGGCTCCGATGCAGCCCCCGCCGCTGCCTACCGGAGATGCGCAAGCGGCCGCCGCTTCGCTTGAGTCGATTGCGCGTCGTTTGCGCGCTGGTGACTTGAACGTGCCAGGATTTCACGCCGAGCGTGGTGATGCCGCCGCCCTCGCCGCCGCGCTGGCCGCGCTGCTCGGCGCCAGCGAGTAGTGCACGCGTGACCGACCGTCCGGCGCCGCCCAAGGGGCGGCTGTCGTGTGTCGTGCACGGTCAGGTGCAGGGCGTCGGCTTCCGCTGGTTCGTGCGTGAGAATGCGCGTCGGCTGGACGTGTTTGGTACCGTGCAGAACAGAGCGGACGGAAGCGTTGAAGTGCACGCATCCGGCGCGGAGACGTCGCTCGCTCGGTTACGCACGCTATTGTTCGAGGGACCGCCCGGCGCTGTTGTCGAGCGGCTCGACGACGTGCCGTGGTCTTCGTCGACATTCTCCGACTCGTTTACCATTATCCGTTGATGTCTGATTCTCCGCTGGTGCAGCGCGTGCAGCGTGCCATTCGTGACGTGCCCGATTTCCCGAAGGCTGGGATCAGCTTCAAAGACATCACCCCGCTGCTCGCCGACGCGGTGCTGTTGCAGGACGTGATTCGGGCCATGCAAGCGCCGTTCGCCGTGTCTGACATCTCGCATGTGGTCGCGGTGGAGAGTCGTGGATTCCTGTTCGGCGTACCCATGGCGCTCTCGCTCGGGGCTGCGTTTGTTCCGGTGCGAAAGCCCGGTAAACTGCCGTGGAAAACCGCGAGTGAAGGCTACGCCCTCGAATACGGCGAAGACGCGATCGAGATCCACATCGACGCCATCACGCGTGGTGCGCGCGTGCTGGTCGTGGACGACGTGCTGGCGACGGGCGGCACCGCTGCTGCCACGTGCCGACTTGTCGAGCGGCAGGGCGGGGTGGTTGTGGGTGTGTCGGTCCTCATGGAACTCGGCTTTCTGCGCGGCCGCGATGCTTTGGGCGAGCGTCGGACACAGGCCGTGTGGCGAGTGGACTGAAGGCGGAAACTTTCAGGATGCCGTCGGACACGTTAATTCTCCAATGATCGTGCGGTTGAGTGTGCGATCTGGTTTTGCCCCCGTAGCTCAGGTGGATAGAGCAGCAGTTTCCTAAACTGTTGGTCGGAGGTTCGAATCCTCTCGGGGGCACTGCAGTGGCTCCGCCCAAGACATTGTTACCTGCTCCGGCAACCAGTACTTCCTTCCTCCCGACGCCCGCCCCCGGTGAAACTCCATAACAAGATCATGCTCGGCCTCGGCATCGGTGCTGCGGCCGGTATTGCGTGCAAGTTGCTGCTGCCTGATTCTCCGGAAGTGCTGTGGGTCGTAGAGAATGTCGCCACGCCGGTCGGGCAGGTGTTCCTCCGGATGTTGTTCATGATCGTGGTCCCGCTCATCTTCGGTTCGGTGACGCTGGGCGTGGCGTCACTGGGCGACCTGAGTCGCATCGGACGCATCGGCGGCAAGGCGATGGGGTTCTTTCTCCTGACGACGGCCTTTGCCGCGACGATCGGCCTGACTCTGGTGAATGTGATCGGGCCCGGTAAATCGTTGCCCGAAGAGGTGCGCACGCAGTTGCTCGCGGAGTATGCGGGGGAAGCCTCGGCGCGAGTTGGCGCCGGCGCCGTTTTCGGGATTGAGACGTTCGTCAACATCGTGCCACGCAACCCGGTCGACTCCGCTGCGCGTGGTGACATGCTGGGCCTCATCTTCTTCTCGATTGTGTTTGGTATTGCGCTCACGCAGCTCAGCAAAGAGCGCGCGAAGCCCATCATGGACGTGCTGGAAGGGCTGGTTGACGTCGTGACCCGAATTATCGGGTACGCCATGAAGCTCGCGCCGTACGGTGTGGCCGGACTCATTTTTGGCGTGACCGTACGGTTCGGGGCCGACGTGCTGCAGTCGTTGGCGTTGTACGTGGGCACCGTGCTCCTGGGTCTGGCCATCCAGCTGTTTGGTGTGACGGGGCTGATTGCGAAGTTCTTCGTGGGCATTCCGTATGGGCGTTTTTTTGGCAAGTGCCGATCGCTCATGGTGACCGCCTTCTCCACATCGAGCTCGAACGCGACGCTGCCCGAAAACATCCGCACCGCCGAAGAGCAGTTTGCGGTGCCGAAGGAGATCGCGTCGTTCGTGTTGCCGCTAGGCGCCACGATGAACATGAACGGAACGGCGCTGTTTGAAGGCATGACGGTGTTGTTTCTGGCGCAGGTGTTTGGCATTGAGCTCAGCCTCACCAGTCAGATCATCGTGGTGGTGATGTCGGTGATCACCGCGATTGGCGCGGCGGGCGTGCCGGGCGGCTCGATTCCGCTGCTGGTGCTGATCCTGGAGACGGTCGGCGTGCCGGGGGAGGGCATCGCGCTGATCCTGGGAGTCGACCGCATTCTCGATATGTCGCGCACCGTGCCCAACGTCATGGGCGATCAGCTGACGGCGCTGGTGGTGGCCAAGAGCGAAGGCGCCGCCCTTCGTCTCGACGACTAGCGCGGAGGGAGTTCCGGGTGACTTTCTCCCCGGAACGACTATCTTTAATGATTATGCCACAAACGGACCGGCGCGCGGAGCGGGTCGGCCGTTGTCGTGGCGATTGACCCCCGAGCGCTGCTGTTTGGCGGTGCCCAGCCTTCATCCCGTTTTCCCGCAGTCCACTCATGGCGAAGCCCACGCGTCCCGTAAACCCTCAGGCACCAGTGTCCCACACGTCTGACGATCCGCTGGAGAATGCCACGCTGTGGCTTACGTCCAATGGCAAGTTGCTCGGCATCGGCGCGGCTCTTCTCGCGGCGGTGGGGCTGGGCATCTACGGCCTGCGCGCGTCCGATGCGAAGAAGAGCGCCAATGCCTCTACGGCGTTGTATGCTGCGCAGGGTCCGCTGCAGGAAGGGAAAGTCGATGTGGCCCAAAAGGCGTTGGGCGAAGTTGCGACCCGCTACAAGGGTACGAGCGCCGGAGAGCAGGCGGTGTTGCTCCTGGCGCAGAGCTACTACGACGCCGGCCAGTTTGCCCAGGGCATTGAGCGGCTCGAGGCGGCCCGCTCCGGCGCATCGTCGGCCTTTGCTGCGGCGATGGATGTGCTGATCGCTGGCGGCTACGAAGGGCTGGCCGACTTTGAGAAGGCGGCTGCCCAGTACGGCAAGGCTGCCACTTCGGCGGGTTCCGAGACGGAGCGCGATGGGCACGTGCTCTCGCAAGCTCGATTGCTGATGCGCGCCGGTAAGCGTGCTGAAGCGACGGCGCTGTTCGAAGGGCTGTTGGCCAAGATCGGTTCGCCGTATGCGCAGGAGGCCGCGGTGCGGTTGGGCGAGCTTCGGGCCAGCGCCTCGGCGGCCCCGTAACGCGAGTGGTGAAGTTGTTGGTTCTCGGCGCGCCGAGGAAGAGGCCGGAACTGCGACTTCGCGGTTCCGGCCTTTTGCGCGCGCGCCGTGTGGGAGGTGTACGCGTGGCGAGCGTCGGAGCGGCGCGGGCGGAGCACGCGGTGTGCGCGGGTTTTAAGGTGGGCGCACAGCGATCGGCCCAAACTCGACAGTTGAGGGCCACTAACAAAACATCATCTATCCCTTACGGTTCGCTGTCGGCCTGATAGAGTGCCGATAATATATGTTATGTAAACCAAGTAGCGTGGATAACTGTGGACAACATTCCTTCGGTTGCCTACTTGTGGTTTGCACTACTGCTCGCACTGCACT
Organism: Gemmatimonadales bacterium; assembly: GCA_038203795.1. GTDB lineage: Bacteria > Gemmatimonadota > Gemmatimonadetes > Gemmatimonadales > Gemmatimonadaceae > JAABRT01. Next base: position 46,827 of record JBBRDP010000004.1, read on the forward strand.
GACTGGTAACGACTTACGGCCTTCAGTTCGCGCAGAATCGCAAACAACGAGTCACGTTCGTCAATTTGAGCGGATCTCTCCACATTCCTGAGCTGAGAAAGTCACGCTTCGTTTTGACGCGACAGCCGGCGATCACGCGACTCTCGCACGGCGCTGGAGAGCGCTCTGATCAGCCTAGGCGCTCGATTCGGCCGCGGAAGACGATCCGGCCTTCGCCGCGCAGCGAGGGCCACCAGCGACGGCCTGTCTCACCGGTCGCCGCCGAGTGCCCGAATGAGACCTCAAGCGCTCGGCCCGATCGCGTGACCAGGCGCACCGGCGCCTCGGCCAGCCCCCATTCGATCAGCAGGATCGCCGCCGCGACGGCGCCGGTGCCGCACGCCAGCGTCTCGCCCTCCACGCCGCGTTCGTAGGTCCGATAGGCCCAGCGACCGTCCGCCAGTGGCTCGATCCAGTTCACGTTCGCACCGGATGGAAGGAGCGATGGGTGCTGCCGAATTGGCCGACCGCGACCGTCGACATCTGTCATAGAAAGATTGTCCGTCAGAATCACCACGTGCGGCACGCCAACCAATGCGTAGCCAATGCGCGACTCGCCGCTGCTGAGCGAAATCTCCGGGAGCTCCAGGCGAATCCGCTCAACCGGCGCCAGGTCGATCTCTGGCGTGCCGTTTCTCACCCGCGACGTCACCAGGCCGGCGTCGGTGCGCAACAGCACCTGCGATGCGGTTGCCAGCCCACCCGCGATGGCGAAGTTGGTGCTGCACAACGTCGCGTTGCCGCACAGCTCACCCAACGTACCATCCCTGTTGAAGTACCTGAGCCGGATCTCGTCGCCGCGCGTTGCTGGTGGTAATGCATCAGGCGTCACGTTCGCGCCAGGCTCGAGCAGCACGATGCCGTCTGCTCCTATCCCGTTGTGCCGACTGCAGATAGCCTGTATAATCTCAGGTTGCGTCACAAGGTCAAGTGGCGTCTCACGGGCGTCGAATACCACAAAATCGTTCCCGGAGCCGGTCATTTTGGTGAACGGCACGCCCACGAGCGCGTCAAGTGAACTGCGGTGGTCGTCGCGCATGATCTCCCTCAGTATCGACCGGTGAGACCCCACCAGCGAAGCCGCCACACCATCCACACCGCCTCCCGGACGATGCGCTTGGACATCTTCGACTCCCCTTCAAGGCGGTCGTTGAAGACGATCGGAATTTCGGCGATCTTAAAGCCCCGCTTCCAGGCGCGGTAGCTCATCTCGATCTGAAACGCATAGCCGTTCGAACGCACCTGATCGAGCGGGATCGCCTCGAGCACCTTGCGTCGAAAGCACTTGAACCCTCCGGTCGCGTCGCCCAGGTTCATGCCGGTGACGACGCGAGCGTAAATGTTGGCCCCGTACGACAGCAGCAGGCGCGTCATCGGCCAGTTCACAACCGTGACCCTGCCCTCCCGGTACCGCGATCCGAGCACCATGTCGGCGTCCTTGATCGCGTGGAGAAACTCCGTGAGGTGCGCCGGATCGTGTGAAAAGTCGGCGTCCATCTCAAAGATGTAGGCGTAGTCCCGCTCGAGCGCCCACCCAAAGCCTGCCAGATACGCCCGACCGAGACCGGCCTTGCCGGGACGATGCAGCACGTGCACGCGCGAGTCGGCGGCCGCCAACTGATCGGCCAATTGACCTGTACCATCGGGCGAGTTGTCGTCGACTACCAACACTTCGAGCCGAGGATCTTCGGCCAGAATACGCGGGACGATCTTGTGAATGTTGTCGCGTTCGTTGTACGTGGGAACGATGACGAGGGCACGTTCACCCTCCGGAATCGCCGCTTGGGGAGACCACGGGGTCGATCGATCAGACGACACGGGCACCCCGTCGGTCCATGACCACGCCGCCGATGAGCAGCGCACCGGCCAGCGCCAGCGCGAGCAGCGTGATGAGTCGGCCGGTGTCATTCTTCGGGTTGTCGAAGCGCAGCGCAACAGACTTGGCGCCGGCCGGCAACGCTACACCGGTAATCACGTAGTCGGCGCGACCGATGGGTGCCTCGGCACCGTCCACGGTAGCGGTCCATCCCGGATAGAAGTTCTCCGACACCACGAGCGTCGCGCCCTCGGGTATGATGCCATCGAGCGAGATGTCTACGGAGCCAGGCGCATAGCGCGTGACCTTGGCCGACACGGCCAGCGGCTCGGGCAGCGCGCTGATCTGGTCGGCTGCCTTGGCCTCGACCGGTGCATCGTTCGCGAAGAGCACGGCGCGCTTGAGGTCGAAGCGTGGGTCGAGCACCGTGGCCAGCGTGCTCTGATCGTCGGCCTTCACACGGAGCGGCACCACCCAGGCAAACGGGTTCTGGCCGGGCAATCGGTACAGATACACGGTGCTGCCGGCCGCATTCCTGGTGGGGCCGGCCAGTTTCTCCGCACCTTCAAGCGGCAACTCGGGAAGATTCGTGTACAGATACTGGACGTTGGCCAGCGCCCACAGGTTGGGATTACTGACCAGCCCCTCTCCTGCAGTCTCGATGAGTTGTCGATAGCGACCAAGCTCGTTGCCGTGATAGCCGAGCACATCGCGGATGTGGTGAGCCATAAGCGCGGAGCCACCAAGGAACGGGTCTCGCCTCGCCGGTGCCTCACCGCCCTGAAAGCTGAGCGCGAGCACGCGACCGGGCTCCGGCTGCGCATTCATGTAGTCGATCGCCGCATCCGACGCGTAGAGCGTGTCCGCGCCCTCGCTGAAGAGCCAGTAGTTGCGGCCCACGCTAAAGAGATCGAGAGCCACCACGACGACCAGCGCGATGCCGATCGCGCGAGCTGGCAGCTTTCGCCTGGCACTGGCAAACGCAAGCCCGGCGACCGCGAGTGCGATGATGGCCACTCGCCATCCGCCCGCGACCACCGCGGGGGCGTTGGCGTCGATGCGTGGCACGACGGCCACATTCCACGCCACCGCCTCAGCGAGTTGCGTGAAGAATCCAACGGACGCCAGCACGGCCGTCAACACGCCCGCGACGGCGGCACCGATCACGAATCGGTTGCCCAGCTTGCCGGCGATCAGCCGTTCCGCGCCGAACGCGGCCAGCATCGCGGTCGCGAACGAGACCACGTACAGGATCGTACTCGGTGCACGAAAAAATTTGGAACCAGGCACGACGGCGTAAACCAACTGATAGAACGGCGTATTCCCGCCCCATGCCCAAAGCAGCGTGACGATGGCGGTTCCGAGCCAGAACCAGGCGTGCGCCCGCGCGTGCTTGTGGATGCCGCCGGCCAGCCCGGCCACGGCCAACAGGATCACGGCAACGCCGAGATACTCGCTGTGGAAGTGAATTCCATTCGCGCCCCAATACGAATCGAGGATGCCTGAGAACTGCGGCAGCCACATGTTGATCGTCTCTTCGAGCGGCATGGAATACGATGACGCGTAGTCGTAGCCCTTGCCGCCGGAGCGGGGTGACCAGTCCACGTATTCGAAGACGGGAAGAAATTGAATGGCGCCGATTGCGAAGCCGATGACGACGGCGCCGAGCGCGAGGCCAAGGCGTGGGATGCCGGCGTTTTTTACGGGCGCGCTGTCAGCGACCGACTTGCCGGCGGCGGGACGCGCCGCGCTATTGCCAGGGCGCTGCACCGCTCCCGGCTTGAGTGCGATAAACAGGGCGAACGCGCCCGACGTGAGCAGCAAGTATTGCAGCAGCTGTGGATGTGGAGAGAGGACGCCAAGTCCAACCACAATCGCCAGCGCGCCCCAGGCCCACTTCCGGCCGTCGCGAATGCCCTTCACCAACATCCAGAGTGTGAGCGGAAGCAGCGCGCTCACAAATAGTTTGCCGTCGTGCCCCGGAGACGGAAACGAGGCCAACTGTCCGCTGAGCATGTAGGCCACGCCGCCAACGGATGCCGGCAGCAGCCCCATGCCAATCGTGCGCAGAAAGCCGATGGTAAAGAATCCCGCGAGCACGGTGTGAATGATGAAGCCCCACGTCATGGCGACGTCGGTGGGCAGCAACATTCGCAACAGGAACGTGGGATAAAAAATGTCGCCGTGCATGGCCGCGACAAACGGCATGCCGCCTTGCAGGTACGGATTCCACTGCGGGAATCCATTCCCCGCCCGCAGCATCTCGGCGGCGAAATTGCGGAACGGATAGCCGGCGATGTACTGATCGGAATGTGGATTGACAAGGAAACCGCCGCTCAGCGCCGGCCAGGCCAGAAGCATGGTGGCGATCACGCAGGTCAGCGCTGCCCAGGCCCACGCGTAGCGAGGACTCCAGTCGGGAAACGTCGGGTCTGATCTATCCATAACGGAACGTCTGAGAGAACGAGGGAGCGCACCCGGGCGAGATCACATCCACTCGCGACGGATTGCTGTCACGAGCGGATTTTTCGAGCGCCAGGTGCGAGAGCGAGGCTAACGAGTCCGGGTAGTACTTCGAGCACGATCAGCCACAATCGGGAAACAGCGGCCAGCACAGCCGCATCGGCCGAAACCGCAACACCGAGCGCAACCATCGCGCCGACGAGCGCAGTCTCGCGCGCACCAATGCCACCGGGCGCGACGAGGAACAGATAGCCGACCAGGTACGAAGCTGTCCAAATTGCGACGAAAGTTGGCAAGGCGCCACTGATGTCGGGCAAAACGCCTCGTGCCAGCAGCGCAAATGCTGCTCCATAGCCAACCCACGAGAGGACGTTGATCGTCACCGACAACCAGATCGCCCTGTTGGGCAATGGTTGGCTTGGCAGTTCGAGTGCTGGTCGGCGCGTGGCCAAGAGGGAGAGCAACCACGGAAGCAGCCATGGCAGCACGAGCACACCGAGCACAAAAAGCACGCTGCCGATCGCGGCCGCTACGGCGTATTGTGCACCGAGCACGTTGAGTACGGCAGTGCCGGACAGCGCGACCACGCCCATACCCGCGCCAATGTTGATGGCGGTACCGAGCAGCGCGGCACCAGCGGCTGCAACGGAGTTAGCCCCTTCGCGCTGCGCGAGCACGACGAGCGCGCCCACCGACCACACTTTGCCGGGGATGTAGCGGCCGAGATTCGCAATGGTCCAGATGCGCACGGCGGTGCCAAAGCTGATGGTGCTGCCCCAGCCGGCCATCAACACACGCCAGCTCTGAATGAGCGCGGCGTACGTGACCAACACGATGGCACTGGCGGCGGCGATGTAGAACCACCGCACTTCAATCGACGCCGCTGCGGCACGGAGCGCGGCGCGCTGCGTGGATACTTCGCGCGCGATGAATACGAACAGCGCGCCCAGCAGCAGCAGTTGCAGGGCCGTCCACCACCAACGTCGGGCTGATGGCGTGGGCGCTGGCGAACGTGCTGGTGGGTGCGCTGGCGTGGGCGTCTCGCGCTCGGGTGCGGGATCAGTCACGATCGCCGCTCATCGCACTCGCGTAGAACTCCAGATAACGCGCGGCGACGTGCTCCGGGCTGAAGCGCTCGCGCACGCGCTGCCACGCCGCAGCGCCCAGCTCGGCGGCATGCGCGGGCGATGCAGCAAACGCATCGATGGCTCGCGCGAGCGCGGCGGTGTCGCCGGTGTGCACGAGCGTGCCCCCCGCCTGCACATCCACGACATCGGGTAGCCCACCGGAGTCATACGCGATCACCGGCGTGCCGCACAGTTGTGATTCCACGGCGACCAGCCCGAGCCCTTCTTCGCGTGAGGGCATTACGGTGGCCAGCGCCTGCGCGTAGAACGGCGCGACTTCGTGTGACGGCAGCGCACCATGCCACACGATGCGCGATTCGACGCCGAGCGTTCGTGCGCGCGCTTCGAGCTGTTCGCGATCAGGTCCGTCGCCGATGATGTCGCAGTGTACATCATGTGCCGTGCGCGCGAGCGCATCGAGCAGATCGGCGGCACCCTTCTGTGCGTTGAGTCGACCGACAAAAAGCAGTCGTCCGCTGCGCGTGTTATTCGAGGGCGCAAACGTATCTGTGTGCACCGGCATCGGCGACACCAGCACGTTGACATTCGGCGCGATGTGCATCGCTTCGGTGGCCAGCCACGACGACACCGCTGTCACCACGCGCGCTTGGCCGAGTACTGCGCGCATCACACCGTGCGCCGGTTTCACACCGCGTACGAGCCGCACATCGCTGCCGTGCATGGTGATGACGAGTGGAATCGTACCGGTGCGCAGCCACGCACTCTTCCACAGCGCGAGGCCGGCGGGAAACCACCAGTGTGCATGCACCACATCGAAAGGAGTACCACTGCGTCGCGCGTCGTGCAGCGCCTGCGCCGTCGCACGTCGCATGGCGCGGAGCATTCCCAACAGTGCGAAGCGCCCGCCCCATGATGCGCGAACGGTTTCGGCCATCGTGCCATCGTACGCCAGCGTCTGTCGATCGGCGCGCGCGTATGGCACGCGTTGCACGGGCACGCCTTCAATCGTATCGCGTTCCGCCAGTCCGGCGGCGGCCGGTGCCAGCACCTGCACGGTGGCACCGGCATCCATCAGGGCGCGCGCGAGTCGCACGACGAACGATCCAGCCGCGTCGCCCTCGAATCGCGGAAAGTTGTGCGTAACGAACAGAACACGTGGCGCGGGTGACACGTCGGGGTGACGAGTCAAGCGTCGCTGCGCGTGCGCGACGCCTCGCGATCGGCCAGGACTTCGTCGAGCGCCCGACGGACATCGCGGAGTTCCGCCCGCTGTTGCGCAATCTGTTCGCCGAGCAATCCGGTGGCAAAGAACACGCTGCCCAGCACCAAGCAGGTATCGATAAGTTGCAGCAGCGGGCGGAATCCCGGGCCTCCGAACACGCGCACACCCACTGCGATAATGCCGGTGAGCACACCAATGGCGAAGAGCCCGGCGCCCAACATGCCAAATGCGAGCAGCGGCTTCTGTCCGAAGCGTAATTCGAACCACACCGCGAGCATGTCGAGCACACCGACTGGAATGCGCCCGAGTCCGAACTTCGACACGCCCGCGTGCCGGGGATAGAGCGGCACGGGAATCTCGCTCACCGTGTAGCCCTGA
>JBBRDP010000005.1:0-46855 GCA_038203795.1 Gemmatimonadales bacterium
CATGTCGCCCGGCAGCGCCTTCTCCGTGACGGGAGTCCACGTGGCCTTCTGTTCGCGCAGTCGATCGATCTGCTCGGTCACGGCATCGTCGGTGACGGCCGGTTCGTTGCGCATGATCGAGAAGCCCTCGACCTTGTCGAGTACGACATCGGGACGCACTTCGAAGTGCAACTCGAACGTGAGGTCTGAGCCGGGTTCAAACTTGAGGTCATGTACGTGCGGCTGCGCCGCGAGCTTGAGCGAGTCGTCGGCGACAACCTGCTTGAAGGCATCGTTCACGATCGTTTCGATGGCCTCCTGACGAATCGCTTCCGCGAACTTCTTGCGCACAACGGCGGCCGGCGCCTTGCCCTGGCGGAAGCCGGGCAGATTGACCTTGGCGGCGTACTTGCGGGCGGCTTTGTCTTCAGCGGCCGACACCGCATCGGCGGCGACCGCGACCTGGAGACGGCGCTGGACGCCCGTGCTCTCGGTCGGCGTAATGGTGATTGTCATGAGGCGGAAATGGACGCGGGAATAAGGGAATCGCTAAAGATAATCAGGGCGTCAGACCGAACCCAGAGGCTGGCGCCCTGAAAACCTTGGGCCGCAGGCTACGCGCCAACGGCCTCGGGATGCGCCACCGTGCGGACCGAGCGCCCCGGGGCCTGCCCGATCATGTCTGCCACGATCTTTCCCGAACTGATCACGCCCGGGATACCGGCCCCGGGGTGCGTGCCCGCGCCCGCAAAATACAGGTTGGGGATCTCGCGATCCTTGTTGTGCGGACGCCAGTACGCCGACTGAAGGAGCGTTGGCTGGACGGAAAACGCACTGCCGAGATAGCTGTTGAGCGTGTCACGGAAGTAGCGCGGGTCGACCCGATGCTCGTTCACAATGTGCTGACGCAGATCGGGCAGGTAGCGCTCCTCCAGATACTCCATGATGCGGTCGCGGTACCGGTCGCCCACCTTCTCCCAATCCACCTTGCCGCCCAGATGCGGCACGGGCGACAGCACGTACCAACAATCGTGGCCCGGCGGTGCCAGCGATGGATCCGTAGCGGTGGGGCGGTGCAAGTACAACGAAAAATCGTCGGCCAGCAGTTTGCGTTCGAAAACGTCTTCGAGCAGTTCCTTGTAACGCGGACCCATGAGGATTTCGTGGTGCGCCACGTTGTCATACTTCTTGTTCGTGCCGAAATAGATCACGAACAACGACATGGAATAGTCATAGCTCTCAATCTTCTTGTCCGTCATGCGCGGACGCGCCCAAGCCGGAACGAGAGCGCGATACGTTTGCGCCACGTCTCCGTTGGACACCACGGCGTCAGCGGTGAGCGTTTCACCATCCGCCAGCGTGATGCCGGTGGTGCGGCGCGTCGCGCGATCCACGTTGATGCTGGCGACTTCGCTGTCGTAGCGGATGGTGCCACCGATCTCCGTAAAGAGACGCACCAGGGCGTTGACCAAGGCACCGGTACCACCCATCGCAAACCACACGCCCCATTCACGCTCGAGGGTATGAATGAGCGCGTAGATCGACGTTGACGAAAACGGATTTCCACCCACCAGGAGCGGATGAAAGCTGAACACCTGACGCAGCCGGTCATCCTTCACAAATCTTGACGCGTACGCAGCAACGCTGCGATCGGCGCGCAATCGGATAAGATCCGGGAGCACCTTGAGCATGGAGACATACGTGGGGAACGGCTGGTCGATAAGCGCCATGCCCGCACGGAAAATTTCCTGCGTCCGACTCACGAATCGATCGTATCCGGGCACATCGGCAGCGTTGAATCGCCCGACCTCGGCGCGCAGGTTCTCCGGGTCGCCATTGTAGTGAAAGCAGCTGCCGTCTTCAAAACGAATGTTGTAGAACGGATCGAGCCGTTTCAGATCGACATAATCTTCCGTGCGCGCGCCGCACAGTTCGAACAGGTCATGCAACAACCACGGCGCGGTGATGATCGTGGGTCCGGCATCATACGTGAAGCCGTCCTGCTCGAACACATATGCGCGACCGCCGGGCTTGTCGAGCTTTTCGACAATGGAGACGTCGTGCCCCTGCGCCTGCAAGCGAATGGCGGCCGAGAGGCCACCGAAGCCACTGCCTATGACGATGATACGCATCTTACGCTATTGCTGAGGACACCACATGTCAGCGTCGCGCCAACAGCACGAGATGCCACACGTGGAAAACAAGCGCCAACGTGAGCGCGGTGATGAACGTGATCGACGGACTCAAAAGTGCCCGAATCGCGTACAGGGCGACAATGAATGCGAGGCCAGCGCCGAGGAACGAACACACTTCAAGCGGTCGCGGCCCGCGACCGGTGCGCCGATGAAACACGATCAAGGCGACCGCCTCGCACACCACCGCGAGCATCACCAGCTGCAGGAAGCGCGGGGAATGCAGAAACTCCATCAGACTGGTCATGCGAACAGGATTTGCGACGCGACCTCATGCCCGGACACGCAAGCCGAACGCCTCAACGACGGGCGTTCCGGCCAGTGTGTCAGCGAATCAGTCGCCAGCCATGGCCACATCGCCCATACCCACCTTGTCGCGAGATGGGCGGGAGTCCGCCGCCACCGGCGAGCCCGCGCGAATCGCGAGGCCGAGCGGGATTGCCATGGCGATGAACCCGAGTACACCAGCCCATAGCATGTCCTGACGCAGGCAGATCGCTATGGGGAGCAGACCGTTGAGCCCGTACAGCACCAGCGGAAAGCGGCTCGGCGATACCTGCCGCGCCCACGTGGAGGGCGGCACGATCGCGAGCATCAAACGCGCCACGATAATTCCCGTGAGCAGCCAACCCAACCAGTTGGTGAGCGGCATGCCGTAGAACATTTCACGTCCGATGAACTGCGAGAACGCCGACGCATTGCTGAGGTCAGGAATGTCCCAGATCCAATGCTGTGTTTTCACCATCGCGGGATCCATCGACACGTCCCACGCCGTGAGCACGAATCCGGCGACGAGCGCCCAGTACCACCGCGAGGTGCTGTCGTCCTTCGCTTTGAGCACTCGCCCGCAAATCGCGATCGACGCGTACAGCATGTAGAACCAGCTCGTGGGAATGTTGAACGGCACGAGATCGAGAATCTTGAAGCCGAGCAGCGACGTGTACGAATAGACGCCAAACGGGAGCCCGGACCACGTCCCGAGCAGTTCCGCGCCCAGGGAGACGAAGAAGCTCACGCCAAAAAGGGTGATCGCCGTGCGTGTGCCCAGCTTGCCCATCGCATGCAGGATGCCGGCCAGGGCGCCGATAACGACGGTGGTCTGTCCGCCCCAGGCGTACCCGACGGCGTAGACCTTCATGTTACGGGGCGTCAGCAACCACTCGGGCATTGGCGGCGCCAAAAACGTAGCGAACGCAAACGCCGAAAACGCGCTGAGCACGGCGTGAATGCCAAGGCAGATCAGTGCGATACGCAGGAACGTCGCAGACTGATCGCGGTCCGGCAGTGCGGAGGAGGACGAGCTATTCACGATTCCTGAGGGGTTAGGGGTCGGCGCGCTCACGCGAGGCGCACGATGTCCTTGGCCGTGGCCGAAGAGGACTTATCCCACAACAACGTGGGACCGTCGCCAACAGTTGCCGTATCCAGTGGGGCCGCGCGAAAACGCCACGCATCCCACAGCACATTGAGGCGCGCCACGCGACCGAGCCGCGCCCGCGCCGAAATGGTGTCATACCCCTGCGCTTCGATGGCGCCGAGGATGCCGGCATACCCAGTGGCGCAGGCGCGCGCGCATCGATGCGCGTCGTGCGAGAGCAAGGCAATGCCCGGAATCGCGGCCTCGTACAGTGCGCGGGCCCGACCGACTTCGAAGGCCATCATGGGGCGCCAGCGTTCGTCGCGGGGCAGCGCCGGATTGCTCAGTACATCGCGCGGGGTCAGTCCAAACATCGCCAGATCTTCTTCGGGAAGGTAGCAGCGACCACGATGGGTATCCTCGCCAATGTCGCGCAGAATGTTGGTGAGCTGCATGGCCACGCCGAGGGTGCGGGCGTAGCGAACGGCACGTATACGAACCTCTTCCCCACCAGGTACGCCAAAGACGTGTGTACACATCTCGCCCACCGAACTGGCCACCCCTTCGCAATACACCTCAAGATCGCGCCACGTTTCATACCGCGACGGGTGCAGATCGAGCGCCACGCCGGCCAGCAACTCATACAAGGGCTCGGCAGGCACATCATACTCGGCAGCGACCCAGGCGATTTCGCGGAACACTGGTCCGCTGGGACGACCGGCGAGCGCCGCCGCCAGCTGACGCTCGTAGTCGGCCAGTTGCGCCGCCAGCTGCCCCTCGGAACCGGGGGTCGCCCGATCTACCAGATCGTCGGCCACGCGACAGAACGCATACAACGCGTACGCCGCCCGTCGTTTGGTGGCCGGCAACAAGTAGCTGGCGAGCGTGAAGGTCCGAGCGTGCGTCTTGACGATCACAGAGCACTCGGCGGCGTCAGATGCCGTGGCCGACCCGCTCCGAACAACGTCGGCGGGAGGCGCAGCGCCTGTCGGCACCATCGACACGTCGGTGCGCCCGTGCAGCGTGGCTGAGCTGAGGGTCACTTCACGATCGGTCATGCGTTGTGCCGTACCGGCGTGAGGAGACGGGCCATGCAGGGAGTGTCCGGAGCGAAAGACGCTGTTGGGCAGCGTCGAGGAAAATGAGGGCACAGCCGATCTTCAGCCATGCACTTTGAGGTGAACGCTCCGTGCGAGAACGCGTTCCCGCGACCGAAGCACCTCACGACTCTCCCTACAGTGCCCCAAAATCCCGCGACTGTCAACGGCAGTTGACACGATTCGGGCTTCTCGGCGCCACTTCGCCTGGGCCCGGCGCGAGAATCGTCGAGACGTGTTGCTCCGCCCTAGCGGGCTCGAAAGGCCGCGATGGCCCGTTTGGTAAAGTCAGACAGCACCATGCGGCCGCTCATGGCTGCCCGGTCGGCCAGCAGCGACTCCCAGCCCTCGGTGCCCGCCCAAAACACCCGCTTGAGCTCCGCCATCGCGTCTGGATTGGAGGCCGCCAGAGTGGCCGCCAGCCCATCCACGGCCGAGTCGAGCCCTGCGATGTCGTCGCAGACGCGCGCGTACAGCCCATGCTGCTCGCACCAGCTCGCGTCCCGCCAGTCGGTGTCGACCGACATCGCGGCGAACGGCCCGCGGCCCACCCGACGCTCGACGACCGTCCCCACCACAAACGGCCCGATGCCGACCGCCAGTTCACTCAGGCGGGCCGCCGCCGCCCGCGTGGCCAGGGCGTAGTCGGAGGCAGCAACGAGCCCGACCGCTCCGCCTGCCGCTTTCCCATGCACACGTGTGAGGACGAACTTCGGCGCCCGGATCATCGCCAGAATCACGCGCGAGAAGCCGCTGAAAAACTCAGTCCCCTGCGATTCATCGGCAATGGTGGAAAACTCGTCGAATGAGGCGCCTGCACAGAATGGTCCCGAGCCGCCGCTGCGCAGGACGATCACCCGCGCGTCAGGGTGCTGCCCGAGTGTCGTGATCTCGGCCGCGAGCGTGCGCAGCAGCGCGCCCGGCAGCGAATTGCCTTTCGGGTGAAAAAACTCAACGGTACCGATACCGTTCGCGATGTGTACCGTCACCCGACCTTCGGGCACGGAATTCGAGGGAGCGTCGTTGGCCATGGCGGGTAACTTAGTGTGAGCACACGATTGTCGATTCCCCGTTTTTTCCGGTAGATTGCACTCTATGGAACAGCCAACCTCCGTGACTGCCGACGAGTCGGCCCTCGTCGCCGCCTTTGAGGCGCGTATCGCCGCCGGTGAAAGCATCGAGCCCAAGGACTGGATGCCCGAGCGGTATCGGCGCCAGCTCGTGCGCATGATGTCGCAGCACGCGCATTCGGAAATCGTGGGTATGCTGCCGGAGGGCAACTGGATCACGCGTGCGCCGTCACTGCGCCGCAAAATGTCCCTCATCGCCAAGGTGCAGGACGAGGCCGGTCACGGCCTGTACATCTACTGCGGCACGGAAACGCTCGGCGTCGACCGGCACGAACTCGTGGAGCAACTGCTCGACGGTCGCGCGAAATACTCGAGCATCTTCAACTATCCCACGCTCTCGTGGGCCGACATGGGCGTCATTGGATGGTTCGTGGATGGTGCGGCGATTGTGAACCAGACTATCCTCGCAAAAGCCTCGTACGGTCCGTACGCACGGGCCATGGTGCGCATTTGCAAGGAAGAGAACTTCCACAAGCGCCAAGGCTACGAGATCTGCGCGACGCTGGCGAACGGCACACCGGCACAGCGCGAGATGTTGCAGGACGCCGTCAACCGGTTTTGGTGGCCCTCGCTCATGATGTTCGGCCCCAGCGACACCGATTCGCCCAACTCGGCGGAACTGCTCAAATGGCGCGTGAAGCGCAAGACAAACGACGAGCTGCGCCAGCGCTTCATCAACCTCACCGTCCCGCAGGCTGCGGCGATCGGCATCACACTCCCGGATCCGGATCTGCGCTTCAACGCCGACACGAACGACTGGGATTTCGGTGAGATCGATTGGACAGAGTTTTTTCAAGTCATTGGCGGCAACGGTCCGTGCAATCGCGAACGCATTGCCGCGCGTCAGCAGGCGCATGACGAAGGTGCCTGGGTGCGCGACGCCGCCACGGCGCACGCCGCCAAGCAGCAGCGCCGCGCCACGCAGGCTGCGTGATGACGGGCGACGTCAAAGCGTTGCACACCACGTCCAACGGTGTGGAGGCCGACAATCAGTGGTCGCTCTGGGAAGTGTTCACGCAACCCGGCAAAGGCGCGCCACATGAACATGCGGGCAGCGTGCACGCCACCGATGCGGAACACGCCTTGCAGAACGCCCGTGATGTGTACGCGCGTCGTGGTGAGGCGGTGAGTTTGTGGGTCGTGCCGGCAGACGCGATTGTCGCGTCGGCGCCCGGCGACGCTGGTCCGTTTTTTGATCCGGGCAATGACAAAGCCTATCGGCATCCACAGTTCTACAAAGTGCCGCGCGGCGTGCGTGTGTTCTGATGAGTGAACACGACGACAGCGACACGCCCATTGCCACCGCCGGTGCGGCCACATTGATGGTGGCCGGCACGCGCGGTCCCGTCTTTGCCACACCGCTCGTCGAGTATCTGCTGCGCCTCGGCGACGACCGGCTTGTGCTCGGTCATCGTCTCTCCGAGTGGTGCGGCCACGGTCCGATCCTCGAAGAGGACATTGCGTTGTCGAACATGGCGCTCGACCTCGTGGGTCAGGCCAGCATGTTCCTCGGTCTCGCTGGCGAGGTCGAGGGGGCCGGGCGCGACGCCGATGCGCTGGCCTACTTTCGCGAAGGGGTGCAGTACCGCAATGCGTTACTCGTTGAGTTACCGCGCGGTGATTTCGGCTTTACCATCATGCGCCAGTTTTTGTTCGACGCCTACAGCGTATTGGTGCTCGATGCGCTTGCTGGCTGCGGCCACCCCGGCGTGGCGGCCATTGCGGCCAAATCGCTCAAGGAAGACAAGTATCATCTGCGACACAGCAGCGAGTGGGTGGTGCGCCTCGGCGATGGCACCAACGACAGTCGCGCGCGTCTGCAGCAATCGCTCAACGAACTCTGGCGCTACACCGGCGAGTTATTTGAGCACGATGTGATTGATGATGCGGTGGCCAACGACGGGGTGGTGATCGATCGCGCCGCGCTCTTCTCACGATGGGAGAGCATGGTGCGCGATGTGATGCAACGCGCCACGCTCGACATTCCGGAAGACGTGGTGATGGCCAGCGGCGGACGTCGCGGGCGACACACGGAGTACCTCGGCCATTTGCTCACGGTGATGCAGAGCGTCGCGCGTGCGCATCCCGGCGCAACCTGGTAGACGGTGCCATGCTGACGCGCGAGTCGGTTTACGAGACACTCGCTACGGTGATGGACCCGGAAGTCCCGGTCATCAGCGTAGTGGAACTCGGCATCATTCGTGATGTTGACGTTGCAGATGATCACGTCACCGTGACCGTGACGCCCACGTACTCCGGGTGTCCGGCCATGCGCGAAATCGAAGATGACATTCGCAGCGCGCTGCTCGGCGCAGGTGCGCGCGACGTGACGGTGCGCATGACCTTCGCACCCGCTTGGACAACCGACTGGATCGGGGCCGAGGCACGGGAGAAGCTGCGCGCGTACGGCATCGCGCCGCCTGGCCGAGCGGAGCAGGGCGGCCTCATCACGCTGACGCGTCGTCGCACACCGGTGCAGTGTCCGTTCTGCGGATCGGCTGACACGCGATTGCAAAGTGAGTTTGGGTCAACGGCCTGCAAGGCCATTCACGTGTGCAACGCGTGTCGTCAGCCGTTCGACGAGTTCAAGGCTTTCTAACGCTACGCACGCTGCCCACGGTCGCGCGCGCGACGTTGTAGTCAGATGCCCCGGTTCGCCGCGCGGTCCACGGCCTGCTGCCGACGCATCGCCTCGTTCCAGTCCACCGCAGGCGCGACATCGCGATCGTCAAGCGAGAGGCTGCCCAGTGCGCGCTCTATGACCGGCGCGCCGAGCGCGGGCGGAAGCGCGTAGCCGAACGCGAGCTCTGCCCGGCGACAGAGCCGTTCTTCACGGGCCCGGTCGCGCCCTGAACGCTGCACACCCATGGCGTCCACGCGTGCGTGCACGCCCTCGTGCAGAATGGAACTGGCGACGGGCGCGGCGCTGATGTCTCGACGCGCGAGAAATGTGAGCTCCGTGATGATGACGCGCTCGTCGGGAATGAAGGCACCGCGACAGGCGAATCGCTCCACGCGGATCGCACGGATGTCGCGGCGCAGGTGCGCGAGCCGCCACGGTTGGTGCGCCTCGATGAGCGCGAGCGACTCGTCAAGGCGGGCCAGCACGTCGGCCGTCGCAATGTCCGGACGTGTGTTCAGCAGCTCGACCATGACACCATGATGCGTGGTCACATGCTGCCATCGCGCGCTTGCCGAACCGTGTGTGTCAGACACCGAGCAACGCCTCCAGCTGCGCGGCAATGTCGTCAACGCGCGGCAACACGGCGTCAAGCAACACTTGGTGATACGGCATGGGAATATCACGCGGAGCGAGGCGCTGCACGGGTGCATCAAGGTGCCAGAATGCCTCCTGCGCAATCGTCGCGACAATCTCCGCACCAAAACCGGCGGTGAGATTGTCTTCGTGCACGACCAGGCAGCGGCCGGTTTTTCTCACCGACGCCAGTACCGCTGAACGATCCCACGGCGCTATGGTGCGCAGATCGATCAGCTCCACGCGGTCGCCAAACTGTTTGGCCGCCTCCTCGCAGCGATGCACCATGGCGCCCCACGAGACGAGCGTCACGTCCGTACCTTCGCGCACAGTGCGCGCCTGACCGAACGGGAGCACGTAGTCGTCGCCGGGATAGCGCGCGCTACCGGCGCCGGTCATGAGCAACGAGCGGTGCTCAAAGAAGATGGTGGGATTGGCGCTGCGCATCGCCGCGCGCAGCAGCCCGACCGCGTCAGCGGAGTTGGATGGCATGACCACTTGCCATCCGTACGCATGCGCGAATCGCACTTCGTCACTCAGGCTATGCCACGGATCGCCCACATCCTTGCCGAATCCGCCGGGCATGCGCACGACCATCGGCGCGGCAAAGCGATTGGCTGTACGCCAGCGCAAAGTGCCGGTGTTGTTGAGTTGCTCTGTCGCCGGATCCGCGTACTTGCGGAACTGAATTTCGGCGACCGGCATAAGGCCGGCAATCGCCATGCCGGACGCACGGCCGATGATGCCTTCCTCCGACAAGCTCGTGTCAAACACACGACCCGGACCGAACTGCTTTTGCAGCCCCTCCGTGACCAGATGCACGCCGCCTTTCTTGCCGACGTCTTCGCCGAACACCACGAGCTTGGGATTCACGAGCAACTCATGGCGCAGCGTGCGGCGAAGCGCTTCGGCAAACCGCAACAGGTCGCCATCGCCGCTGGCCACGTCCGTACCGCCCAGCGCCGACCGCTCCGCTCGTGTAAGCCCGCCGAAGGCGTCGGGCACATCTGCGCCTTCGTCGGCATACACAAACTGCGCAACGCGCGACGGATCAGGTATTGTGCGCGCGCGCGCCGCATCGAGTGCCACGTGCACATCCGCAGTGACCTCGCGCTCGATGTCCAACCAGTCGCGCTCTGAGAACAGCGCCGGTACCAGATACGCGCGGAGTTTGGGCAGCGGATCGCGCGCCGCGTCAGACGCGATTTCTGCGTCGGTCCGATAGCCTTTCTGATTGTCGGGACCGGAGTGGCTCGACAGGCGCGGAACCGTGAGACGCACGAGCGCCGGCCCCGCGCCGCTGCGCACGTGGTCGACACACTCGGTGAATAACTGAGCGGACACGTGCGGATCGGTGCCGTCGCCGTCGCGCACCAACAGATTGCCGAACGACTCGAGATTCCGCGCGATGTTGCCGTCGGGCGTCTGCATGTCGCCCGATACGGAGATGCCGAGATTGTTGTCTTCGATGTAGAACAACATCGGCAGCTTGAGTGTGGTGGCCATCGTGAGCGAGGCCCAGAATCCGCTCGTGGCTACGGATGCGTCGCCGCCGAGGGCTACGCCAATCGAGCCGTCCCACTCGGCGTCACCAAGCACGTCGCGATGATACTGAATGGACTGCGCCCAACCGGCCGCCGGCGTGTACTGCGAGCCCACATCGCCCGCCATCGGCAGCACCATCGGCCCGTCGCGATTCGGCAGATTGCAGACCACACCGATGTCCCGTCCGTCGGAAAATCCACCGGCACGTCCGAGGGGGCTGCCGAAGGCATCGTCGAGCGGCAGGCCAAGCGAGAGGAGGAAGGGACGCGACCGATAGTAGGCCCCCGCGCCGTCGTGTTGGCCCGTGATGAGCGAGCCAAGGATCACCTGGGCCACATCGTGACCACGCGACGAGAACTGGTAGAGCACGACGTGCTCTTTGGGTACGGTGGCGCGGTCACGGTTGGTGGCCTCCTCTATATCATCGAGGAGACGTGAGGCGAGGGCGTTTTTCACCACGCTGCGCCAGTCGATACTGGCGAGCGGAGCGGGCGACGGTCGCGCAACGCGACGGGTACGGAGCGTATCGGCCATGTGCAGCGGTACGGGGATCGACGAACCGCCGGACGACGCCAGCGGGAGATCGGGGAGGCGTCACGGTGTGGCACCTCGTATCTTGATAAGATGACCTACCAGTTCATCATCGCGGGAGTGGCGGACGGCGTTTTGTCGATCACACTCAACCGCCCTGAGGTGCTCAACAGCTTCACGCGGGCCATGGCGCGCGAAGTACAACACGCGCTGCAGCAAGCAGTTACGGATTCTTCAATACGTGCAGTGCTGCTCATGGGTGCGGGCCGCGGCTTCTGTGCGGGGCAGGATCTCTCCGAGGTGTTGCCCGAGGGCGACGGGCCCATGCCGGATATCAGCGAGATCGTGCGTGAGAGCTACAACCCGATCATACGCGCCATTCGCGCCCTCGAAAAGCCGGTGATCTGCGCCGTGAATGGGGTCGCCGCCGGCGCTGGTGCCAACCTCGCGTTTGCGTGTGATCTCACGATCGCGGCCGAAGAGGCGGTGTTTGTAGAGAGCTTTGCGAAGCTCGGACTGATACCGGACACCAGCGGCACGTTCTTCGTGCCACGGCTCGTTGGCATGCAGCGCGCCACCGGCATGTTTTTTCTGGGCGAGAAAATGACCGCTGCGAAGGCCAAGGAGTGGGGCTTGATCTGGGACGTGGTGCCGCTGGCCGATTTGCCGGCCGCCGCGCTCGGCATCGCCACCTCGTTGGCGACGCAGGCTACGCGCGGATTCGGTCTCACCAAGCGCGCGCTCAACGCGTCGTTCGCCAATACGCTGGACGCACAGCTCGAGGTCGAGGCGTCCTGCATGCAGGAAGCGGGTCGTACCGACGACTACGCGGAAGGTGTGCGAGCGTTTCTCGCCAAGCGGAAGCCGGTCTATCGGGGGGCATGATGGCACTCGGTGCGGACGCGATCATTGGTGTGGTTGGTGCAGGCGCGATGGGTGCGGGCATCGCGCAGGTGGCGGCGGCCGCCGGACATCGGGTGGTGCTCGTCGACGCGCTTCCCGCGTCTGTCGAACGCGCGCGTACGGAACACGTGAAGGCGATGGCGCGCGACGTGGAGAAATCGAGGCGCACGCGAGCCGACGCGGACGCAGTGCTTGCGCGCCTCACATATGTGGAGGGGGCCGACGCCGCGCATCTCGTGGCGCTTGCGCCCTGCGCGATGGTGATTGAAGCGGTGATTGAAGACCTGGCGGCCAAGCGCACCCTGTTTCGTTCACTTGAACGGGTGGTGTCAGCGACGGTGGTGCTCGCCAGCAATACGTCGTCTTTGTCGATTGCAGCGTTAGCCGGCGCGAGCGAACGCAGTGAACGCATGATCGGTGTGCACTTCTTCAACCCGGCGCCGGTCATGCCGCTCGTTGAAATCGTGCCGGCCCTGACCACCGATCCCGCGCTGGTGCCGATCGTCCGTGCGCTGATCGATACGTGGGGCAAGACCACGGTGGTGGCCTCCGATACGCCGGGCTTCATTGTGAATCGCATCGCGCGCCCATTTTACGGTGAAGCGCTGCGTCTGCACGAAGAGGGCGTCGCCGACTGCGCCACGATTGACTGGGCGATGCGGGACATCGGTGGATTCCGCATGGGGCCGTTCGAACTGATGGACTTCATTGGCAACGACATCAACTACGCCGTCACGTGTTCCGTGTTCGAGGCGATGTCGTACGACCCACGCTTCAAGCCGGCGCTGCAGCAGCGTCGCTTGGTGGAGGCGGGCTGGCTGGGGCGCAAGTCGGGGCGCGGGTACTACGACTACCGGGCAGGCGCGAGCATGCCGGAACCGAATACCGACCGTGCACTCGGCGCGGACATTGTACAACGTGTGCTCGCCATGTTGATCAACGAAGCCGTTGATGCGGTACATCTCCGCGTGGCCTCCGCGACCGATATCGAACTCGCGATGACACGCGGCGTGAACTATCCACGCGGTCTGCTCGAGTGGGGCGACGCCATCGGTCCGGCACGCGTGCTCGAGACGCTCGCGTCCCTGCACGCAGAGTACGGGGAAGACCGCTACCGTCCGAGTGTGCGCTTGCGTCGTGCGGTGGCGAGCGGCGCGAGCCTGCTGTCCTGACCGACTTGAGAGTGCCATGACAATTTCACAGACTGACGCATACATCATCGATGGCATCCGCACGCCGGTCGGCAATATCGGCGGCGCGCTGAGCGCGGTGCGCGCCGATGATCTCGCGGCGCATGTCATCCGCGCCCTGCTGGCACGACTTCCATCGTTCAATGCTGCACGTATTGCCGACGTGATTCTCGGCTGCGCCAATCAGGCGGGCGAAGATAACCGTAACGTGGCGCGCATGGCGGCGCTGTTGGCCGGACTGCCGGTCACGGTGCCGGGCGAAACGGTGAATCGCTTGTGCGCGTCGGGCTTGAGTGCGGTAGGCCACGCTGCGCGCGCGATTCGTTCGAACGAGGGCGACGTGTATATCGCCGGTGGCGTAGAAAGCATGACACGCGCGCCGTTCGTCATGTCGAAAGGAACGACTGCGTTTGGACGCGACGTGCAACTCTTTGACACCAGTCTCGGGTGGCGCTTCGTGAATCCCGTCATGCAGTCGATGTACGGCACCGACGCGATGGGCGAAACGGCGGAGCACGTCGCTGAACAGTTCGGTATTTCGCGCGGTGATCAGGATGCGTTCGCGCTCTGGTCGCAGAAAAAAGCAGCGACGGCGCAAACGGCGGGCCGCCTGGCACGCGAAATCGTGCCGGTGGAGATCACGCCCAAACGGGGCCCGCCGATTCACGTGGCGAGTGACGAGTTCCTGCGCCCTGACACCACGCTTGCGACACTGGCCAAACTGCGCCCGGCGTTCCGTACCGATGGGAAGGGTTCGGTCACGGCTGGCAACTCATCGGGGCTCAACGATGGCGCTGCGGCGCTGCTCGTTGCCTCGGGGGCGGCAGCCAAGGAGCTCGGATTGACCCCGCGCGCGCGCATTGTGACGTCCGCTGCGGCCGGTGTGGAACCGCGCATCATGGGTATGGGACCGGTACCGGCCACGCGCTTGGTATTGCAACGCGCCGGATTGTCGCTTGAGCAGATGGATGTGATTGAGCTCAACGAAGCGTTTGCCGCGCAGTCACTCGCGTGTGTGCGCGAACTCGGACTGCACGATGATGACGCGCGCGTGAACCCAAACGGTGGTGCGATCGCGATCGGGCATCCACTTGGGATGAGCGGTGCGCGACTGGCGCTCACGGCCACCCATGAACTGCACGAACGCGGCGGTCGCTACGCGCTGTGTACCATGTGCATTGGTGTGGGCCAGGGCTATGCCATGATTCTCGAACGGGTATAACGCGCATGATTTACGCGTTCGATGGATTCATTCCTGTGGTGCACGAGAGCGCCTTTGTGCATCCGCAAGCCGCCGTGACCGGCAACGTGATTATCGGTCGTGATGTGTACGTGGGTCCCGGCGCGGCCATCCGCGGTGACTGGGGCGGCATCGTGATCGAGGATGGCTGTAACGTGCAGGAGAACTGCACGATTCACATGTTCCCCGGTGTTACGGTCCTGCTCGAGGCCGGTGCGCACATCGGGCACGGGGCCATCGTGCACGGAGCACGCATCGGCGCCAACACGCTGGTGGGAATGAATGCCGTGATCATGGACAACGCTAAAATCGGCTGCGGCTGCATCGTGGGCGCGCTCACCTTTGTCCCGGCCGACATGATCGTACCTGATCGCAAGGTGGTGGTGGGCAATCCTGCGCGTGTGGTCAAAGATGTCTCGGATGAGATGCTCGAATGGAAGAGTGACGGCACAGCGCTGTATCAACAATTGCCGGCCGCGATGCGCGACGGATGGCGTGCGGTGGAGCCGCTACGTGAAATCCCGCTGGATCGCCCCACGCAGGCCAACGTGCTCAAGACCTGGAATCAAACCCGGACGAAATCATCATGAAGCTTGGCAACTACGCGCTCGGACAATGGGTCGAAGGCACCGGCAAGTCGGCCGACCTCATTCACGCCGTGACCGGCGAGAAAATCGGTGAGGCGTCGAGCGGTGGGCTCGACTTCTCGGCCATGACAGAATACGCGCGCAACGTGGGCGGACCGGCGATGCGTCGGCTCACGTTTCACGAACGCGCGGCGATGCTCAAGGCGATGGCGCAGTACCTGATGGAACGCAAGGAAGAGTTCTACGTGGTGTCGGCGGCCACGGGCGCCACACGCGCGGATTCCTGGGTAGACATAGAAGGCGGCATCGGCACGCTGTTCGCCTATGCAAGCCGGGGACGGCGCGAGTTTCCCAACGAAACATTCCACGTGGAAGGGCCAGTGGAAGCGCTCTCCAAAGGTGGCGCGTTTGTTGGGCGACATATTTGTGTCCCGCTGGAAGGTGTCGCGATTCACATCAATGCGTTCAACTTCCCCGTGTGGGGCATGCTTGAGAAGCTCGCACCGGCGCTGCTGGCCGGTGTGCCGTGCATCGTGAAGCCGGCCACGGCTACGAGCTATCTCACCGAGATCGTATTTCGCGCGATGGTGCACGCCAACATCTTCCCGGCCGGTGCCATTCAGCTCGTGTGCGGTAGCGCAGGTGATCTGCTGAGTTACGTCACCGAACAAGACGTGGTCGCGTTCACCGGTTCCGCCGCCACCGGACAAATGTTGAAGGCGGGTGACGCCATGATGCGTCATTCGGTGCGTTTCAACATGGAAGCCGACTCGCTCAACTGTTCGATCCTCGGACCGGATGCGATGCCGGGTACCGTTGAGTTCGATCTGTTCATCAAGGAAGTCGTGCGCGAGATGACCACCAAGGCCGGCCAAAAGTGTACGGCGATCCGTCGTACGATCGTGCCGGCTGGCATGGAAGACGACGTCGTGAAGGCGCTTTCTGCGCGGCTCGCCAAAACGGTGATCGGTGATCCGTCGGTTGAGGGGGTTCGCATGGGACCACTTGCAACGCATGGCCAGGTGCGCGATGTGGGTGCCGCCGCCGACCGCATTCGCTCGAGTGCAGAACTCGTGTTCGGCGGTGGAGATTTTGACGTGGTGGGCGCCGATCGCGACAAGGGATCGTTCTTCGCACCGCAACTCATGGTGTGCGCCGACCCGTTCAATCGCGATGAGCCGCACGACATCGAAGCGTTTGGCCCGGTGAACACCGTCATGGCATATCGCACACTCGACGAAGCCGTCGCGCTGGCGCGCCGTGGACGCGGCTCGCTGTGCGGTTCGCTCATCACGCACGATGCCAACGTGGCGCGGCAGGTGATACTGGGCGTCGCGCCATATCATGGACGCTTGCTGGTGCTTGATCGGACGAGCGCCAAGGAGAGTACGGGACACGGCTCACCGCTGCCGAACCTGGTGCACGGTGGCCCCGGTCGCGCTGGAGGTGGCGAAGAAATGGGTGGTGCGCGTGGTGTGTTGCACTATATGCAGCGAGCGGCAGTACAAGGGAGTCCGTCCATGGTTACGGCCATCACGCGCGAGTGGAGCAAGGGCGCCGATGTACAGACCGACTCTGTGCATCCGTTCCGCAAAACATTTGACGAACTCGAAATCGGCGATACGCTAGTCACTGGTACGCGCACCATCACACTCGACGATATCGTAAAATTCGCGGAACTGAGTGGTGACACGTTCTACGCGCACATGAACGACGATGAAGCGCGTTCCAATGGCGTGTTCACCGGCCGCGTGGCGCACGGATACTTCATTGTTTCAGCGGCGGCGGGGCTCTTTGTGGATCCCGAACTCGGCCCCGTGCTGGCGAACTACGGCATGGAGAACCTGCGCTTCACCAAGCCTGTGTATCCCGGCGATACGATACGCGTGCATCTCACCGTGAAACAGAAAACCGCGAAGATGCCGCGCGAGGGCGAGATCCCACAGGGCGTCGTGGAGTGGGACGTGGAAGTGCAGAACCAGGACGCGGAGCCGGTGGCGGTGTATTCCATTCTGACGCTCGTTCGTCGCGCGTAAGCGCGCACGCGCGCACCCACGCAGCGCGACCGGCGCAGCGCGACCGGCGCGACCGGCGCGACCGTAGCTACGTGCCCTACCCGAACGTCCGCAGTGCCATGCCGAGTTCAGGATACAACTCGGCATGGGTCGCCACCGGGATGCGTTGCGCGATCGCGTCCCACGCCTGTCGGATACTCTGGGCACCGGCGGTGGGCCCCATCGGATGCCCAAAGACACCGCGTCCCGTTACAAAACCAAAGTTCACGGTGCCCAGCTTCTCGCACACGCGCTCCAGCGTGGCGGCGGAATCGCTGCCGCCCGGCACCGGCAGGCTTGCCTTCAAAGAACCCATGGGCTCCAGGCACGCGCGCACGTTGTCGAGCACTTCCTCGTCAGATGTGAACATGCGGCTGCCGAACCCGGGCATGATAATGGCGTCGACGCCCGCCAGACGCTGCAGTCGCGTGAACACGCGCGAGTGCACACCGTAGGCCGGTAAACGGCTGAACGCCGCGATGAGCGGGAAGTGCGACACCAGCGGAACCCGCGTATGCCGGGCGATCAGGCGAACACCGCTCAGCCCCACCGGCATCGCGTTCACCATGACAGCGCTCGCGCCATTTGCCACGGCGACATCGTGCAGTGCGCACAGCTGATCGACTTCATCCGTGATGTTGGCCAGATACATCTTGGGCACACCAGTCACGTGCTCGGCGCGCACACGCGCGGCTCCGAGCAATGCGCTTCGCTCGGCGAGCGGAGACCACGCCGCATCGGCCAACATCTCGTCATCTTTGGCGATATCGAGGCCGCCGAGCCAGCCTTCGTAGCCGAGCTCGGCGAACGGCTCCGGCGGCAGTCCAATATTCGGTTTGATCACGCCAAAAAAGATCGGTCGGTCGAACGCCTGCAGCCGAGTGCGCCATCCGTTTACACCGAACTGTGGGCCGTCGAACGCCGCGAGGTACGTGGCGGGGAAGCGAATATCTTCGAGTCTGATGATCGGGATGCCGGGCGCGAAGAACACGCCTTCTCCGCACACCGCGGTCAACAGGTTCGGAATACGCGGACCGAAGTTCGCGTGCGGGTGGGCAATCGTGACGTGACAACGATGTACGTCTCCGTGCGGCGCAGTCGACAGCGGGTACGTGAAGCCACCGGGCAGCAAGGTCGCATCGAAGGCAATTACTTTTGCCGCATGCTGCGGACGAAAATCTTCGTTCTTGCCCACACGTTTCCACTGCGCCGTTGATTGTTCACTGCACAAATGCGCGGCGGCCAAGCGCGGATCCCCGACACATTCGAACGTGAAGTCCAGTTCGAGATATGCATCCCGGTCGAGTGACGCGGGCGCTGCAAAAAATCCTGCGGCATCATCCGGTGTCATGTTATCACTCCACGCCCATGATCTGCAGCTGTAGTTCCCGTTGGGTACGCGGGCCATCAAGCTCCACGAAAAAAATCGACTGCCAGTCACCCATCACCAACCGTCCATCGGCGACGGGAATGGTCTCCGACGCATTCAGGAACAGACCGAGCAAATGCGCGTGGGCGTTTGGTCGATCGTCGACAGTCTCCGCATTATGCGTGTATATCGCATCGCTGGGCGCAAGACGCTGCAGGAACTCCACCATATCCTGCTGCAGACGCGGTTCGCGCTCATTGATCGTCACGCGCGCGGTGGTGTGCGTGGACATCACGGTGAGGAGCCCGTTGCGCACACCGCTCGCTGCCACCCACTGCCGGATCGCGGAGCTGAGATCGAGCACCTCAATTGGCGCCGACGTGGCGACCACGAGTCGATCACGGAGCAGCTTCATGGTGCGGGCGTGAGGTGTTGGAGGCAGGCGTGGGCGCGGCCGTACGACAACTCTACGCAGGGTGTGTTCGTCATCTCATTAATCAGCGTGAATGTGATACGTGGGTGGACGAACCATGGAATCGTGCGCACGGAATACGCTGATGTTACACGGAGAAAGCGGTCTTCGCACATGCATCACGCCCGACAGGCGCATGAAGTCAGCTGCTCCAGCGCTTGGGTCTGCCAGAAATACTACACAGTGGGTGCCAGCTGATACTCGTCACACGGACCCGACACCGGGACCTCGTCGGCCAGGAGCAGGACATGAGTCCGCATTTTTCTCGACTCCTGTTCTCGGTGGTTCTCGCACCCACCTTGTTGTTCGCCATCGAATCGAGCGCGCAGACAAAGTACGTGGTGCGCGGGTCCGCGAGCTGTCGTGCCTGCACCCTCGAACTCCGTCGAGAACTCACGATCGGCGGTGATCACGGGCCCGCCGCCCTCGGCGGTGTCGCCGACGTGTTCACGCTGCCGGACGGCGGCTATGCGGTCACGGACTGCGGTGCGCCCGAAACGGACGCAATCTTCTCCAAGACTTGGAGCTTCGTCCGATCCGTAGGGCGTGCAGGGCGAGGACCAGGCGAGTTCCGATACGCACTATTCGCCCGCCCGCGCGGTGGCGGACTGATAGTCTTTGATCCCGCTGCGCGAAGAGCCGTCGTGTTCGACGAGCAGTTCGCCCCCCGACGCACGATTGCGCTCCCTGGCGAACTGATGGGCGCCCCGGTCGTGCTCGGCGATGCGCACATCGCGCTGAACTCTATCGTGCGTACCCAGGAGCGAATCGGACTGCTGGTGCACATTGTCGACACTTCGGGGCGCATTGTGCGTTCGATCGCCCCCAGTGCTGGATGTATCCGCTTCGATGTCCCCGGTGAAACGTACTATCGCTCGCTGGCAGAAACGCCGCGCGGCTCCTTTTGGGTTGCGTGACGTATCAGTTACTTTTTCGAGGAGTACTCGAAAGCGGGCGATCTGCTTCGAACCTTCGAACGCGACGCTGACTGGTTTCCAGCACACACCGCTGGCGATGCGCGTCTCGATCCGATGCGGCCTGCGAAATCGCGATTGCCGAGTATTCGAGAAGATGATCGCGGTCGGATCTGGACAGTGACTCGCACTGCAAGCGCCGACTGGTCGCGCGTGCTCACGCCCAGGCGGGGAGCGGTTGGTCCGGAGCAGCAGCCGTCTGACTTCAAGCCTATGACCAGCTCTATGACACCGTGGTCGAGGTGATTGATGTCCGCAGCGGTCGTCTACTCGCCGAACCAGCCCGCTAGCCCCATGAGTCAGAATAGTTGTCGCATGATCGGAGTTTCGCTCGCGATCGTGTGATCAATTCCGGGGGCGGGACAATGTTCAATCATCCCCTTTTGGGTGACCGCTCTTTTTCGGGGGGATTACCGCCTCGTCATGCGCTCGCCCGGACTCGAACCGGGACAGGTTGCCCTACAAGCTCCTAAGGCTTGCGCGTCTACCAATTTCGCCACGAGCGCTCACGGCTACGCGTAAGATAACGTCAGGAAACCCGGTGCCCAATGCCAGACGGTTCACCACACTCGAACCCGCCGCGCCGACGAAAAAAACGCGGGCCCGATCCGAATAGACCGAGCCCGCGCCAAATCTCGCTCGCGCCGAGATTTACTTCGGCACCTGCAAGGTGACCGCGCGAGTCTGCACACCGTTGGCGTAGATGCCGGCGACGTGCAATCCCACGTAGTCGCCGGGCTTGAGCGACTCGATGAGCGCTTTGAGTTCCGCCGCCGACTTCACCGGGCGACGATCACCCGGATACGTAATCTCAAGAATCACGTCACGTTCGGCGAGCAGTTTGCCAAAGGCCGCACCGGCTGATGCTACGCTGGTAACCTTGACGCCGTTCTTGGCCGACAGGTTCATGCGTGTGACCATTTCCGGCGTCAGTGTTTCAACGGTGATGCCAAGCTTCCCAGCCGACACCACATCTTTCGGTGGTTCCGTGGGCGTGGGCGCAGGGCGCGCCGTGCCGTTCTCGGCGCTCGCGAGCTCCGGTATGTCGGCCGCCGCCTCGAGCGTCACGTCAAAGGAGCGCTTCTTGCCAAAACGCATCACTTCCACCGGAATCGTGGCGCCCACATCGTTGCTGCGCACCGTGCGCTGCAGCGCGCTCACCCGGTCGACCGGCTTGCCCGCTACACTGATCACAATGTCACCCGACTCGATGCCAGCCTTGGCCGCAGCGCCGCCCGGGCTCGTTTTTTGTACCTTGACGCCGGTGATGCGCGAGAGTCCAGCGAGGCCGGCGTCCTCCGCATCAACTTCTTGAACGGAGATGCCGAGCACAGGCAGGCGAACCTTGCCGTCGCGAATGAGATCTTCCATCACGGCCTTGGCGAGCGTGATCGGAATCGCGAAGCCGTAGCCCGAATAGAATCCCGTCTGGCTGGCGATCGCCGAATTCACGCCGATGACCTCGCCCCGAAGATTGATGAGCGGACCACCGGAGTTGCCCGGATTGATCGCGGCATCGGTCTGGAGAAAATCGTTGATGGACAAGTCGCCTGCGTTCGGCAAACGTACCTCGGCACCGCGATTCTTCGATGAGATAATGCCCGCCGTGACCGTGAAGTCGAGACCAAGCGGGTTGCCAACCGCCACCACCCATTCACCAATGCGCGTCTGCTCGTCATCGCCGAACGGAATGGTGGGGAAATCCCCGCCATCGATCTTGATGACCGCGACGTCGGTGGTTTCATCGCGGCCAATGATGCGCGCCTTGAACCGGCGACGATCAGAGAGCGTGACCTCAATAACCGTGGCGTCGGCAACGACATGGTTGTTCGTGATGATATAGCCGTCCTTTGACACGATGAAGCCCGAGCCGTCACCGGTCTGCTCGCGCGGCTGCTGCCGCTCGAACTGCTCCAAAAACTCTTCCATGCCCGGCGGCGCACCGCGGTTCTGTCGTGGTCGCACCGCGCGCGTGGACCGAATGGACACGACGGCCGGTGTCACGCGCTCGGCGACATCGGCGATCGATGCGTTGCCCTCGGGCACGCTGCTGCTGACGGGCCGGAGCACTGTCTGCTCGGCCGACGGGCCGCTCTGCGCCCATCCGAATCGCGTGAGGTCCAAACCAGTGGCGAAGACCACGCCGCACGCGAAAGCGGCGGTGACCGCCAGCGAAAGTCGAATTCGACGAGAGGTACTGGATGTTGCCATGGGATGTGTCCTGGGTTGCTGCGAAGTGATACTTACGACCTTGATGATAAGACACCAAAACGCCCGCCGCTGTTTCAGGCGACGGGCGTTTGATGCGTCGCGGACGGCTATTTCTTCTCGTCGACGATCTCGTAGTCGGCCTCGGCCACCTCTTCGGCCTTGGCTTCGGACGTGGGAGCGGCTCCGTCGGCGGGGGCTTCTGCACCGGCACTCGCCGCCTGCTGCTGATAGAAGGCCTGACCCGCTTCGGAATACGCTCGACTGAGCTCTTCCTGCGCCGAACGAATCGCTGCGAGGTCGTCGCCGCGAAGCGCCTTGCGCGCCTCTTCGATCGCCGTGTCGATCCGCGTCTTGAGTTCGGACGGCACCTTGTCGCCCCACTCCTTGACGTTCTTCTCCACTTCATACGTTTGCGAGTCGAGACGGTTCCGCGTGTCGATTTCCTCGCGGCGCGCCTTGTCCTCGGCAGCGTTCTTTTCGGCGTCCTTGACCATCTTGTCGATATCGCCGTCGGACAAGCCGCTCGACGACTCGATGCGGATTTTCTGTTCCTTGCCCGTGGCCTTGTCTTTCGCCGTCACGTGCAAAATGCCGTTGGCATCGATGTCGAACGCCACTTCCACCTGCGGCAAGCCGCGTCCGGCAGGCGGAATGCCGGTGAGCTGGAACTTGCCGATGGTGCGATTGTACGTGGCCAGCTCGCGTTCACCCTGCAGCACGTGAATCTCAACCGTGGTCTGGTTGTCATCAGCAGTGGAGAACGTCTCCGCCTTTTTGGTTGGGATCGTGGTGTTGCGCGGAATGAGCACGGTCATCACGCCACCCAGCGTTTCGATGCCGAGCGACAGCGGTGTCACGTCGAGCAGCAACACGTCCTTCTGCTCACCCGTGAGCACCGCGCCCTGAATCGCCGCACCAACGGCCACGACTTCGTCAGGATTCACGCCCTTGTTGGGCTCCTTGCCGAAGAAATCCTTGACCACCTGCTGGATTTTCGGGATGCGCGTAGATCCACCCACGAGAATGATCTCGTCGACTTCGTTCGGCTGCAGTCCGGCGTCTTTGAGTGCGAGCTTCATCGGCTCGAGCGTGCGTTGGATGAGATCGTCGACCAGCTGCTCGAACTTGGCACGCGTGAGCGAGTAGTTGAGATGCTTGGGCCCCGACTGGTCGGCCGTGATGAACGGCAGATTGATGTCGGTGCTCATGGTGCTCGACAACTCCATCTTGGCCTTCTCGGCGGCTTCCTTGAGTCGCTGAATGGCCATCGGATCCTTGGACAGGTCGATCGCCTGATCCTTCTTGAACTCGGCGACGAGCCAGTCCATCACGCGCTCGTCGAAGTCGTCGCCGCCGAGGTGTGTATCACCGTTGGTGGACTTCACTTCGAACTGGCGCGTACCGTCCACATCGTAGAGCTCAAGGATCGAGATGTCGTACGTGCCGCCGCCGAGGTCGAACACGGCGATCTTCTCGTCCTTCGTCTTTGCCTTGTCGAGACCATAGGCGAGTGCTGCGGCCGTGGGCTCGTTGATGATGCGAAGCACATCGAGGCCGGCGATCTTGCCGGCGTCCTTGGTGGCCTGACGCTGCGCGTCGTTGAAGTACGCAGGCACCGTGATCACGGCCTTGGTCACCGAGTGGCCAAGATAGTCTTCGGCGGTCTGCTTCATCTTTTGCAGAATCATGGCCGACACTTCGGGCGCCGTGTATTGCTTGCCCTGCACGTCGACTGAGACCATGTCGTTCGGGCCTGACGCGAGCTTGTAGGGCACACGCTTCTTGTCGTCTGCCACTTCGGACATCTTGCGGCCCATGAAGCGCTTGATCGAAAAGATCGTATTCGTGGGGTTCGTGACCGCCTGACGCTTGGCGATCTGCCCCACCAGGCGCTCGCCGTCTTTCGTAAAGCCGACGACCGACGGCGTGGTACGACCGCCCTCAGCGTTCGGGATTACGACCGGATCGCCGCCCTCCAGCACTGACACCACGGAATTCGTGGTGCCGAGGTCGATACCGATCACCTTATCTGCCATGCTTGCCTCGATGGTGACGTGGAAAGAGTGGGCGGCTGACTGAGCCCCCCGCATGCGTCACTATAGGAGCAAGGAGCGGACCCGCCCCGAACCGCCTTATTGGCAGATTGTGTGCCGCTAGTCTGCCCGATCGGCCGAAGGGGCTGCCTCGACCGACGGCAGAGCGTTCGCTGCGTCGCCAATTTCGCGATCGCGACGGTCCGCCGAGCGGTGCTTGATCGACCGACCCTCAACCAGATAGACCACATCTTCCGAGATATTGGTGGCCAGGTCGGCGATACGCTCGAGGTTGCCCGACACAAGCAGCAGATCCATGCCCGCACCGATGCGGCGGGGGTCTTCCATCATGTGCGTGAGCAGAATGCGGAAGTTGTTGGCGTGCAGCTCGTCCACCCGATCGTCCCGCTTGATCACGGTACGCGCCATGACGGCGTCGCCCCGGATAAACGAGTCGAGGGCCACGGACAGCATGTTCGTGGAAATGCGCGCCATCTCTTCGATTTCGGGCAGCACGGGGAAGTGCGCGCCCTGCACCATGTAGATCACCGTTTCCGCGATGTTCACCGCGTGGTCGCCAACGCGCTCCAGATCATTGGCGATTTTCATGGCAATCGTGATCAGTCGAAGATCGCGCGCCATCGGCTGCTGCAACGCCAGCAGGTTCACGGCGTGATCGTCGATTTCCATTTCGGCCGCGTCGATGCCGCCATCCTGATCGATGACTTCGTACGCAATGTCACGGCTTCGCGTGGTGAGCGCCTCGACCGCCGTTTTGACCGCCGTTTCGGCGAGACCGGCCATCCGGATCAAGGAGCCATTGAGCTTGTCGAGATCATCCTGAAAATGGCGGTGACTCACCCGAATCTCCCTGTGATGTAGGCCTCAGTCCGCTCTTCACGCGGGTTGGTGAAGAGCTCGTTGGTGGGACCATACTCAATCACTTCGCCCATGTACAGGAACGCCGTATGGTCGGACACGCGGGCCGCCTGCTGCATGTTGTGCGTGACGATCACGACGGTGTAGTCCTGCTTGAGTTCGTAGATCAGGTCCTCGATTTTTTGCGTGGCGATCGGGTCGAGCGCCGATGCCGGTTCATCCATCAAGAGCACCTCCGGCTCCACGGCGAGCGCCCGGGCAATGCACAGCCGCTGCTGCTGACCGCCGGAGAGGGCAAGCGCGTTGGATTGGAGACGATCCTTGACCTCATCCCAGAGCGCCGCCTGCCGCAGCGAGCGTTCTACCAGCTCACCGAAGTCACCTTTGTAGCCGTTGATCTTCGGTCCGAACACCACGTTGTCGTAGATCGACTTGGGAAACGGATTGGGTTTCTGAAACACCATGCCGATGCGGCGTCGCACATCCACCGCGTCGACTCCCGCGCCGTACAGGTTGCGCCCCTGAAACAGTGCTTCGCCCTCGATCTTCACGTCCGGAATCAGATCGTTCATCCGGTTGAAGCAGCGCAGCAGGGTGCTCTTGCCGCAGCCGGACGGCCCGATAAACGCCACGACTTTGCGATCGGGAATGCTCAACGACACGTATTTCAACGCACGGGTTTCGCCGTAGAGCACCGACAAATCGCGCGCTTCCAGTTCGATCGGCCCGGCAGGGTTCCGAATCGCATCACTCATGCAGTCAACTCCGCCGCGTGTACTTGTTGCGCAGCCAGATGGCGACCGCGCTCATGCTCAGCAGCAGCACGAGCAGCACGATGCTGGCTGCGGCTGCGACTTCGTGGAAGGCTGTCTGTGGCCGAGACACCCAGTTGAAAATCTGAAACGGCAACACGGTATACTGATCCGACGGATTCGTGGGAATGAAGGCCACGAATCCGAGCGCACCCACGAGAATCACGGGGGCCGCCTCCCCGATTGCCCGGGAGAGCGCGAGAATGGTGCCGGTCATGATGCCGGGTAGCGCCATCGGCAGAATCTGATGCTTGATCGTTTCCCATCGCGTGGCGCCGAGCGCGTAGGCACCGAGCCGGATGGTGCGAGGCACGGCTTTGATCGCCTCCTGCGATGCGATGATGATGACCGGCAGAATGAGCAGCGCGAGCGTAAAGCCGGCGGCCAACAGACTGCGTCCCAAAGCCATGAGGCGCACGAACAGGGCCAGTCCGAGAATGCCGTACACAATCGACGGGACGCCGGCGAGATTTGCGATGTTCATCTCGATGAGGCGACGCCAGCGATTTCTAGGCGCGTACTCTTCGAGCCAGATCGCCGTACCCACGCCGAGCGGGAAGGCGAGCAGCGCGGTGAGCAAGAGCACCCAGGCGGAACCGGCCAACGCCGGCCCGATACCGGCGCGATCCGGAAAGCGCGACGGGAATCCGGTGAGCATCGACCAGTTGAGTTTCCCGGCGCCGTCGCGCACAATGTCGAAGAGTAACGCGGCCAGCACGACCACACCGATCAGCGTGGCGAAGAGGCAGAGTGCAGCGAAGCCACTCGCGATGAGTCTCCGCTGCGTGATGCGCGGTGCGAACCGTGATGGATCACGTTGCGCAGCGGGATGTGGTGGGACGTTCGGTGCCTCGAAGCTCGCGATGTTGGCGGAGGGCGGACGCAATCCGGCAAACGTGGGTCGCACAAACTGCGTCGCCGGTCGACCTTCGCCGAGCGCAGACGAACCGGCTGGCACCACCACGCCGTCGTTGGCTGGCTCCGTCATTCGTAGACCTCCCGGTAGCGCCGCAGCACGACGCCGCTGACGATATTCACCAACAAGGTCACAAAGAACAGTGTGAGACCCACCGCAAAAATGGTGCGATATTCCACGGTGCCGTGTGGCAACTCACCCATACTCGTTTGTGCGATATAGGCCGTCATCGTTTGCACACTGCGGAGCGGGTTCATCGTCATGTTCGGTGTCGCGCCGGCAGCGATCGTCACGATCATCGTTTCGCCGATGGCCCGCGAAATTGCCAGCAGAAATGAGGCGATGATGCCCGACAGCGCGGCCGGTACCACGGTGCGCGTGGCCACTTCAAAGCGGGTGGCACCCAACGCGTACGCACCTTCGCGCAGCGATCGCGGGACGGCGCTCATCGCGTCTTCCGACAGCGATGACACCATTGGCACGATCATGATGCCCATCACGATGCAGGCACTCGCGGCGTTGAAGATGTCCGCGTCCGGCCAGACCGTGCGTAGCAGCGGTGTGACATACAGCAGCGCGAAATATCCATAGACCACCGTGGGGATACCGGCCAACACCTCGAGGACGGGCTTGAGCACGCGACGGACGCCATCGCGCGCGTATTCGCTGAGATAAATCGCACTGGCCAGTCCAATCGGCAGGGCCACGAGGGCCGCGCCGCCGGCCACGAGCAGCGAACCCATGAGCAGCGGCAGCACGCCAAAGCTCTTGCTCTCAAAGAGCGGTGTCCATCGCGTGCCCGTTAAAAATTCCCATGGCGAGACTTCTGCAAAAAATCCAATCGACTCAAACACGAGTACCGCGACAATGCCGATCGTGGTGAGAATGGAGACGGCGCTGGCACCGACGAGCAGAAACCGGATGCGACGTTCATTGGCATGTCGGCGCTCCAGGCCGATCTCGCCCCAGCTGCGGGCATCGTGCGCTGGCGTGGGGAGAGGCGCGCGCGGTACCGTCATGGCGCCGCCGGTGTTACCGAGTCAGCCGATTCAAATTGCGCGAGTGTCTCGAGATGCTTCGTATACACATCGGCCGGCAACGGCACGTATCCAGTTTCCGGTACGTACTTGATCGCATGCTCCAAGTAGAAGCGCACAAAATCCCGCACCACCGAGCGCGACAACGCCTTGTGACTGACGTAGATCAGCAGCGGTCGCGCAAGCGGTGCGTACGTTCCCGACTGGATGGACGCCGGCGTTGGCGATACGCAGCCGCTGCCGGGATCCACCGCCACACTCTTGATGCGTGACGTGTTTTCGGCGTAGTACGCGTACCCGAAGAATCCGAGCGCGTTGCGGTCGCCTTCGACACCCTGCACGAGCACGTTGTCGTCCTCACTCGCCGAAAAATCGTCGCGGATCGCGCCGACACGGCCCATGATGGCTTCCGTGAAATAATCAAACGTGCCCGAGTTGGTGCCGGCACCGTACAGTCTGATCGGTTCGCCGGGCCATTCGGGGCGCACCTCAGACCACCGGCTCACCGTGCTGCCGGGACGCCAGATTTGCTCGAGCTCCGCGACCGTGAGGCATTCCACAAACGTATTGGCCGGATTCACGGCCACCGTCAGTCCGTCAATCGCAATATTGAACTCCACGAACTCCACGCCGTTCTGCGTGCACAGCTCCTGCTCGTTTTTCTTGATGTGGCGCGACGCATTGCTGATGTCGCGCTCGCCAGCGCAAAAAGCCTTGAACCCGCCGCCCGTGCCAGAGGTCGCGATCGTGACGTTCACCTTCTCGGTGCTCGCGATGCCGAACTCCTCGGCCATCGCTTCGGTGATCGGGTACACCGTGCTGGATCCGTCCACGGACACGGTGTAGCTGGCCGAGCCAGGCCCGCACGCGACCAGGGTCGAGGTCAGAAGCGCCAATGCGACCACACGCCACCGGGCGGCACCTGAGCCGTCCCACGACGGCACACGCGAGCGCCGCGAACACGTTGCGCCCATCGATTGTCGAGCGGTGCGGAAATTCATGAGAGATCGAAAGAAACTCGTCGAACGCGCCGAAGCCACGATCGAGCAACCACACGAAGACACCTCCAAATATCGCCGACCCAACTCGCAGTGGCCGACCCCGGATGTAACGAACGGGTAATCTCTCCCCTCAAGGGGGCATCCCACCAGCCTGAACGTACGTATTCACATCAACTTGGATCGTGAGATGACTCCTGGTCCGTTTGCTCCCGAACGATTGTGACGGCGTGATGGCCTGGCGGGTCGAACACACGGATTTCGGAGTCGAGACCGGCCGCGCTATATCTAGGGTATAGCCGCGTGCATGAGTGCCGTTAGAACGGCGGAGACGACCTGGTGGAGAGTACGACGTGGAACGCAAACGAATCGCGGACGCCGGCACGACCCGGTCAGGTCGTGGACGCGCCGAGGCAGCCCATGGCTGACGCCGCCGCCACGCCGTACCTCAATCGCGAGCTGAGCTGGCTGGACTTCAACGGACGTGTCCTGGCGGAAGCCAAGGACCCTCGGGTGCCATTGCTTGAACGGCTCAAGTTCGTCGCGATTTTCAGCACGAATCTCGACGAGTTCTACATGGTGCGTGTAGCCGGCCTGCGGCGCCGCGTGGCGGCGGGCGCGCCGGCGGAGTCTCCGGACCCCATGCCGCCGGCCGAGCAGCTCGTAGCGATCAGTGCGCGCGTCGCGGAACTGCTGGAAGTGCGACGCACGCTGCTGCGCGATGAGCTGTTGCCGGCCTTGGTGGAGCATGGCGTTCGCGTGGTCGGCATGAACGACCTGACGGCGCCTGAATGGTCGGCCGTCGATCGCTACTTCGAATCACAGGTATTTCCGGTACTCACGCCGCTGGCCGTCGATCCGGGGCATCCGTTTCCCTATATCTCGAATCTTTCGCTCTCGCTGGCCGTGGAAGTGCGCGATCCGGTCACCGGAGCCGAGCACTTCGCGCGCGTGAAAGTGCCGCGGTCGTTGCCGCGTTGGGTGCCCGTGGGGCGCACGCACCATTTTGTGCCGCTCGAAGAAGTGATCGGTGCCAATCTCTCGGCGCTTTTCCCGGGCATGGAAGTGCTGCGATGGTACACCTTCCGCATCACACGCTATTCGGATCTCGATCTGGGACAGATGGAGCAACCGGAAGACTATCTCGCGAGCATCGAGCAGCAAGTGTTTCAGCGCCGCTTCGGCGAGGTCGTGCGACTTGAAGTGCAGCGCGGCATGCCGGATGGCATCCGGTCGCTGCTGCTGGAAGAGCTTGGGGCATCCGAGCAGCAGGAGATCGCGCCGCTGACCGAGCATGATGTCGACATGACCGACGAACTGCTCGAGCTCGGCGACTTCATGATGTTTGCTGGTCTTGATATTCCGGAGTTGCGCGACACGCCGTTCACGCCGCGTGTGCCAGCACGTCTGCGCGATGGTCGGTCGATTTTTGACGTGATTCGTGAGCGCGATCTGCTCGTGCATCATCCGTACGAATCGTTCGGTGCCACGGTGGAGCAGTTTCTGGAGGCGGCTGCGTCAGATCCGCAGGTGCTTGCCATCAAGCTCACGCTCTACCGGACAAGCGGTGACACGGCAATCGTGCGCGCGCTCACGGAAGCGGCGCAGTTCGGCAAGCAGGTCGCGGTGCTGATCGAACTGCAGGCGCGCTTTGATGAGCAGAACAACATTGCGTGGGCGCGCACGCTCGAGAGCTACGGCATTCACGTCGCCTACGGATTGCCCGGGCTCAAGACACATGCGAAGACGGTGCTCGTGGTGCGGCGCGACACCGATGGCATTCGCCGCTACGTCCACATCGGCACCGGCAACTACAACTCGAAGACGGCCAGGTTATACACGGACATGGGATTGTTTACCTGCAATCCATCCATCGGCGCGGATCTCAGCGATCTGTTCAACTCGCTGACGGGCGTGTCACGTCAGAAGTTCTATCGCAAACTGCTGGTGGCCCCGGCAAATTTGCGCGAGCGCGTGCTCGAGTTGATTGCCCGTGAGGCGGCGCACGCGAAAGCCGGACGGGGCGGGCGACTTGTTGCGAAAATGAACGCCCTGGTCGACGCAGAAATCATCGCCGCACTGTACGCCGCCTCGCAGGCCGGCGTGGAGATCGATCTGATTCTCCGTGGCATTTGCTGTCTGCAACCGGGACTGCCCGGCATCAGCGAGACCATTCGCGTGCGCTCGATTATCGGCCGGTTTCTTGAGCACTCGCGTGTGCTGTACTTCGACAACGCCGGACAACCCGAGTACTATATCGGCTCGGCCGACTGGATGCCGCGCAATCTTGATCGTCGTGTGGAAGTCATGGTGCCGATCGAAGACCCGACGCTCCATCGGCGAATTCACGGCGTCATCGAGACCTGCTTGCGCGACAATCGGCAGTCGTGGGTGTTGCAGGCGAACGGACGATACGAGCGACAGATGCCGGGTGATGAGCCCGAGCGTTCGACACAGATCAAGCTCATGCGTGATCCGTGGGGGCTGGATGGGGATGTCGGCGGATCGGCTGGGGTTCCGTTTCCGGCCAGTGAGCCGTCGAGTGAGGTACGGGACGGCGGTGGCGGCGCGCGCAAGAAGAGCGGCAAGGCACGCGCCGGTCGTCTCAAAGGCGGCTGAACCTTGCTACTCGCCTTCGTCGTCGGCGGTCACCATGACGGTTCCATCCGGCGCGATCACTTCAACCGGATGTCCGGCGATCGTTTCGAGCAGTCCACGTTTACGGCTGGCGCCCCACAGTTCCAGGCGTACCGACATCGCGCCCTCCGCTGGAATGGCGCGCACCTGAATGGCCTCGTCTGTCCAGCGCACATCGAGCTGTCCAACGGCGCCCACGTGCCCTCGATCAAAGCCGTCGGCGAACCGCAGCAGCGCTGAGAGTTTTACGATGCGCGTGCGCAACACACGATCGAGCTGCGCAAAGCTGCGATGTTTGCGTTTGGGCACCGCGCCACGATGATAGCGCGCGACATGTGCAATCGCGATCTGTTCGGCCGGCGTCATGCCCAGCAGTTCCGCGTGTGAAATCAGATGAAACGAATGCTTGTGATGCTTCTCGTAATTGATGTGGTACCCCACATCGTGCAGCAGCGCGGCGTCGGCGAGAATTTGTCGATCTACTGCGGTGAGACGCAGACGCGGCGCCAGCGCGTCGAACAGTTGCATGGCCAGTCGTCGCACCTGCTGCGCGTGCGGGACCTCGTAGTGACACCGCTCCGCGAACGCGAGTACGGACCGCTCGCGCGCGTCGCCCGGATCGGCGATGACCGGCATGACGCGTGCGGACTCCAACAGCAGGCCTTCGCGAATGCCGTACCCGGACACGAGCAGGTCGCGCGGATCGAATCGGGCGAGCACTTCGGCCGCCACGGCGAGTCCGGCCACGATGATATCGGAGCGGGCCGGATTCAATCCGGGAACCGCCGAACGTTCTTCGGGGGACAGGCGTTGCAGCCAGTCGAGCACGTGCTCGAGCTCCACGCGCGTAATGCGCGTGCCGTGCGTCGAACGCGCGGTGACGCCGGCGCGACTGAGCACGATGCCGGCGAGGTTCGTGAAGGTGCCGCCAGATCCAATGACCTGTGCGCCACGCCAATCTTTTACCGGCATGGCGCGGCGCAGGCCGTCTTTCACGTGCGCGCGCAGCTCGCGTACGGCCCGCGGACGAATCTCCGGGTGCAGAAACCGTTCGGTGAGTCGCACGGCACCGTACGGCAGCGAGGCGACCCGTTCGATGAGTCCATCTTTCGCGAGCACGAGTTCCAGCGAACCGCCGCCGATGTCCATCACGAGCGACCGCCCCGAGCCGAGTTCGAAGTGCGCCAGCGCGCTGCGAAAACCGAGCAGCGCTTCTTCTTCGCCACTGAGCACGCGTACCGGGATTCCCGTTTCTTCGAAGATTGCGCCGGTGAAATCGGCCGCGTTCGAGGCGTCGCGCACCGCGCTGGTGGCCACGATCTCAATGCGTTCGGCGCCGAGTTTCCGGGCCAGCGTCACCATGCGCAGCACCGACGCCACGCCGGTGTCGATGGCGGTTCGCCCGAGCGCGCCACTCGATTCGAGCCCTTCGCCAAGCCGCGGCATGGCCTTCATCTCGTCGACTGCCCGGATGTGTCCGGACGCCGAGACGTCGGCCACAATCTGCCGGATGGAGTTCGACCCGATGTCGATCGCGGCGATACGTTGCGCCGGGACGGGCAGGTCGCTCATGACGGGCGGGCGTTCGGACGCAGAAGCTTCATGCGTGCATGATGCGACAGACGGACCCTCAGCGCCAGTGTTCCCGCCAGCGGGACATGCGCCGTCTGCTTCACTGGTTGAGGCGATCGTGGATTGCTGCGTCTGCGGGAAGCGAGCGCAACACATGCTCAGCCAATGTCGTCGGAATTGGCTCATAGCCGAGTTCGCGCGCCAGCTGCTCCCCGTCGCGCGTTGCCCACTCCACAAAGCGCAAGAGTTGCGCGTATTTCGCCGGACCGATGGCCTCGGGCGCAACGAGCAGCCACGAGAATGACGCGATGGGATACGCTTGAGCGCCCGGTGCATTCACAATGGACACGCGCAGATCCGCCGGTCCGCGAACCGTGTCGAGTGCGCTGACGGCAGCCGCCGCCACCTCGAACGCTGCGGGCGCGATGAATCGACCCGCCGCATTGCGCACGCGCGCCGTCGGCAAGCGGTTGAAACGCGCGTACGATGACTCGACAAACCCAATGGCGCCGATGGTTTGCTTCACCTGCGCCGCTACGCCCTCGTTCCCGCGCGCGCCCGTACCCACCGGCCACGCAACGTGCTTGCCGCGACCGGGTCCGGCCAACCAGGACGCGCTGACCGTGGAGAGATAGTCGGAGACAATGTACGACGTGCCACTGTCGTCGAGACGATGCACCACGCGTAGTGGCTCGTCCGGAAGAAGAACACCCGTGTTGATCGCCTGCAGGCGTTGATCGTTCCAGCGCGTGATCTCGCCGAGAAATACGGACGCGATGACGTCGGGGGTGAGCCGAAGCGGCCTTTCGAGCACTGGAAGGTTGTATGTCAGCGCTACCGAGCCGAGTACCATGGGAATGTGCAACACACGTGCACCGCGCACGCGGGCTATCTCGGCATCCGACATCGGCACATCGGTCGCGGCGAAATCTACCGTGCCCCCGATGAGCCGATCGATACCACCACCGGAGCCGATTGATTCGTAGTTGATGCGGACACCGCTGTCGGCGGCATACTGGTTGAACCACCGCGCGTAGAGCGGATAGGGAAACGTGGCACCGGCCCCAAGCAAATCGACCGTCATGTCGCCCGCTGCGGGCCGGTCGCGCCCCGCACACGCCGCGAGCGTGGCGAAAGTGATCACGACAAGGATCGCGCGTGCACGCATGTCTGGAAGCGTCATAACTCGTTGGAGAAGCTCATGAGCTTAAACACGCCACCTCGTTCGATGATGTGATTCGTGAGCCAGATCGTATCGCGTTTTGCTTCGCCGCGCTGCACGATGCCGCATGGACCATGGACTGTATTGCGACCAGCCAGAATGAGACGGTCAATACACGTGACGCCAACGACTGATGAATCCGCACCGGCGGCGCGCGCGAGTGCGCGAGCCAGTCCTCGACCACTGTTGTTCGAGAGCAGCAGCCACGAGACGTGCGGTTGCATGCCAGTGGCCGGTTCCGAACTCTCAGGGAAGTAGAGATAGGCGAACTCCGGCTTTGACACGACCAGCGGTCGCAGTGCCATCGAGTCGCCGCGCACGAGCGTGGCCCAATAGCGGCGCAGCAGCGCGTCGATTGACGCGGACCCGGCAGACAGCGCGTTCGGCGCAACTCCGCCTGCCTCGGCTTGAAAGCGACGCAGCGCTTCCTCCGGCGGAAACACACTGTCGATCACGTATCCGGGGGTATTCAGCAGCGAGTCGCGCGACGCAATCAACGCGCCATCGGATCGCCATTCAACCATGGCCGGATCAACGCCAACTGGAATCGGCTGACGCACGGCGCCGGAATCGAGGGTCGTCGTGTCCGTGGCGAGTGCGGTCGCGCGTCGCGCCGCGTCGGGATCGCCCGCACACGCCAATGCCATGAACGCGCAGCTGCACGCCACAGCGGCCCAACGTTTCCGCGTGCCTGCACGCGGTGCAAGTGGAACGAACTTATGCATGGAGTTTGTCAGTCATGAAATAGACACAGGGGCCGGACCCGCGCTGCGCGAGTCCGGCCCCCGATCAAGATACGCGAACTCAGTTCCGGTAGTACGTGGTCCAGCCAGCGGTCCACGGCGTTGCGGATGCCGGATCCACCGCGCCAACATATGTGGTGCCGGCCATCGTGCCGCCGAAGTAGTTCGTCACGCGCGTTGGGATGCGACCGGGCAACGTGGTACCGGTACCACCGGTGGCGAGAATCGAACCGGCAGCCGGACGCCAATCGAAGGCGAATCCGTTGGCGATGGTCGTGGCAGCGGCCGGCACGTTTGTGAACAGCGTGTGTGCCGCAGCGGTCGACGAGCGCATCGCGTTGTTTGTGAACTTATCCTGCGTGCCGAATCGATTCGTGGCACCCACTGCGTCGTAGTCACGCGGGTTGTCCGCGAGCACAAGGTTGCGGATGTTCAGCGAGTCTTCGGTGATGCGCGTGTTCGTTTCCGACTCGAAGACCGAGAACGCCGCTTCCGGCCAACGTGCCAGCACGCCGTTCATCCACACACCACCCGTGCCGCGACGCAGGT
Source organism: Gemmatimonadales bacterium (assembly GCA_038203795.1). Classification (GTDB taxonomy): domain Bacteria; phylum Gemmatimonadota; class Gemmatimonadetes; order Gemmatimonadales; family Gemmatimonadaceae; genus JAABRT01. The sequence goes on from JBBRDP010000005.1 coordinate 35,486, forward strand.
TCGCACCAAGGCCGCCGTCGCCGTTCGGGCGCGCCGGCAACACACCGGCTCCTGGACCCACGATGGTGAAGTTGGCGAAGACGGGCATGGTGTAGGGCGTCGAGTTGAATCCTTGCGCGCAGGTGCCGGCGGCGCTTCCGCATCCGTCTACTTCAAAGCCACTCTGCTCCGACGAAAGTGCACCCGGATTGCCGGGACGTGGCGAGACGCGCGGACCGGTCTGCAGCGCGATCAGGAACTGGTGACGGCCCCGATGTCCTTCGGCCGCGTCGAAATGATCGTCACCCGACTCGTACGACACGAGGTTCCGGCTGTCGACCGTGCCACCGAACCACTCGAACATGTCGTCGAGACCACGGATGGCCTGCAGGAACTCCATGCGCGTGCCGCGACCCACGGCGTACATCGAGAACGCATTGAGCTCGGAGTTCAGAATGGCAGCGGCACCGGCAAACTCTACACGCACATACCGATAATCACCGGAGTTGTCGGCGTCGTTCGCGCCACCGTTCCAGCTGATCGTATCGGCCGGCGCCGGTCCTTCCACCACCGTGCGACCCGTCCGGTTGGACGAGGCATTGCCCACGATGATCAAGCCGCCCCAGTCACCCGGGAAGCGCTGACCGTCAGCGGCGGCCGAGGTCATCACAATGGGCGCGGCCGCTGTCCCTACGGCATTGATGCGCGCGCCGCGGAGCACAATAAGCGCCGTCACCACGGGTGCGACGCCCGCCGTGATCGGCGCGCCGATGATGCGCGTGCCGGGCTGGATCGTGAGCGTTGCGGCGTTGGCAACGGAGACGATGCGCGTGAGCTGGTAGATGTTGCTCGATGACCAGGTGGTGTTCGTCGTGACGTCCGCCGTCACCTGAATCGTGGCGCGGTTGGATGTGCGAACGGTTGCTTCGGTCGAGAAGGGACCCTGCGCCGTGGCACGAATCGCCCGTACGCGAAAGCGGTAGTCGGTTTCAGCAGTGAGGCCGGTGACGACCAGCTCTGCCGTCGTGGCCGTGCCGGCCGACGCGAAGGCACCAGTGCCCTGCGCCTGCTCGACTTCATACGATGTGGCCGTCGTGACCGGGGTCCACGTGACACGGATGCTGGTGGGCGACGGCGACGTACCAGCGACACCGGTCGGTGCCGTCAATACCGGTGGCGGCGGCGCGACGGGATCGTCGCCACCGCAGGCGGCAACAGCAACGATACTCGCAAGAGCTGCGAACGTCAGCAGACGTCGACTAAGCGGAAAATTCATGGCAATCCTTGGTGTAGAAAGTGAGCAGGGGATGGGGGCACACCCCCATACCGTCAGACTACCGTCACACTGTCATGCTCCGGCGACGGGCAGGTCACGAACAGGTCACCGACGCCACTGCACGCCAGCCGCGATATTGCGGCCAAGTCGGAACGACTCACGCGTCACGGGACCCTGCGTCAGCTGAAACGGCGAGTCGAGCAGGTTGCGCGCGTCAACCTTCCACGTCCATCGATCGCCGAGCGGCATGCGCAACGAGACATCGACGAGATGGCGCGGCTGCTCGTACACATCGGGAAAGGGAATCGTGCCGGCACTGTAAATGCGTTCCCCGACGGCCGAATACAGCAGCGTCGCGGACATGCCGTTGGACCGTCCGGTGTAGGTCGCACCCGCGTTCACCACCCAGGGCGCCTGTCCCATCATCGGGCGATTGGCGTTGGTGTTGGCCGACGCATCGCCGCCCACTTCAATGTCGCTGCGCATGAGTGTGACGTTGGTAAAGACGGCGATCGGCTCCAACGCCGGCGCGAGACCACCCAACCCCTTTCGGGCCTCAAGTTCCACGCCAATGTTGTTGGCGGCGGCGGCATTGAAGAACGACACGATCGGCTGACCGCCCGAGGACAAATCGATGCGTTCGATCGGCTTGTCAAAGCGCTTCACGAACGCGCCGATGCTCAGCACTTCCCCTGAGTTCGGAAATAGCTCGTACTTGAGGTCGAAACTCTGAATGAGCGTGCGCACCAGATCTGCGTTGCCGCGCGTGATCTGTCCGCCCACAACTTCGAGATACTGCACGGGCGAGAGCTCGCGATACTCGGGACGCGCGAGCGTCTGCGACGCTGACGCGCGAAGCTGACCGATGTCGCTCGTCTTGATGTTGAGGACGAGCGCCGGCAGAATGTCGGTGTTGTTGAGACCGGAGTTGAAGAAATTGCCGTTGGACAGCGACGTGTTCACGTCGATCACGGCGCTCTCAATGCGTGCACCGCCAATGAGTTTGACGCGTGCGCCCAACGGGATCTCGCTCATGAGATAGCCGGCCATCACACGTTCGGTGGCGTTGTACACGCCATCTTCCGCCACGTTGATGATGTTGAACACCGCGTCGTCGCCGGTGGTGAAGCGACCGTCGAACAGTTCTTCGGCCGGGCGTGAGCGATCCGCGAGCGGAACAAACGTCGAGATAATGCTGAACTGACGATTGACCGCGTCGCGTTCGGTGCTGCGATACACGCCGCCGAGCTTGAGGGTCGGCGCGTCGACGCCGTCGCTCAGCGCGAGCTTGTAGTTGGTGCCGAAGCTCCAGTTGTTCTCCGCGAGGTCGCCAAACGTGCGTCGTGCAACGTCGGGATTTCCGTCGCTCCATGCGAACGGCTCTCCGGCACCAAACTGCGCGTACACGAGATCGGAGCGGTCCGGCTCTTTCCGTATGACACCCGCCGTCGATGCCGTCCAGTCGAGCTGCTGACGCGAGCCCAGCGTATGCTCACCCTTCAACTGCGAGCTGCGGATCGCGCGTTCCACATAACGCAGCGTCTGCCGCTCAATCGTTGCCTGCGAAAATGCGAACGACTCGCCGGCCGAGCGACGCGCTTCGCTGTCGGCGCTGCGTGTATACGTGTTGTTGAGCGAGAGGCGCGTGTTCTGCGACACGAGACTGCTCAGATTGAACATGCCGCCCCATGACACACCGCGGTTGCTGCCCTGACCACTCCACGATTCGAGCACCTGCGGCACGCCATCGCGCTGAATCGGGTTCGCTTGATAGTCGTCCTGCCGAATGTCCTGCGTGGCGGAGTACGTCAGCGATGCCAGGTAGCCGATGCGCAAGCCGAGCATGGGATCCTGACCGCCCACCGACACGCCAAACGAGCCGTTCGGCAGGCCCGTCTGCTTGAGCGGCGACCATGTGTTGCGCAGCGAATTGATTGCCCCATTGATCTGTGGACGCGATGTCAATTGTCCCACAGCGTTGGCCGAGGCGAGCTCATTGGGTAGCGGACGCGTACCGGCACCAAAGCCGAGCCACTCGCTCCCTGTACTCGGCGCGGCCTCAATCGACCGCCCGGTGGCGAGGTCATTGCCGCCGAGCGACGCCGAGAAGGTCACGGCTCGACGCGCGGGGAAGTCACGGGTCACGATGTCCACCGACGCGCCGGAGAAATCGCCCGACAGATCCGGCGTAAACGTCTTGCTCACGTTGATCGCCTGCAGCAAGTTCGACGGGAACATGTCGAGCGGCACGAAGCGCTTTTCCGGTTCCGGACTTGGCAGGCGCGTGCCATTGAGGTTCGTCACCGTGTACCGCTCGCCGAGGCCGCGCACGAACACGCTGCGTCCGTCCTGTACTGTCACGCCGCTCACACGCTGAATCGCTTTCGCGGCATCACCATCCGGACTCTTGGCGATCTGCTCCGCCGTCACGGCATTCACGATGCCTGACGCGGTGCGCTGCGCATTCAGGGCGGCGTTGACCGTACCGCGTTCGGCGGCCGCCGAGACCGTCACGGCGGTGAGTTCCATGTTCGCCGCTGACAGCGTGACATTCTGCTCAACCGCACCACCGGCCGGCACCAGAATGCCGGTCAGCGTTTTTGGGCCGTAACCGATACGCCGCAGTTGCAGCGTCACCGTGCCCGAGGGCACACGCTGGATCGTATAGCTGCCATCAACGCCCGTCATCGCGCCGATCGCCGAACCGACCACTTGCACACCGACGCCCGCCACACCCCGCCCGGATTCCGCGTCGATGACGCGACCGGCGACGCGGCCGAACGTTGCCGCCTCCTGAGACGTAGCAACGACAGGAGTCAGCGCGCCAACCAACAGAGCAGACGAATACAAAACAGTCACCTGCGCGCAGCCAGCACTGGCGCGTCGCAGGATGGAGAACAACAGGGAACGATGCATCGACATACGACAATCCCGGATGAATGGGTCAACCCTTGCCGGAGGATGCTTCGGCAAGCTTCTCCAAAGCTTCGTGACGCAGGTTTCGGACAGTCCACGGATTGGCAACGATTGTGTCACGGAATCGCCGGGCGGCTCTGGACGCTTCGGTGTAATTTCGGGATAGCGTCAAGAGAATTCGGTCAGCCCGTTGCCAGTTGTCGTCGTGTGTTGCACCTTCGCCAGCCATGACCAAACCGCCAACGCAATCCCGCGCCGCTCACGCCAATCCGGCGCACGCCGATCCGAGCCGCGCCCGACTCGTGTCCCTCAGCGCCTCGCCCGTGCAGGTGTCCGAGCTGTCATCACATCTCGACGCGGCGCTGACGTCTGCCGCCGCCATGCTCCGCGCGTCGGAGGTGGTCACGGTCCTCACTGGTGCGGGCGTGTCGGCGGAAAGTGGCATTCCAACGTTTCGGGACGCGCTGTCCGGCTGGTGGTCGCGCTTCCGGCCGGAGGAGCTCGCGACGCCTGAAGCGTTCGCGGAAGCGCCGGCGCGCGTGTGGGGCTGGTATGCCGTGCGGCGTGCGCTGGTGCGAACGGCCAAACCGAATCCGGCGCACGACGCGCTGGCCTATCTGGCTCGCCGGCTGCCCCGGTGTACGCTGCTGACGCAGAATGTTGATGGACTGCATGAGTCCGCAGGGCACGAGGACGTGGTGTCGTTGCACGGCAGCTTGCTGCGCGTGCGCTGCAGCGCCGGGTGTTCACCGGCGTTCGATGCTCCACTGGCCATGGACGTCGATCCGAGCCAGGCCGGCCCCGTGGACCCACCGCCGTGCGCACACTGTGGTGCGCCGCTGCGTCCGGATGTCGTGTGGTTCGGCGAATCGTTGCCGGAGGCGGCGCTGGCGCGGGCTCGCGCTGCGTCCTTCGCGTGTGACGTGTTTCTTTCTGTGGGCACGAGCAACATTGTGGAACCGGCGGCATCGCTTCCGTGGTTGGCGGCGTCTCACGGTGCCACGGTGATCGTGATCAATCCTACGATGCAAAGTCAGCGATCGGGGCCATCCATTGTGCCGCTCGTGGGAAATGCGGCGTCGTTGCTGCCGCGTCTGATCGCGCGGGCGTGGCCGGCGAAGCGGTGACGGGGGCGGGCGGATGGCCGATCTGATCGACGGTGCCGCTCAGTCACCCGAGCACTCGCCGGCCACCGGAAACAGCGCCGCAATCGTGGTGCCCGAACCCACCGTGCTCTGCGCTCGAACCCGCCCACCGTGCGCCTCCGCCAGATGGCGCACAATGGCCAAGCCGAGTCCCGTGCCGCCGGCCTCGCGCGAACGCCCTGGGTCGGCGCGATAGAAGCGCTCGAAGATACGCGGTAAGTGCGCCTCGGGAATTCCTGAGCCCGTGTCGCGCACGCCCAACCAGATCCCGTCGTTGTCACGCGTGGCGAACAGCGTCACCGTGCCACTCGCCGTGTGACGCAACGCGTTTTCGGTGAGATTCGCGAGGATCTGGCGAGCGGCGGTAGGATCGGCGTAGACAGTGCGGATGTCGGCGCCAATCGTGACCTCAAGCGCCACCCCTTTTGCCGTCGCCTGATCGCGCAGCGGCGACGCGATCTCCGAGGTGAGGGCGCGCACGTCAAGTTCGCCGGGATTCGGAAGCCATCCACCGGATTCAATACGCGAGAGGTCGAGCAGGTCGTCGACAATGCGCTGCATGCGCCCCACGTTCGCGGCCGTCATGCCAAGAAACTGACGACGCAGATCGGCGGGCAACTCATCGTCGGCCAAGGTTTCGACAAAGCCGGCAATGATCGTGAGCGGTGTGCGCAATTCATGCGACACGTTGGCGACGAAGTCGCGCCGCACGGCCTCGAGGCGCCGGAACGGTGTGAGATCATACAGCGCGAGAATGGCCCCACCATCGGGAAGCGGGCGCGCCGTGAGCGAGAGGGTACGCTCATCCACCCGAACTTCCGACGGCAGCGCGTCTTCACCGCGCAGCACCGCCGACAAGGCGTCGCGCATCGTACGATCGCGCGGCAAGTAGTCGGCGGGGAAAGGCACGGGTTCGTTCAATCGCAATATGTGACGCGCCGTTTGATTGATGCGCACCACACGCTGCCGGGCATCAACAGCGATGACGCCTTCATTCAACGACTCGGTGAGCGCAACAAGCAACGCTTCTTCTGTTCGGAGTGCTTCGAGGCGCGTGGCGGACTGCGCCGTGATCCGCCGCAGCGCGTCCGACACGTCGGCCACTTCGCCAGCGCCGAGGGGCGTCGACCGTCGCAGCATGCCGCCCTCCGCGAGCGTGCGTGCATCATCGCGCAACTCTTCGATCGGTCGCGCGACGTAGCGCGCCGTCAGGGTCGCGGCCACGATGCCCAGCAGCAAGACAATCGCTCCCGCGACCACGAGATCTCCACGAACGCGCTGTAACGTATCGCGTGACGAGCGCGCGGGATCCTGCTGATCCGCCACGCGCATGCGCTCCGTCACACGCCGCTCCATCGCGACGCCCAGCACCAGCACGACCGCAGTGGTGAGAAGCGCCGTGTACAGGGCGAGTCGGTGTGTCAGCCGCACGCGCGCGGAGCGTGGGACGCGTTCACGCGCCGCGTGCCTGCGACGACCGCAGTCGGTACCCGAAGCCGCGTACTGTTTCGATCAGATCGCCTGCGGCACCCAGTTTGGAGCGCAGCCGCTGCACATGCATATCGACGGTGCGCGTCTGAATATCGGGCGCGGCTTCCCACACGGTTTCCAACAGATGTCCGCGTCCCTGCACGCGACCGCGACGCTCCGCGAGTGTCAACAGCAGTTTGTATTCCGTGGCCGTGAGTTCGATGGCTTGTTCATCCACCTGCACGGTCAGCGCCGACCGGTCAATCCTGAGCGGGCCGACCACCAGCACATCGGCACTGGTGGTCTGCGGTTGCGATACCCGGCGAAGAATCGCCGCGACGCGCAGCACCAGTTCCTGCGGTGAAAACGGCTTGGTGAGGTAGTCATCGGCACCGAGTGACAGTCCGCGGATGCGATCGACCTCTTCTCGCCGAGCAGTCAGCATGAGCACGGCAACATCGCGCGTGGTGTCGTCGGCGCGGAGCACTTCGAGCACCTCAAACCCCGACATGCCCGGCAACATGAGGTCGAGGACGATCAGCGCCGGCCGTTCGCGCCGTGCGAGGTCGATCGCGTCGTGCCCCGCAGCGGCGGTCGCCACGCGATAGCCGGCCTTCGCCAGATGATACGCCACCAACGCGACGATTTCCGGTTCGTCGTCCACCACCAGTACGCGTTCGGTCAGAGCCGGTGGTGGATTCATGCGCGCGTCGCGTGCACGCGATGGCTCAGGCGACGCTGAATCTTCGCGACCAGCATTTCAATCGCGATGGTATTGCTGCCGCCGCGCGGGACGATAACGTCCGCGTAGCGCTTGCTCGGTTCGACGAACTGCAGATGCATCGGTTGGACCGTGGACAGATATTGATCGAGGACCGAGTCGAGCGACCGCCCGCGGGTGGCCATATCACGGCGAATCCGCCGGATGAGGCGGATGTCCGGATCGGCATCCACGAACACTTTCACATCACAAATTGTCCGCAGGCGCTCGTCGGCGAGCAGCAGAATGCCATCAATCACGATGACATCCGTTGGATTCACCCGCCGCACCTGGACGCTTCGCGAGTGCGTCGCGAACTCGTAGACCGGGGCCTCGATCGATTCGCCGCGAGCCAACGCCTCCAGCTGGGAAGCGAGTAACTCCACGTCAAACGCGTCGGGGTGGTCCCAGTTCACGTGATGGTGCAACTCGTGCCGAGGAAGATGCGAGAAGTCCCGGTAGTACGAATCCATTTCGATGAACGCGACCGACGCCTCGCCAAGCGCTTCGGCCACCTTGCGTGCCACGGTGGATTTTCCGGATCCCGTACCGCCAGCAATCCCGATGATAAGCGGTCTCACGGATGACTGTCTCGTTTCGAACGCGACACAATGGGAAGGCTGCGGGGAAGCCGTGTCAGACCGGCGACGATTGCGTCACGGTTGCGTATCGACGCATTGGCGTGGCGGCTGGGGACACCGGCGAACCAGCGACGGGACCCCTGGACGCTGAAACCTCGTTACACAGCCGGAGTGAAGCAACAGGGTGCCCGCGCTCTCCCTGCGCCCCCTGATCTGGACTACCCTTTCTGTATGCGTGAACTCAATCGACCGTTCCGACGTGGCGCGCTGATCGGGCCCGTCCTGCTCGCTGCCCTGCTGGCGCTGGCCTGTGCCCCCACCGCCGCTCCGCCCCCGTCCGCTTCGCCCACCCCCTCGGCAGCGCCCGACGGCGCGCGCACCGAGCTGCTCATCGCCGCCACCACCGACGTGCACGGTCGATTGCGCGGTTGGGACTACCAGACGGACCGCGTGGACTCCGCCCGCGGGCTCGCGCGTGCGGCCACGGTGGTGGACTCGCTGCGAACGGCGCATCCCGGTCAGGTGGTGTTGGTCGATGCCGGAGACCTCTTGCAGGGCAATCCGCTGACCTACGTGGCGGCGCGGGTGGAGCCACAGGTCGTGCACCCGGTGATCGCCGCCATGAACGTGCTGCAGTATGACGCGGCCACGATCGGCAACCATGAGTTCAACTACGGCGTTCCCACATGGGAGCGCGCGATGAAGCAGGCGAACTTTCCCTTTCTGGCTGGGAACGTGGTGGCACGCGATGGCGCGCCAAGATATCCGGGGGCGGTAACTGTAGTGCGCAGTGGTCTGCGTATTGCGATCATCGGCGCAACCACACCCGGCTCCATGGTGTGGGACCGCGCTAATCTATCGCAGGAGGGCCTCACGATTCGAGACATTGTACCGTATGTGCGCGAAGCGGTGGCTCGCGTGCGTGCGACGCATGATCTCGTGGTCGTGGTGCTGCACAGCGGGCTGGGCGGCCCGTCGAGCTACGATCAAATCTCCAGCGGCGCCGGGCCGGAGAACGCGGCTGGCGCGGTCGCCACCGACGTGCCGGGCGTTGATCTCGTGGTGCTCGGACATTCACACCGCGAAGTGGTAGACTCATTGGTGGGGAACACGCTCATCGTGCAGCCACGTCATTGGGCGGGGAGCGTCGCCGTGGCGCGCTTTGGTGCAACGCGTGTGGATGGACGCTGGCGCATCGATTCGCGTCGCGGCGAATCGATCAAGCTCAACGACGTGCGCGAATCGCCAACCGTGATTGCCGCGACGCTCGACGCGCATGAGCGCACCGTGCGTTGGGTGAAGGAACCGTTGGGCCGTACGAACACATCGTGGCGGTCCGACAGTGCGCGTGTCGCCGATGTGCCGATCATTGACTTCATGCTGGACGTCATGCGTCGCACCGCCGGTGCCGATTTGGCCGCGACCGCAGCGTTTTCGCTCGACGCGGCGTTCGAGCCCGGGCCGATCACCATGGCGCAGCTGGCGCAGTTGTATCCGTACGACAACACGCTGCGCGCGGTTCGTATCAGCGGAGCGCAGTTGCGCGCGTACCTGGAACATTCGGCGCGCTACTATCGCACGCTACGCGCCGACAGCACCGCGCCGAGCGGCGGCGTCGTGGATACCGAGGTGCCGGGATACAACTTCGAGATCTTGTCGGGTGCTGAGTACGTGCTTGATCTCACACGGCCAGTCGGGCAGCGCGTGACGACGCTCCGCTGGAACGGACGCGACATTGCGGCCACCGATTCGTTCACCCTGGCGCTCAACAACTATCGCGCCGAAGGTGGTGGTGGCTTCACCATGTTGACCGGTGCGCGTACGGTGTACGATGACGGGCGCGATATTCGCGACCTGCTCGTTGACGAAGTCCGCCGCGCGGGAACGCTCGACCCGCGTGTGTATGCCCAACAGAACTGGCGTTTGGCACCACGCTCCGCCGTGTCGCTTGGGCTCGCCGCCACGCTGCCGCAAGCGCCGCAAAGGCCGCAAGGGCCGCAAGGGCCGCAATTACCGCGAGTGCCGCAAGGGCCGCAAGTACCCCGAGTGCCGGTCGTCGAGCGCGTGGTGCGTGTGGTATCCACCAACGATCTCCACGGCACCCACAGGCCGCGCCCCGATGCGCAGGGCGTGTTGCGCGGCGGCGCCATTCCATTGTCGGCCGCGATCAATCGCGCGCGTGCCGAATGCACCGGCAACTGTGAACTGCTGTTGCTCGATGGTGGTGACATGTTTACCGGCACCCCCGGCTCGGATTGGCAGTACGGGCGACCCATGGTACAACTCATGAACACCCTCGGATTCGCCGCCGCCGCGCTCGGCAATCACGAGTTTGACTACGGCCGTGACACGATGTACGCGCGATTTCGCGAGATGCAATTTGCGATGCTCGGGGCAAACGTGCGCGGGCTGGATGGACGTCGTCCGAATTGGGTGCGCGCCGACACCATCGTGGAGCGTGCCGGCGTGAAGGTGGGCATCGTGGGCGCTGCGGGCACGCACACGTCGGGGAGCACCAAGGCAATTCATGTGAACGATCTCACGTTTCTCGATCCGGCGCCGGTGGTGAGCGAACACATTCGGTCACTGCGCGCGCGCGGCGCGGAGCTCGTGATCGTGGTGATTCACGACGGCGGACGCTGCCGCGACGATGCGCCGGATGCGTGCTCGGGCAGCGTGTTCGAGTTTGTGCGTGCGCTGTCGGCGCGACCGGATCTCGTCGTGGCCGGACACTCGCACACGGTCTTCAACGCGCGGATAAACGGGGTGCCGGTTGTGCAGGCGTCCTCCAATGGGCGGGCGATTTCCGTGACCGATCTCCCGGTCAGCGGCGATGACCGCGTGGCGCGTACGGCCGTACGCGACGTATTCGGCGACTCAACAACCGGAGCCGATCCGGCGGCGGTGCGCATCGTCGAGCGTTCGTTGGCGGAGGTTGGCCCGCGTCTATCGGAGACGGTGGCCACAATCGCCACGGATCTGCGCCGAGAGGGCGCAGAATACGGGTTGGGGCGACTCATCGCGGACGCCTTGCGCGTCGTCGGGCGTGGTGACATCGGCATGTGGAACAACGGTGGCATTCGTGCGAATCTGTCGGCCGGACCCGCCACCATGGGTGCGCTGCATGAGATTGTCCCCTTCGCGAATCAGTTGGTCCGCACTCAGGTGCGGGGACGCGATCTCAAGCGGCTGCTCGACAACTCCACCTTTCGCCGCGGACCGGACCTGCACCTCAGTGGCGTC